>NZ_JAHGAD010000099.1:0-29882 GCF_030248375.1 Vibrio sp. B181a | reverse complement strand
GGAAGAAAAGCCAGCGACAAGGCGCTGGCTTAGGGTCTTCATATTAAAACTCGTTTAGTGGTTATCACCCCAGTAAATAGACAACAAATCAGTGCTTTTACCATCGGTCATGTACAAACGGCCTTTATACATAATAGGGTCATAGTCAAAGTAAGGTATTACTCGTTCATCAACACTTGTTACCTTCATATCGGCATCAAACTCATAACGAGTAAAATACTTAACTTTATCGCGATTTAAAAAATCGTACGCAAAGCTACCAGAGAAGTGAGCCAGGTCAGAAAGTGTCGCTTCAACCGCCGACTTGCCTTTATACCTTGTACCAACCTGTGACCATGTCCATTCTTTTGTGTTAAAAACACTAAAATCCTTTTCCTCTAGGATGTATATATCATCGCCCACGACCTTAGTCCCAGAAACAGATATCACCAAATTCTTCCAGTATGCTCCTTCATCTGGAAAATCAGGAAGGCCTAGCCACTCACCAGTTTCAAAATCATAACTGTGGTATTCGTGTCTGTGGAGAGCGAAACTTTCATCGCCAAGTCCGTTGTCAAACACGTAGAGCTTATTACCTAAAATGGCTAAGATTTTTTGGTTTGGGCGAGACCCATGCTGAAAGTGTGCAGGTACTAAAGAGACAAGCCTCGGAGTTAAATCGTTTTTATCGACTTGATATAACTTATTCTTGTTAAGCCAGTAGATCTCATCTTGATAAATAACAACTTGAGGCCAATAGGGTTGAACATCAAATTTGATTGACCAGTGCGTCAAATCAAGATATTTCACTCGGCTCTGATTGATTAGGTCATATTTCGCTATCTTCAAACCATCAAAGGCGTAAAGCATATCATCAAGAACAACCCTTCTATAGTATGGCACTTGCCCAATATCTGTTAGAGCACCGTGCTCAACTAGTCCTTTAGAATCAGTATCATCCAGATCAATATTCAGTTCCTTAACAAACGCCTTGTCGCTCAGAACGTTTACCACGATGCGTTCTTTACCTTCGAACTCTTCGTCATCATGAATAGCCAACGTGAAATATCCGCTTTTAGACGTCGAATTTTTCACCTCTACCAACTCAACATCCAGTGTCTGGCCTTGTGCTTTATCCACCGTCGCTGTGGATTGCTCTGACAGCTCAAATGTTATTTTCGACGCATCGATGTTGTCTGACTTTACGTCATACCAAATTCGGTGCTGGTACTCATTTTCATACAGAACAATATCGCTGTCTCTAAAGACAATGCCTTCAACAACTTCGACGACTCGTTTTGCCGTTGCCTCATTGCCCGCGGTATCTGTGACCTTGTACGTTAATGTGTAAGTGCCAACAGTACCAGTATCCGGTTTGCCGCTAACCTGTACACGCTTGCTGATGTCACCATCCACATTATCTGTTGCAGTAAAGCCTGGGTCCTGAAATTCATCATTCAGATAAACGGTGATCTCTTCACCACCTTTTAGTGTAATTTGAGGCTTCTCGATATCTGCAACCGCTTTACTCTTTACCGTCACTTTACGAGATGCCGTTGCTTTGTTACCCGCTTTATCCGTTACCTTGTAGGTTATTGTGTAGGTACCCACTGTGTCAGTATCTATCGGTTTGTCGTAGCTAACCTGTACACGATTGCTGATATCACCATCCACGTTATCTGTTGCAGTAAAGCCTGGATCCTGAAACTCCTCGTTCAGATAAACGATGATTTCCTCACCACCTTTTAGTGTAATTTGAGGCTTCTCGGTGTCTTTGTCGCTCTCTACATCTGGAGCCGGAATCGCTTTGCTTTCGACCTTCACTTCACGAGATACCACAGCTTTGTTACCCGCTTTATCCGTGACTGTGTACGTTATTGTGTAGGTGCCCACAGTGTCAGTATCTATCGGTTTGTCGTAGCTAACCTTAACGCGCTTACTGATGTCACCATCCACGTTATCTGTTGCAGTAAAGCCTGGATCCTCAAATTTATCATTCAGATAAACAGTGATGCTTTTGCTCCCTACTAACGTGATTACTGGTGGGGTTTCATCTTTCTTATTCTCAATTGGAGGTTTTGCAGCAGGGGTGGAATCAGAGTCCCCACCCCCACCACATCCAGACAACAGGCTAGAAACAGCCAAGGTCGCCAACAACTTATTAACATTACTCGCAGTCCAAGCGATATTTCTCACGTTATAAACCTCTGTTACATTGTTATTATTTGTCACTGCTGCTCATCGACTCCATTGTTATCACGAGCTCACATTAACGTCTTTACTCTAACTTAAACCCATAATAAATATAATTTTTTAGGCAAAGGCATAATAAGACAAATGCAACTAGTTTAATGTCAGACTGTGTATTTTTTTGTCATTCGCAGCATGAATTTAAAAACAGAAAATGATTTAAATAAAATATTAAAAACTCAGTTAGATTGGGCTTGCTAGGGGTGAAGCTGATCGCTCGGTGTTAGAACTTTGGGGGGAAAGAAAAGCCAGCGACAGGGCGCTGGCTTTTTAGACACTTTGGCAAAAGTACTATTTTTGATCGTGCATATAAAACAAGGCGAAAGCACTAGATTGTTTGTTCAATCGATGAACACGCCCTTTATACAAAAAAGAATCAGAGCCTTCGTCAATGCCAACGTAAAGAATGCGACGCTCATCCATAGACTCAGTTTCAAAGTTGTAACGACTCAAGAACTGCTCATACTCTCCATGCATAAAGTCATAAGCATAGTTACCGACAAATTGTGCTTTATCAGAAAACCAAACACCGTCCTCTCCATACGGTGTATGCCACTTATCTTGAACAATGTTAGCCTCTGACCACTGATTAATGTCCATATCAAAAACATTCAAAAGAGACTTTTGATATACATAGATCTTGTTATCGTGGACTCTTGTTGTCCTTACAAGCGTGGTCTTTTTATCATTCTGATTATTTTCAGGTAATTGTGGAAGTTTTGCCCATTCGTTCGCAGTCAATTCGTAGCTAAAGTAGTTTGGCTTTTTTGAGTAAAAGCCTTGCGTAGCAAAGACATAAACGGTGTTTTTGGTGATTTGTATATCAACCTTTGCATTATATCCATTAAAGTTGAAGTTTAGAGGGACTTTGCTCTCTTCAATTAATGACAGATCATTTTTGTTTAGTAGATACAATTTATCTCTGATGAGCATATAAATATTGTCTTCGTAAACTGCAGCAGAAATATCATCGTCACCTAAAGCAAAGTAAGTATAAGGCGAAGAATTTTTTGTAATTTCTTCCTTTTTGATAAGGTCGTATTTAACGATAGACTTTCTATCGAATGCATAGAGCGTATCATCCAGAACAATCAGCTTTTTCTTAGGAAAAGAATCTGTAAAATTTGTGCTTGAGTATACTCTGGTCAAAGCACCATCATCCAGATCAATATTCAGTTCCTTAACAAACGCCTTGTCGCTCAGAACGTTTACCACGATCCTTTCTTTACCTTCGAACTCTTCGTCATCATGAATAGCCAACGTGAAATATCCACTTTTAGACGTCGAATTTTTCACCTCTACCAACTCAACATCCAGTGTCTGGCCTTGTGCTTTATCAACCGTCGCTGTGGATTGCTCGGACAGCTCAAATGTTATTTTCGACGCATCGATATTGTCTGACTTTACGTCATACCAAATTCGGTGTTGGTACTCATTTTCATACAGAACAATATCGCTGTCTCTAAAGACAATGCCTTCAACAACTTCGACGACTCGTTTTGCCGTTGCCTCATTGCCCGCGGTATCTGTGACCTTGTACGTTAGTGTGTAGGTGCCAACAGTACCAGTATCCGCTTTGCCGCTAACCTGTACACGCTTGCTGATGTCACCATCCACGTTATCTGTTGCAGTAAAGCCTGGGTCCTGAAATTCATCATTCAGATAAACGGTGATTTCCTCACCACCTTTTAGTGTAATTTGAGGCTTCTCGGTATCTGCAACCGCTTTACTCTTTACGGTCACTTTACGAGATGCCGTTGCTTTGTTACCCGCTTTATCCGTTACCTTGTACGTTATTGTGTAGGTACCCACAGTGTCAGTATCTATCGGTTTGTCGTAGCTAACCTGTACACGATTACTGATATCACCATCCACGTTATCTGTTGCACTAAAGCCTGGATCCTGAAACTCCTCGTTCAGATAAACGATGATTTCCTCACCACCTTTTAGTGTAATTTGAGGCTTCTCGGTGTCTTTGTCGCTCTCTACATCTGGAGCCGGAATCGCTTTGCTTTCGACCTTCACTTCACGAGATACCGCAGCTTTGTTACCCGCTTTATCCGTGACTGTGTACGTTATTGTGTAGGTGCCCTCAGTGTCAGTATCTATCGGTTTGTCGTAGCTAACCTTAACGCGCTTACTGATGTCACCATCCACGTTATCTGTTGCAGTAAAGCCTGGATCCTGAAATTTATCATTCAGATAAACTGTGATGCTTTTGCTCCCTACTAACGTGATTACTGGTGGGGTTTCATCTTTCTTATTCTCAATTGGAGGTTTTGCAGCAGGGGTGGAATCAGAGTCCCCACCACCACCACCGCCACATCCAGACAACAGGCTAGAAACAGCCAAGGTCGCCAACAACTTATTAACATTACTCGCAGTCCAAGCGATATTTCTCACGTTATAAACCTCTGTTACATTGTTATTATTCGTCACTGCTGCTCATCGACTCCATTGTTATCACGAGCTTACATTAACGTCTTTACTCTACTTTAAGCCCATAATAAGTATCATTTTTTAGGCAAAGGCATAATAAAGCAAATGCAACTAGTTTAATGTCAGGCTGTGTATTTTTTTGTCATTCACAGCATGAATTAAAAAACAGAAAATGATTTAAATGAAATGTTAAAAAACTCAGTTAGATTGGGCTTACTAGGGGTGAAGCTTATCGCTCGGTGTTCGAATTTTTGAGGGAAAGAACAATCTGCAATACAGCTTCAGCTTTGAAAACAGAACTTATCGGCTATTCATTCGAAACTGCTGAGGGGTAACATCAAAATAGGCTTTAAATGCTTTGATGTAAGAAGAGTCATTTTGATACCCCACGTGATCGGCAATGCTTTGGATGGAGAGCTCTTCATCTAGCAAAGAGAGCGAATAAATCAGCCGAATTTGTTGCCGCCAAAGTTGAAACGAGGTGTTGAACTCTTTGGAGAACAAGCGCGACAAAGTTCGCTCGGATGCACCGACTTTCTCTCCCCACTGTCTGAGTGACCAATCCAATGCTGGCGTGTCGGTCAGCGCTTCAAATATCAACTTTAAACGCCTGTCTTCAGGCAGCAATAACTGAAAGGTCTGCACGTTATCTTTCATGATTTGATCATGCAACACGCCAAGCAATCGTGATACTTCCTCATCACTCACGAGCCCTTCGCATTGGCGGCGTATTTCCTGTAGCAGCTCGTTCAAGAAAGGCGTGAGAGTGATGGTTCTAACTTGGTGCTCGTACTCAGTACCGAACTTAGGGTTTAGATAGATACCGACAAATGTCGTATGGCTTAGCGCGATGGATTCATGTTGAATACCCGCAGGTACGAACAGCGCAGAGGTATGGGGCACAAGGTGCTGGTAATGATCGGTTTTGGTTTGTAATAACCCTTTGATGGGGAAGATGACTTGATGCCACGTGTGTTGGTGCATCGCATCAATGTAACCTTTCGGCATGTCGATGGTCTTAACCAAAGCTGGTGAGTGGGGATTGGCAGCCATCATCTCATTAGAGGTCATAACACCGGAGTGAGAATCGATTTGGCGGGTTGGCATCATAAACTGTCCTTACATCCCTACTCTGACACAAGTTCACTAGGCTATCATGCCCGGCAAAGTGAATGAAGCCATGAGGTGTGACGTATGCGATATCAAGTGGAAATATCCAAAGAAAACCAACTCTTATTCAAAGTCGATATTGATAACATCAACCAAGATAAATGCGAAGCATCGCTTGAAACCGTGTTAACCAAGTTCCCTAAAACGGAAGGTTATCAACGTCATGTGTTGGTTTCAGATAGCGAAACGCGCTACTTAAAAAGCACAGAAAAGCGCATTGAAGTACTGGCAGCGATTCCGGTATTCAAATCACTGGGCGAGCGCTAACGCGGCCTTGTCTCATACCGTTTGGCAAATCAGTTTCAGGCGATAAGGAAAGAATATGAAGAAGTTAGGCGTAGTTAACAGCGTATTAGCAGGTAAAACCGTTGCTTTTGCACATGGTGCGAAAAGTGCGATCAACAAACAGGTTCTGCCGCAGCGTCAGCATGCAACAGAACTGGGTTTTACCAATGATGAACAAGGCGATCCACGCTTTCATGGTGGGATTCAAAAAGCTCTTCATATTTACCCAAGCGAGCACTATCCGGTTTGGCAGAAAGAGTTGGGCGACAAAGCGATTTTCCAATCAGCTGGGGCGTTCGGCGAGAACTTAAGCTCAAGCGGCGTAACAGAAGCGTCCATTTGCCTGAAAGATAAAATCCGCATCGGCACAACCTTATTGGAAGTATCCCAAGGTCGCATGCCTTGCTGGAAACTCAACGTCCGCTTCGAGCAAAACGACATGGCGAGAAGACTGCAAGACACGCTTCGAACAGGCTGGTACTTCCGAGTGCTACAAGAGGGCGATATCGGTGCAGGTGACGAGATTATTCTGTGCGAAAGACCTTACCCAGACTGGTCATTGGCTCGCATCATGGGCGCAGTATTTACTGGTTGCCTAGATAAAACAGAGCTAAGCCAACTAGCGGAACTTCCATTGGTTGAATCTTGGGGCAAGCTTGTTGAACGCCGCCTAGAAACCGGTGAAGTCGAAGATTGGGAAATGCGTTTGGTTGGCCCGACTGCGGTTTAATTCTCGTTTTGACTCCCCGATAGATCGGAGCGTATCCCTTCTAATATTAGCCCCACAACCAAGTCAGTGGGGCTTTTGCTTTTTAGCCGTTCAATACAGCAAATCTGTATTTAAGCTGGGGCTTGGCAATTAACAAAGGTTAATGAATCCCGCACAAATACTCTTTATGTTGTACCCAAAATAATACAAGGGGAAGCATGATGCTCGAATGGAGAATTAAGAAATTCGCAGATCTGTCTGTTCAAGAGCTTTACGATTTTTTGCAGCAAAGAGTCAATATTTTCATCGTAGACATGAACACGCCATACAGCGATTTGGATGGTAAAGATAACCATCCCGACACCTACCACGTGATGGGATATGATAACGAACGTCTGGTGGCTTCTAGTCGTATTATGCCTCCGAAACTCGGATACCCTATTGAAGTTTTACCCTTGCTGCACTCTGATGCCAATGACGTGTGTATTGGTCGCGTTATCGTCGCAGAGGACTACAGAGGGAAAAACATCGGTAACCAATTGATGCAAGTTAGCTTCGATGCCACAAGAAAGATCTACCCGAACGACAGCATTTTTATATCCGCACAAGCACACTTGAGAGACTACTACGGCAAGTTCGGCTTCGATGTTGTCACCGATAGCTACTTGGAAGATGGGTGCACAATGTTAGGTCTAAGACACACTCCGAAAGTTATCTGCTCAGCATAAAAACCATTCATCATCCTATACGTTCACTTATAACACTATTAGGCGTTTTATCTCAAAGCCAAAACCGTCATCACTTTGCTCTGTATCGTGTATTGAAACAAAGCAAAGGAGAAAGGCAATGAGCGGACAGTTAGTAAGGTTGGCTTTAAGATGGATGCATATATTGTGTGCGCTGTTGGTGGGTGCAGCGCTTTATTCACCGCTGAAGGCAAATGAAATGTTCATGACTTTAACGTTATTTGTACTTGTTCCCGTTGTCGCCATCACAGGCGTTATGATGTGGAAGCAAGGGAAAGTCATGAAGTACCTTCACCGCAAACCCAGTTAAACCATCTCAACGGCGATAGAGATCATCTATACCAACGTCTCAACCATGCCTTCATAGCGGGCATGGTTCTACGTCTTAGCATTTTTTAGGTGAAACCATACATTTCTTAAAGTCATCATTACACTTCCATACGCTCTTCTGATAGAGGGTTACAACTTTATTTTGTACAGTGTTCAAAACAAAATAACTGGGACAGAACAATGAACAAAACAATTATTGCATTATTAACGTTGACGGCTGCAGGCACGGCAACAGCGGGTGATACTTACATTCGTAACGGTAACATCTACAACAACGAAGGTGGCTGGATGGTCGAAGCTGGCATAGTACAAGCGAGCGATCTTTTCAAAGACCAAAAACACAACACTGCGCCAGTTCTAAACGGTGGTTACCATGGTGAAGACTTCAACGCTGATTTAGGCGGTATTAACTACCGTTTCCTAGGTGACAACGATGAACTACTTAACATGAGTGCTTACGTGGTAGGTAGCGGTGTACCTCGTGATAGCGATGTAGCGAAGAGCCTAAAAGGTACGAAACGACGTGATATCGCGATCGATCTAGGTTTGAACGCAGATTTCAGACTTGATCCAAACAACGTAGTTTCAACTTACCTACAACATGATGTATCAGGCGCTTACAAAGGCTTCCAAGGTGGTGCCACTTACTTCCATATCATGAATATCGGTAATGCTGATTTCGTACCATTTGCGAGCGTGTCTTACCAAAGCAAAGATTACGTTGATTACTACTTCGGTGTAACAGACAAAGAAGCACGTGCAAACCGCAAAGCATACAAAGGCGATGCAACCGTAAACTACGGTTTAGGTTACAAACTGGTAGTGCCAATCACTGAGCACTGGCAAATCAGCCAAGTATCACAATACACTCGTCTAGGTAGTGGCATCAGCGATTCTTCTATCGTAGACAGTGCAAACCAATGGGCAGTAGGCGCGACAGTTTCTTACAACTTCTAAGCACTACCCCTATTTAGACACACACTCCATTTAATTAAAAAGCCATCATTACGATGGCTTTTTTTTATTTGGTTTTGCTCATTTAGCTTTAGGCGCTTGACGTTTCGGCTTACCTTGAAACTGCTTAATGCTCTTTTTGGCATTGGTTCGGCGATTGGCTTTTTTATCACGTGGGGCGCGCTTGCTTTCGCCTGTTGATGGCTTATCCGTTACAGGGAAACCTTCAAGGTCTTGCGTTGGCAATTCACGTTGCGTCAAGTTACGGATCGCTGTAAGCGCTTCGGTTTCTCCATGGCAGACCAGCGACATTGCGACACCTTGCTCGCCAGCACGCGCTGTGCGCCCAACTCGGTGAACGTATGTTTCCGCATGCATTGGCAACTCAAAGTTAATCACCACCGGTAGTTGCTCGATGTGAATACCGCGAGCCAATAGGTCGGTGGCAATTAGCACCTGTGTTTGCCCAGATTTAAACTGCGCCAGCGCTTCTTCTCGCTCTGCTTGGCTCTTATTACCGTGCAGCACATTGGTTGTGATTCCAGCTTTGTTCAACTTCTTCGCCAAACCATCAGCGTTCTCTTTCGCACCAATAAATACCAATACCTGCGTCCACGTATTTTGCTTTAACAGTTCAATCAAGGCTTTGGTTTTGCTGCCTTTGTTGACGAGATACAGCGTTTCGGCAATATCTTGATTGGTGCTGTTTTCTTGATGCGCTGCTACCTGTTTTGGTGCATGCATCAGCTGCTTGGCTTTGCCCTTCAACTCATCAGAAAACGTTGCTGAGAACATCGCGGTTTGGCGCTGGTTTGAAATCTGTCCTGCAATATTTTGCACGTCTGGCCAAAAGCCCATATCCAGCAAACGATCCGCTTCATCCAACACTAGGTAATGGATATTACTCAGCTCCAACCCGTTGTTCGCCAGATCAACTAAACGACCTGTTGTCGCAACAAGAATTTGAGGGTTTGCCGCAAGTGCTTGTAGTTGCGTCTCTTTATCCACACCACCACACAGACACACTGCGTTGAGACCAATAGCTTGACCAACTTGGTTAATCGCCTCGCTTACTTGCGTTGCGAGCTCACGCGTTGGTACTAGAATCAGTGCTTTTTGCTCTGGATTTACACTTAGCTTTTCCAACAAAGGCAAGCCATACGCAAGGGTTTTTCCGCTGCCCGTGTTTGCTAATGCCAACACGTCTTTACCACTGAGTAATTCAGGAATTGCCAAAGCCTGAATATCGGTTGGCTTCTTAAAGTCTTTTGGCAGTGCGTGAATCAGCTCAGAACTCAAAGAGAGAGTAGAAAATGGCATTAGCTTAACCTTGTGCTTTTGATTGAAGAGGCAGTAAAAGATGCGGTAAATCGCAGGCGCGGACTTTACCACAATCTTTTCGATGAACCACCCTCTTTGCATCTTAGTATCATTCGCCCAGAAGGTGGAGAAACACCGTTTGTTTGTCAAAAGAACTCAGCTCGTTGGTTTTCCCGATAGGAGGAAGCTAACTAAGAATTGATCCCTTTCATGCCTTCTTCTATATATCTCGCTCCCGCGGGACGAAAGCTCTCTAGAGCCAACTCTATTTGAAGCAAATCTTCTCGGGTAAGCGAGACATTGGACGCACCCAAGTTATCGACGATGTGGGCCATTTTTTTCGATCCTGGAATAGGCACAATATCCTTACCTTGAGCCAATAGCCACGCCAGAGCAATTTGGGCCGGAGAACACGACTTATTTTGCGCTATTTGAGCCACGATATTGGATAGCGGGCGGTTCGCCTTTAAATTACCTTCTGTGAATCTTGGCAATTTACTTCGCGCATCCCCTTCAGAAAAGTCACGATCAGAGTGAAAACGCCCCGTTAAAAAACCGCGCCCCAGCGGAGAGTAAGGGACAAAACCAACGCCTAATTCTCGACATGTGGGCAAGATTTCACGTTCCACATCTCGCGTCCACAGCGAGTACTCGGTTTGCAAAGCGGTCACAGGGTGGACTGCATGCGCTTTTCTGAGCGTCGTCGCGTTGACTTCAGAGAGACCAATGTGGGCAATTTTTCCTTCAGTAACTAATTCTGCGAGCGTTTGCATGACCACTTCAATTGGTGTAGTCGAATCTAAACGATGGATATAGTACAGATCGATGCATTCAACACCTAAGTGACGAAGAGAATTTTCACATGCTCTTCGGATATAAGCTGGACTATTGTCGATACGTCGTTCGTACTCTCCTGGTCGACGAACAATGCCACATTTTGTTGCTACCTTTACATCCGAACGATGATGTTTAAGAAAACGGCCAATCAGCTCTTCATTGTGAGAATTACCGTAAGTATCCGCCGTATCGAAAAAGTTGCATCCTAAATCTACGGCTTTATGAAGTACTTTTAATGATTCTTCATCGTCTGTTGGCCCGTAGAATTCACTCATGCCCATGCAGCCTAAACCAATTTCTGAAACTTCCAAGCCATTACCTAATATGCGCTTATCCATTTTTTTTCCTCTAGCTTTGTTATTCGCATATCAGTATATTTTCCAAAAATGGAGTGATACATGGCCAATAATTGCAATCAGATTTCCGATATCGGAAACAAAGAGAAATCGAACCATTTAAATTGGGATGATGCCAAGATATTTTTAGGCATCGCAAGAGAGGGAACACTGAGCGGCGCCTCGAAATCGCTAAGGCTCGGAATCGCAACAGTATCACGACGATTAGAGCGATTAGAAAGCGCGATAGGCCTAAAATTATTTACCAGGGACCAACTTGGTTATAAGTTGACCGACGAAGGAATGGCGCTCATCGCTCAAGCCGAAGCTCTAGAACAGGCTGGTTATGCCTTCAGTGCGGCTGCTCAAGTTAATGACCAAGATGTTAGAGGCCACGTTCGTCTCGCCACTGCTCAAGGACTTGCCGATCATTTTATTTTTCCTGCACTACCCCAGTTTCTGGCAAACCACCCAAACCTAACGATAGAAGTAGTAACCAGTGTATCTACCGTTAACTTACACAGGCACGATGCAGACATAGCATTGAGAATGGTTCGTCCAGAACGAGGGAACGTCAGTATCCAAAAATTAGGTGAGCTCGGCTTTGGCGTTTATGCATCACAGAGTTATCTAAAAAATAGGAAGAAGAATCAGCAAAGCGGCTCATTTGAGAACGATGATTTTATTGGTTGGTCAGAGACACTACAGCACCTGCCAGCGGCACAATGGCTAGAAAGGACGACGCGAGGAAAGCCTTGTAGGCTTATTACGAGCAACCTATCTGCACAATTCAGCGCGGTAGAGGCTGGGCTCGGTATGGCAGTACTTCCTCATTTTATCGCTCAACCTAAAGAATTAACATGTGTAGAAAGGGATATTGGCTGTGATCAATCCATTTGGTTGGCAATTCACTCCGACCTTTCCCACTCAAGAAGGGTGAGAACCGTAGCGGACTTTCTACACAAGCTTGTTAAAGAAAACAAAGACTTTCTTGAAAGTGGTAACGTTGAAATCAGAACATAATGCTCTTTGTTGATAGCTTGGGGTTGACTACTTTTAGTCATGACGAGACAACAAAAAAGCGCAGAGCCAAAACTCTGCGCTTTTACATTGTAAATCGAACGGATATCTTGGCTTTATGCCACTTCAGCACTGTACATTTGAGCCATGTGAAGACACTGCGTTTCTGGTGAGAAATCAACGATACCTCCTCGACCTGCTTCAACATTGCAGTACTCAACTAACAAGGCTTTGAGCTTAACTCGACCGCGCTGAATTCGGCTTTTCGTCGCAGAAAGCGAAAGTCCCAACTGATCTGCAACCGTTTGTTGAGGCAAACCGTCGAGTTCAGACAGAATCATGGCTTGGCGATATTTCTCTGGTAGACACTCAAACATTGGGCGCAAACAATGACCCATGGTTTGGAGATTCTCCAGCTCAATCGGCATTTCCTCTTCAACCTGATTGTCTATCAGCTCTTCATAACTTTGCTGCGTACGATAATGATCCATGATCGCGTTGTGCGTGATGCGATATAACCAACTTTTGATTTTGCTTCGCGCTTCTAACTGATCGATCTTTTGACTCGCCTTTATGTACACCTCTTGCAAAATGTCATCGGCTAAATCTGGATCACTGGTCTGTTTGACAATGTAGTTTTTGAGCTGCTCTTTGTGTGCCAACCACTCTGCTAACATGCGACGGTCTCTATACATAAAACAATAATTCGATATTAATCGAAACATAAGCCGTATGGCAAGTATGACCTATACATTATGACTCAGACTCAACCGCGCCATCTGCTTTCACCCATTCAGCAAAACCACCAGCAAGGTTGAGCACAGGCCCAAGCCCCATGCCAGCGGCTTGTTTTGCCGCATAGAGGGAACGAAGTCCATGCGCGCAATAAAAGACGTACGTTTTATCTTGAGCAAAAACTGGGTTGTGCACTGGGCATTGTGGATCAATCAAAAACTCCAACATGCCTCTTGGACAGGTAAATGCCCCCGGAATCACGCCAAGTTTGCGCCTTTCATCGGCTTCTCGTACATCCACGAATACGTAACCTTCGTCTGCAAACAGCGCTTTGGCATCCTCAATAGAGAGATCTGCGACACTCAAGCGCGCTTCTTCCGCTAGAGCTTTGATGCCTTTAGTGATGGTTTGTGTCATCGTTTTATTCTCCTACCACTTCACTTACTTACGTTTATCGACAGCGGCTTTAAGCAGCTCAAACGAGGTTTGAATTTGCTCTAAAGAACAAGCGAAGTTCATGCGGTAGTAGTTTTCATTGGGTTCACCAAACCAAGTACCTGGCGTCAGCGCCATTTTAGCTTCTTCTGTCAGCAAGGTTTTTAACTGAGAAGATTCCAATTCTAAACCAGAAAAATCCAACCAAATTTGATTGGTTCCTTGTGGCAGGAATGCTTTCACCTGCGGCAAGTTGTGCTCAATAAACTCAATAATCCAGTTACGATTGTTTTGCATGTAAGCATGAAAACCTTCAAACCACTCTTTACCTTGTTGGTAAGCCGCAATGGTCGCGTAGGTGGTAAACGCATTGCCATGATCGATAGAAAGTGAAGCGGATGTCGCTTTGATCTTCTCGAAAAGAGCCTGGTTATCGCTGTAAATGTAACCGTTAGAGATGCTGTTCAAACCAAAGTTTTTCGCCGGAGAACCAATGATC
Source organism: Vibrio sp. B181a (assembly GCF_030248375.1). Taxonomy (NCBI): domain Bacteria; kingdom Pseudomonadati; phylum Pseudomonadota; class Gammaproteobacteria; order Vibrionales; family Vibrionaceae; genus Vibrio; species Vibrio sp. B181a. Next base: position 15,839 of record NZ_JAHGAD010000099.1, on the reverse strand, counting down.
GTCAGACTGTTTTCATAGCTTAATGAAGTCATACTGGTAAAGGTTGAACCCTCAAATACGATGTCGGCATGCACTTCATCGCTGATGATCATCACATTGTATTTCTCAGCTAACGCCACCATGCGCTCTAGTTCTGCTTTGGTCCAAACACGTCCCACTGGGTTGTGAGGGTTGCACAGCAAAATCATTTGCACTTCACCACTTTTCAACTGGTTTTCAAGCAACTCAAAGTCCATCACGTAGTGGTCATTTTCAATTTTCATTGTGTTGCCAACAACGGTTCGGCCAGCTGACTCAATCAAACGTCGGAACTGATGATAAACCGGTGTCTGGATCAGAACGCCCTCACCTTCTTTGGTGAACTCGCGAATCAGTAGTGCAATGGCACTCAGTACGCCCGGCACTTGAACAAAGTTATCAGTGCTAAGCTCAAGACCATGCAAATCCTTATTCCAATCAGCAATGGACTGAAAAACCGTCTTGCTATCAAACTCGTATGAGAAGGTTTCACGGCTAACAAGTTGCTGCATCGCTTGCGAAATTGGCGATGCGATAGGAAAGTCCATATCGGCAATCCAATACGGTACGACTTGGTCTGTTCCGTACACTTGGTTGAGCATTTGGCTATCATGCTTGATGAATTTGTCTTTAATATCTGAGCGCGTTGGCTGTGGCTTGAACATGGCATTCTCCGGTCGAAATCGTTTTTACACAGATAAGACGACTGTGGTTAGAAAAAGACGCAAAATATTTTCAGGTATTCATCTGACAGAACATTGCAGATACTTTTTATGGATAATATTCAAAAAATTAAGAACAAAAAAACGCAGAGCCTAGACTCTGCGTTTTGTTAGATGGGTTTGCGGTTTTTTACTTACTTGGTATAGAAAGCGCGTTTTAGTGCCATCTCTAGACCACGTACTTCGGCAAGGCCTTTCAAGCGACCAATGGCTGAATAGCCTGGGTTGGTCTTCTTCTTCAAATCATCCAGCATTTGGTGACCATGGTCAGGACGCATTGGGATCAAACGGTGATCGCCCACTTCTGCGCGGCGTTGTTCTTCGTCCAAAATTGCCATCACCACGTTGTACATATCCACATCGCCATCTAGGTGCGCAGCTTCGTGGAACGTCATCGGGTTGCTTTCTTCACGCTTGGTTGAACGCAAATGAGTGAAGTAAACACGATCGCCATGCTTTTTAATCATCTTAACTAGGTCGTTGTCACCACGCACACCGTAAGAACCAGTACACATGGTTAAACCGTTCATCTTGCTTGGTACTTTTTCGGTTAACCAGTCGATGTCTTCGATGGTCGAAACGATGCGCGGCAAACCAAGAATTGGACGCGGTGGATCGTCTGGGTGTACTGCTAGCTTCAAACCATGGGCTTCACACACTGGCATTAACTCCGCCAAGAAGTACGCCATGTGCTCACGCAGTTTGTCTTTGCTGATACCAGCGTAGCGGTCCAATTGAGCTTGGAACTCTTCTAACGTGTAACCTTCTTCAGCACCCGGCAAACCAGCGATGATGTTGCTTGTCAGTTGTTGGATTTGCTCTGCCGTCATGTTGTTGAAGTACTCAAGCGCTTGGGCTTGCTCAGCTTCGGTGTAATCCGCTTCTGCGCCCGGGCGTTTAAGAATGTGTAGCTCAAATGCCGCAAATGCGATTTGGTCAAAGCGTAACGCTCGAGAACCATCTGGCATTTCAAATTCAAGGTCTGTACGTGTCCAGTCTAGTACTGGCATAAAGTTGTAGCAGACCGTATCTACGCCGCACTCAGCAAGATTCCGCAGCGTTTGTTTGTAGTTGTCGATCCATTGTTGGAAGTTGCCCGTCTGAGTTTTGATTTCTTCGTGAACAGGAACACTTTCAACCACTGACCACGTTAAGCCTTTCTCTTCGATGATGGCTTTACGCTTTAAAATCTCTTCTTTCGACCACACTTCACCATTTGGAATGTGGTGCAAGGCATTCACGATGCCTGTTGCGCCTGCTTGACGAATATCGTCTAGCGACACTGGGTCATTCGGACCGTACCAACGCCAAGTTTGTTCCATGACACTCACCTTTTTTAAGACGCACTCAGCCCGCTCGAATAATTCAAGCTAAGTGCACAACGACTTCTTAATATGCAGCCACGACAATGCAGCTGCGCTGACTAGAGCCGACCGAGGCCGGCAATGTGGTTAACCGTTTTCAGCACCCTGCAGAACAACAGGGTTGGAACTGAATAAGTAACCATCAAAATTCGGGTCATCGATGTCAGACAGCTCCAACAGGCGCTGTTTAACGTTTTCAAGGTGTTGCCACATGGCATTTTTTGCAGCAATTGGATCTTTACGCTGCAATGCGGCGAGGATTTTGGCGTGATCGTCTAACCACTCTTCACGGTAGTCTTGACCAGCAATGCGGGAATGAAGTTTATTCCACATTGGGCTGCTCTCGCGTCGCTCCCAAGATTGCTTCAGCATGTCCACCAACACAGAGTTTTGAGTTGCCTCTGCAATGCACATGTGAAACTTTTCATCACCGTTACAATCCGTGGTGCCACTGGCGAGTTCATCTCGTTCTAGCTCTAGTGCTGCGCGCATTTTCACGATGTCGCCAGGCGTTACTTGCATCGCTGCAAATTCCGCAATGTTACTTTCAAGCAACTGGCGAGCTTGGAGCATTTCAAACGGACCTGCATCATCGCTGATCACGTTTTCACGGGAGTTTGGTTGAGATGGAATATTGATGACATACACCCCAGAACCTTTCTTCACTTCGACAAGGTTTTCCAGCTCCAGCATGATGATCGCTTCACGCACTACTGTGCGGCTAACGTCGAGACGTTCTGCGATATCGCGCTCAGGCGGCAACCTATCTCCGACCTTGTAGTGGCCGTTGATGAGTTCTTGTCTAAGGACTAAACCGATCTCTTGATACGGTCTTTTCGGTTCAAAAGGCATCATGATGATATTATCACTATATTGCATCTAACTTCTCACGCCATCATAACGACCAATAACAATTGGTCAACCTCTATGTACCAGAATGTGGTAACACCTTGCTTTCGATGGTTTATTACTAACTTTTTGTGAATTATTGAACGGCTTTGATTTTCTCAACCAATTCATTTAACTCAGGATTTGTCTTTTCTAGATCCGCATACATTGGTTGAACCGCTTCAGCAAATGCTGCTTTGTTTGGTTCAACAAACGTTACGCCCATTTTCTCTGCTTTCGCGCGCTCTTTTGCTTCTGACTCAGCCCACAATTTCTTCATGTATTCAGAAGAGTCTGCCGCTGCTTTCATCAGTGCTTGTTGCTGCTCTGGCGTTAGCTTGTCATACGTCTTAGTAGAGATAACCAAGATGTCTGGCACCATGGTGTGCTCATCCAAGCTGAAGTATTTCGATACTTCACTGTGACGGCTCAAGCTGAACGATGGGATGTTGTTTTCCGCAGCATCCACCACGCCTTGTTGCAATGCCGTGTATAGCTCACCGTATGCCAATGGTGTTGGGTTACCACCTAACGCTTTTACCATTGCAATCGCAGATGGGCTTGGCTGTACGCGCACTTTCAGGCCTTTTAGATCTTCCGGCGTATTGATTGGCTTGTTGGTATAGAAGCTACGAGCACCCGCGTCGTAGTAAGTCACACCAATAAAGCCGCTATCCGCAGAAGAGTTAAGGATTTCACGCCCCACTTCACCGTCTGTCACTTTGTAATAGTGGTCTTTATCGCGGAATAAGTAAGGCATGTTGAATGCTGCGTAAGCTGGGGAGAAAGCTTCCAATTCTGCCGCGTTGCTCTTCACCATATCTAGAGCGCCGTTTTGCATTAGCTCCATGGATTCACGCTGTGTACCTAGCTGCGCATCTGGGTAAATACGGATACGAACTTCACCATCTGTCATTTCACGTACTTCTTTTGCCATAAAGTCCATTGCTTTATGTACCGCATGGTCACGAGGGTGGTTGTGACTTAGCTTCAAAGTGGTCGCAGCATAAGCAGAAGCTGTGGCGCCAAAGGTCATTGCAGCACCGACTACAGCGCTTAAAAGAGTCTTACGCGTCATCATTGTTCTATTCTCCTTGGATTGGTTGTCCAATATGTAGGGTAGTTTTAATTTTTCACGGTATTTCTGTTTCGAGGCCATTATTGGCGATCAAAAAACCTACCGTCAAAACAAAAATACAAATTGATTGACCAAAATCACAATAGCAATCGTTAAATTGGTCAACCAACCCATTTGTGAACCCGCTCACGGACAACCAAAGCGGCTAACTTATAATCCACTCAGAAAGATTAGCGTATGTTACTGCCCTACACAGAAACACATTCTTACATTGGTAAACCAATTGTTATGTGATACGCGTATTTACTGAAAGGAAACTAAAATGAACAAATTGGTCAAATACATAAATAGAGGGTTGGCCGCCTTTACCGTCTCTCTCTCGACCTTCCTCGTTTTTTGCGTGGTCTGGCAAGTGTTATCTCGTTACGTCATTGGTAGACCAAGTACCGTAACCGATGAGCTTGCTCGGTATCTCTTTATGTGGGTAGCCCTTATCGGTGCCGCTTACACCACAGGTCTTAAACGTCACCTTGCTATCGATTTATTAACAATGAAGCTGCAAGGCAAACGCAAACTCATCAATGAAATCGTCATCCAAATTGCCATTGCCCTGTTCTCTTACGTGGTGTTGGTTCACGGCGGTACACAACTCGCACTGAAAACACTGGCAACTGGCCAGTTAACGCCAGCGCTCGGCTTGGAAATGGGCTACATCTACTTCTGCCTACCAATCAGCGGCGCACTAATGATCTTCTACTCTGCGGTATTTGCTTTCGACCGTGTAAAACAATTGACGTCTGGTGAAGCCCTACTCACCGACACCCAGCTTGATTAATAGAGGGTTCCACAATGGAATGGCAATTAATTCTCACCCTATTCGGTAGCTTCGCGGTTTTATTGACGATTGGCGTACCAGTTTCTTTCGCTATCGGTTTGTCATCGCTAGCTACTATTTTAATGAGCTTACCGCTAGAGCCTGCGATCGCCGTTGTGGCGCAGCGTATGGCGGCAGGCCTTGATAACTTTGCTCTACTAGCAATCCCGTTCTTTATCTTGGCGGGTAACATCATGAACCAAGGTGGTATCGCACTGCGTCTTATCAACTTTGCAAAAGTGCTTGGTGGCCGCCTTCCAGGTTCACTCGCACACGTGAACGTAATGGCAAACATGATGTTTGGTTCGATTTCTGGCTCTGCGGTAGCGTCTGCGGCAGCGGTTGGCGGCACCATGTCTCCTCTGCAAAAGAAAGATGGCTACGATGAGAACTTCTCTGCCGCAGTGAACATCACTTCTTGCCCATCTGGCTTGTTGATTCCACCAAGTAACACACTGATCGTGTTCTCATTGGTGTCTGGTGGTACGTCTATCGCGGCATTGTTCCTAGCGGGTTACATTCCTGGCATTTTGATGGGTCTAAGCATCATGGTGGTAGCAGGTATCATTGCAAAACGTCGTGGCTACCCTGTGGCTGAGCGCCCTTCTCTGGCAATGGTTTGGAATACCTTCTTGAAAGCGGCACCATCTTTGGCACTGATTGTGATCATCATGGGTGGCATCATTGGCGGCATCTTCACAGCAACAGAAGCGTCTGCTATCGCCGTTATGTATACCTTTGTGCTGGCAGTGCTTATTTACCGCGAAGTGAAATGGCGTGACATTCCAAAGATCATCTTAGAATCTGCGGTGACAACCTCTATCGTATTGCTACTGGTTGGCGCATCAATGGGCATGTCTTGGGCTATGGCGAACGCTGATATTCCTTACATGATCGCAGATGCTCTACTAGCAATTTCTGATAACCCACTGATGATTCTACTGATCATCAACATCATTCTGTTGATTGTCGGCATCTTCATGGATATGACACCAGCGGTACTGATCTTTACGCCTATCTTCCTGCCAATCGCACTGGATATGGGTATTGACCCTGTACACTTCGGCATCATGATGACCTTCAACTTGGCTATCGGTATCTGTACCCCACCAGTAGGTAGCGCGTTGTTCATCGGTTGTTCTGTGGCGAACGTTGCCATCGACAAAGTGATTAAGCCTCTACTTCCATTCTACGTTGCACTGATTGCAGCACTAATGGCCGTGACCTTTATTCCTCAGCTAAGTCTGTTCTTGCCTAACCTTGTTCTTGGTTACTAAGCGCTTGGTTATAAGTTTTAGATTACGAATTATTAAAATACACCATCCCGCAGGTTCGCCTGCGGGAAAAGGGATACCACAATGAAGACTATTTCCAATTCCACTCTGAATGACCACGTTCTGCTTCCGGACTACGACCGCTCAACGCTTAAAAGCCGTATTGTTCACCTTGGTTTCGGTGCATTCCACCGAGCGCACCAAGCTCTATTCACCAGTGAAATGTTGAGCAAAACAGGCTCTGACTGGGGCATTTGCGAAATCAACCTATTTGGTGGTGAAGACTTAATTCAATCGCTGCGCGCGCAAGACCACCTCTACACAGTGGCAGAGAAAGGCGCAGAATCGACTGAGGTAAAAGTGATTGGCTCAGTGACTGAATCACTCCACCCAAGCCTCGACAGCATTCAAGCGGTGTTAGAAAAAATGACAGAGCCACAAGTGGCGATCGTTTCAATGACGATTACCGAGAAAGGCTACTGCGCCGACCCAGCGACGGGCACGCTTGATAAAAACAATCCGCTAGTCATTGCTGACCTTGCCAACCCAACGGAGCCAAAATCGGCACTGGGTTACATCGTGCAAGCGCTGAAGATGCGCCGTGAACGCGGTCTGACGCCATTTACCGTGATGTCTTGCGATAACGTGCAAGAGAACGGTCACGTAGCAAAAGCAGCGGTACTTGAGTTCGCTCAACTGCTCGACCCAGAATTGCGTGACTGGATTGAAACCAACGTTACCTTCCCTTGCACCATGGTTGACCGCATTGTGCCAGCAGCAACCAAAGAGACACTGACTGAAATCGCTGAGCTACTTAGCTGTGAAGATCCATGTGGCATCGCTTGTGAACCATTCCGCCAATGGGTTATCGAGGATAACTTCGTGGCTGGTCGCCCAGATTGGAGCGTGGCTGGCGCAGAATTTGTTGCCGACGTTGTGCCTTACGAAGAAATGAAGCTGCGCATGCTAAATGGTAGCCATTCGTTCCTAGCCTACCTAGGTTACCTTGGCGGTTACGCGCACATCTCTGACACCATGACAGATGAAGGCTACCGCAAAGCGGCATTCGATATGATGATGCAAGCGCAAGCCCCTTCGCTGACCATGCCAGAAGGCACCGATTTAGAAGGCTACGCCAAGCTGCTTATCGAGCGCTTCACTAACCCGAGCTTGAAACACAAAACATGGCAAATCGCGATGGATGGCAGCCAGAAGATCCCACAACGCATGGGTGGCAGCTTACGATTCCATCTTGCTCAAGGTTCTAACTTCTCTTGGTTGGCAACAGCAATTGCAGGTTGGATGCGCTACGTATCCGGCGTGGATGAGCAAGGCAACGACATTGATGTTCGCGATCCAATGGCAGAGACACTACGTCAGATCTGCGACCAACACGGCTTGAACGTTTCTGTTGTGCCTGCATTGCTCGCGGTTGAAGCCATCTTCCCTGCAGAGCTTGGTCAAAACCCACAAGTGATTGATGCGGTGAGCAGTGCTTACCAATCGCTAATCGATAACGGTGCTCGTGCCACTGTCGCTGCGTTGTAATAGGAGTTAACGATGAAGAATTTCTTGTGTGAAGACTTTTTACTCTCAAACGAAACTGCACGTCGCTTGTACCATGAGCATGCGTTCCACCAGCCAATTTATGATTACCACTGCCACCTAAACCCAGCGGAAGTGGCGCAAAATCGTCAGTTCGATAACTTGGGTCAAATCTGGCTTGAAGGCGATCACTACAAATGGCGTGGCATGCGCTCGGCAGGCATTGAAGAGCGTTTGATTACGGGTGATGCGAGCGATTACGACAAATACATGGCGTGGGCGAAGACGGTTCCTCAAACCTTGGGCAACCCGCTTTACCACTGGACGCACCTAGAACTGCGTCGCCCATTCGGCATTACCAATACGCTGTTTAGCCCAGACACAGCAGACCAAATTTGGCATCAATGTAATGAGCTGCTTGCGACACCTGAGTTCACAGCTCGCGGCATCATGCAGCAAATGAACGTCGTAATGGCGGGCACGACCGATGACCCTATCGATTCACTAGAACACCACAAAGCGATCGCAGAAGACGACACCTTTAACGTTAAAGTACTGCCGAGTTGGCGTCCGGATAAAGCGTTCAAGATTGAATTGGACGTATTTGCGGATTACATGCACAAACTGGGCGAAGTAGCAGACATTGAAATTCGCCGCTTTGATGATTTATTGAGTGCGCTTGATAAACGTTTGGCACACTTCGATGCACATGGCTGTCGTGCGGCAGACCACGGCATTGAGATCGTCCGTTACGCACCAATTCCAAGCGAAGCTGATTTAGATGCGTTGCTGGCTCGTCGTTTGAGTGGCGAAGTACTGTCAGAGCTTGAATGTGCGCAATTCTCTACCGCAGTTCAAGTTTGGCTCGGCAAACGCTACGCACAATTGGGCTGGGTCATGCAGCTTCATATTGGCGCACAACGCAACAACAGCACACGCATGTTCCAACTACTAGGTGCTGATGCTGGCTTTGACTCGATTGGCGATCGCCCATTTGCTTTTGAACTGGCACATCTATTGGATGAAATGGACCAAACCAATGAGCTGCCTCGCACCATCCTTTACTGTTTGAACCCTCGTGATAACGAAATGATGGCGACCATGATTGGTAACTTCCAAGGTGGCGGCATCGCGGGCAAAGTGCAGTTTGGCTCGGGTTGGTGGTTCAACGATCAGAAAGATGGCATGCAACGCCAAATGGAACAGCTTTCTCAACTTGGTTTGCTCAGCCAATTCGTCGGCATGTTAACGGACTCGCGCAGCTTCTTGTCTTACACTCGTCACGAATACTTCCGCCGCATCTTGTGTGACATGGTCGGTCGTTGGGCAGAGAACTGCGAAGTTCCAAATGACCTATCGTTGCTTGGTCCTATGGTTGAAGACATCTGTTTTGGTAACGCAAAACGCTACTTTGAAGAGAGGGCGTAACCAATGAAGCACATCGCCATTATTGGTGAATGTATGATTGAGCTGAATGGCAAACCGTTCGGCTCAATGCATCAAACATTTGGTGGGGATACGCTCAACGCTGCGGTTTATTTGAGCCGCGGCTGCGAAGCCAATAGCAAACCTGATGAAGTCAAAGTCTCTTACGTTACGGCGCTTGGCAATGACCCAATCAGCACGGGTATGCTGACTCACTGGGAAGACGAAGGCGTCTCAACAGATTTAGTGCTGCGCGATGAGACTCGCACGCCGGGTTTGTATCTGATTCAGCTTGATGATCAAGGAGAGCGTACGTTCCTATATTGGCGCAATCAATCAGCCGCACGTTACCTACTTCAACATCCAAACTTTGGAATGGTTAAACAAGCATTAACTCGAGTAGACGCGGTGTTTCTCAGCGGTATCTCTTTAGCCATCTTGCCAGAAGAAGACCGAATTTCACTGCTCAACTTATTGGTCGAACTTAAAGCCCAAGGCGTTGAAATCGCGTTTGATAGTAACTTCCGCCCAGCGCTATGGCCTCAAGACGATAATCAAACCGTCAAAAATGTGTACCAAGCCATGTATCAACTGACGGACGTTGCCTTGGTGACTTTTGATGATGAGCAATTGATCTGGGGTGACGAAACACCAGAGCAAACCATTGAACGCCTTACCTCTCTTGGTGTGGGCAAATGCATCGTCAAGCTCGGCGCAGATGGCTGCTTAGTTCAAGACTCAACAAATCAGGGTTCGAGCGCGGCTCTGGCTCCACAAGCCGTGCCAACCCAACCTGTCGCTCAAGTGGTGGACACCACATCGGCGGGCGACTCATTCAATGGTGGCTTTTTATCAGCATACCTTGCTGGCGCCGATCTCGCGACCTCATGTCAAAGAGGTAACGCACTGGCAGGTGCTGTGATTCAACATCGCGGTGCCATCATTCCCAAAGCATTCACACAACCGGCGCTTGGCGTCGTTTAAGGAACACTCATGTCTAGTATTAAAGAACAATTGAAAGCTCTGAAAGTCATCCCTGTTATCGCCATAGATAAAGCAGAAGACATTATCCCACTGGGTAAAGTACTGGCAGAGAACGGACTACCAGCAGCTGAAATCACCTTCCGTTCAGCAGCGGCTGCAGAAGCGATTCGCCTATTGCGTGAAACCCAGCCAGACATGCTGATTGGCGCAGGTACGGTGCTGAACCGCGAGCAAGCAATTGCTGCAAAAGAAGCAGGCGCAACCTTTATCGTATCGCCAGGCTTTAACCCAAATACCGTTAAAGCGTGCCAAGAAATCGGGATTGATATCGTACCGGGTGTGAATAACCCAAGCACAGTTGAAGCCGCACTGGAAATGGGATTAACCACCTTGAAGTTCTTCCCTGCGGAAGCTTCTGGCGGCATCAACATGGTGAAATCACTGCTCGCGCCATACACCGACATCGAACTGATGCCTACTGGTGGTATTAACCCTGCGAACATCAAAGATTACTTAGCTATCCCGCGCGTATTGGCATGTGGCGGTACGTGGATGGTAGATAAGAAACTGATCGAAGCGGGCAACTGGGAAGAGCTTGCTCGCCTAACTCGCGAAGCAGTAGCACTTGTAAATGAGTAATGATTGGTAAGTAATCTCAAGGCTCTTGGGTAACCCCTTAGCGATTTAGATAAAGTGCCCAGCCCTCCCTTTGTGGAGGGCTTATTCATTCAAAGCATGGCTCAATTGATTGGGTTATCGCGATAAGTAGATTCCTGATCTCGCCTAGGCTCGTCGGAATGACGATATGACAAATATCTCCCTATTCGTCATCCTGAAAAGCGAGGCACGAGCGTGATTCAGGATCTACTCAAAGAGTGAATCAAACTCTATAAGGGCGGCAACTTTGAAGGATGCTCATTCGCTTACTCACTTAACGAGATGACTTTGCAACACTCTAGGGAAATAAATGGAAAACTGGTTAGCACAAAGCATTGGTGGCATCGCGTTTATGGTTGGCGTGATGGCATTCTGGCAAAAAGACGACATGCGCTTTCGCTATCAGATGATGGCGTTTTGTTTCATCATGGGTATTCACTTTACCCTAATGGGCGCAACCGTTGCTGCCATTGGCGTGATCACTAATGGCATTCGCAGTTTCGCCTCAATCAAAACTCAATCACGTAGAGTAATGTGGTTCTTCATTGCACTTATGTGGCTGATGACCCTACCAAACATCACCCACTTTTTTGAGCTACTCACGGTAATCGGATCGTCCGTCGCCACTTGGGCGCTCTTTTCCAAACAAGGCATCACTCTACGCAGCCTAATTTTGTTTAATTCCTTCTGCTGGGTCAGCCACAATATTTGGCTTGGTTCTATCGGAGGTTCATTGGTCGAGAGTACATTTATCATCACCAACTTACTGACCATATATCGCTTGTATCAATCGAGTAAAAATAATAACCAGACACAAACGTTAAATCAGGGCTAATGTATTTAGCCCTTTTTCTCACCTGGTAATAATTTTAGAGTAAACGATAACACCCATAGCGTTACATAGAATTTGGAAGCAACATAACACAAACGTAAAGCACTGATTTTAAACGATTTAAATTCCAATAAATAAACTAAAAAATCAAGATCACATTTAATTTGGTCAACCTATTTTTAATTGTATATTGAGTTAAGTCACCTAAATAAAAAATATGGTGATCCAAATCTTCAGTTTAATTTATTTTGGTTAACCAAAATTACACTAATTACTAATATTGGTCTGGAACAAACAACTATACCAACATTAGGACAGCGACATGAAACGTCTTACCCAACTCACTCCTATCGCAGTGGCGCTTGTTCTCGCAGGGTGTAATTCATCCGACGATGACAACAGCTATATTCAACCAGAAGTCTTCTCTCGCGTACACGACGTACTCAGCGTTGATGGTTATCAATTTAGAGATTCTAATGGCAACGGAACGTTAGAGCCGTTTGAAGATTGGCGTCTCACACCAGAAGAGCGCGCAGCTGATCTTGTTAGCCGAATGACGCTTGAAGAGAAAGCCGGCATGATGCTTATCGACACACTAAATTCCGGTGAAGGCGGTGTAGTGACAAGCAAAGGTCAAGACATGATCGCCGATGCTCAGATGACCCGCTTTATCTTCCGTAACAACGTGGTGGAGACCCCAGAAAACGCACCAAACTGTGATAGCGGACGCTCTGGCTGCCAGATTTCACCTAAAGAAGCGGCGAGTTTCATGAATAGCGTTCAAGAGCTGAGAGAGAAAACCCGCATGGGTATCCCTGCTCTATTTAAGTCCAATGCACGCAACCACATCGACCCATCCGCAAAAGCGGGTATCAACGTCTCTTCTGGTGCATTCTCGGCTTGGCCAAAAGAAGCCGGACTTGCAGCCACTCGCGATATGGCACTGATTGAAGAGTTTGCGGGCATCATGAATGAAGAATGGTCATCGATTGGTTTGCGCAGTATGTATGGCTACATGATGGACTTGGCGACAGAGCCTCGTTGGTACCGTGTGCATGAGACCTTTACAGAAGACGCAGATCTTGCGGCAGATATCATGCGCTCTTTGATCAACGGTCTACAAGGTGGTGGAGCCATTGACCAAGACAGTATCGCCCTTACGATCAAACACTTCCCTGGGGGAGGTCCTCAAGAAAACGGCGGTGATCCTCACTACGACTTTGGGCAAAACCAAGTCTATCCAAAAGACAACTTTGATTATCACTTGATCCCGTTTATTGCCGCGATTGATGCTGGTGCCTCTTCCATCATGCCTTATTACGGCATACCAGTAGATCAAAAGTGGATGCCAAACGATGTAGGCATGTCCTTCTCTAAAGGTATTGTGACCGATCTGCTGCGTGGTGAGCTCGGCTATACCGGCAACGTCAACTCCGATACAGGTATCATCGGCGACCGAGCATGGGGTGTGGAAGATAAAACCATCGACGAACAAGTTGCGATGGTAATCGAAGCTGGCGTCGACGTTCTCTCTGGCTTTAATGATAAAGACGTCATCGTCAATCTGGTCAACAAAGGACTGATTGACGAAGAGCGTGTCGATCTTTCAGTGACTCGTCTGGTCAAAGAGCAGTTCCAACTTGGTTTGTTTGAGAACACGTATGTGGACGTCGATAAAGCCCAAGAGATTTTAGGCAACGCCGAACATCAAGAACGTGCAGACTACGCTCAGAAAAAATCTGTGGTTCTGCTGCAAAACACAGACAAGACATTGCCGCTCGCCAAACCAAACGCCGACAAAGCAGTTTCACTCTACGTAATGGGTATGGATGAAACCATCGCTGGTGACGAGCGCTATGGCTTTGATGTGACGTCTGGTGATTATGAAGATGGTGAAGCTCGCCCGCCAGTGCCAGCAGGCACCGATTACGCCGTTATTCGCGTGCGTGTTTCCAATGAAGGTGCGGATCCTGAGCTTATCTTTGGCGGTGCAAACCCAGATGAACTCGACCTGTTGGCATTTAGCCAAATGGCAACCGCAGCATCTTGGAAAATTGAGCCAAGCCTGACCGATATCCAAGCTGTCATGAATGAAATTGGCGCAGAGAATACCGTGCTTTCAATTAACTTCCGTCAACCGTTTGTATTGGATGACGCAAGTAACATGAAAAAGTCGGGCGCAATCTTAGCCACCTTCGGTGTATCAGACAGCAACTTAATGGAAGTCCTTTCAGGTAACTTTGCTCCTCAAGGCAAGCTTCCATTTGCACTGGCAAACAGCGCGCAAGCGATTTTGAACCAGCACTCTGACTACCCAGGTTATGACGAAGCAGACACCTTGTACGAATTCGGTCACGGGCTAAGTTACGAATAACCTTTTACCCACCTAACAAGGCAGTGTCTCGGCGCTGCCTTTGTTGGATCTACTTTAGGAATAAACCATGGAACACATACTGCAGTTAGACTGGGTTGACCAAAGTATTCCCCATAAAGTTTGGGTGGAGCAATACTACGACGGCTGCCGCATTTGCCTCAAAGTCGTCAAGGATGTTGAGCCAGAAATGCTCTCATTGATTGTGCCTAACATTGATGTGAAAAGCGTTCGTCAGGCATGGCAAGGGAAAGCTATCAACGTCACACCTGCTTATGATGATGGCGTACTTTTCACTCAAACCCGTTCACTGTTCAACCTCCCTCATGGTTGCGTGATTTGGGCAGTGACTCATATCAAGATGCAAAATGGTTTGAAGATGTCCGCAGACAAGCTCTGTTTTGTACCAAAACATTCAAAGCAAGATTCTCGCTTTCAACAAGAGCATCATGCTGAGGCATGTTAAATCAGCAAGGTCAGCCCAGTAGCTGACCTTGTTTTTGTTTATTCTTGAAGGTTAATCTCTGAGCCTACATTTCATAAGAGGTGCCTCATATCCCCATTGAACGGCAACCATTCCTTCGTCCTCGTATTGAACTTTTTCGTTTCGCCCCAAGAAGAGACCATCTTTATCTGAGGCTGCCATAAAAACGGAACTGTCACCAAACTCAGCCATCAGGGTAGTTGGATCCGTCATATAACGTGTTAGCACCACTTCTTTCGCTTTATTTCCGTCACAAGCGTAAAATTCCGCCCCAAAGTTACCGACGAGTCTATAACGCGTTTGAAGTTCTGCAATTCGGTATTCATATTCCTGCTTCAAACATTGTTCTTCATCATTACTCTTCCAACACTCATTTCGCCCTCGAATCCAACCAACTTGCTCAGCTTTCAGCGTGTGTTGACCAGCTTGTTTATCGTCCACCGCTTTCGCCTTTTTGTAGACTTCGGACATCTGTCTATCAAGCTGGCTCAACATTTCACTTTGACAAATGGCTTGCTCAGCTCCACTTAAAGAATCATTGTTGCAATCGAATGATGGACTGGCTGCACTAGCGCCAGCAGTGAAAAAACTCATCGTCAACGCCACTAAAATGTTGGATACCTTCATAGAATCTCTCCCTGATTTTCCGTCATCTTGAGTCTAGTCAACTTCTTTTTAAACTGAGAAACAGAGACTTGTTCAACATTTAAATGATGAAGTAAATAAGGCGAGTTCAGGCATGTGATGAGTGCCGATAAACAAGCCTATATTTATCCCCAGATCCCAATGACAGTATTTGTGATATGGCTTCGAAAAGTTACTGAAAAAATAGAGGGGAATACAGCCAAGCATAGAGTAAACAAAGCATGGGGAAATTATTGCTTTTCTTTTGAAATCATACGCCTAACAAGCACCTTGCAATGCGCATTTAGTTTCATTTCGTCAGAGTTTTGTCAAGACTCGTTAAGCGGGCTGATCCACACATAAAACCTTCACACCACGGTCATAATCTAGGGTCTAAAATTACTCTTGAACTCGTGTCTACGGACGAAATTTTCAATCGCTATTGTGGGAGGTTGTAATGGAAAAATACTGTCCAGTTTGTCAAACCGAGATGATTGATCGCAGCAATTATTTCATCTGTCCGAGAAATAACATCGGCGAATGTGCTTACGACGGCTACGAGGACCACCACAGTCACTGCTGTCATGATAACCAAGAACACTCTCATGAAAGAGAGTTGGTTACTTCGGTCTAAACAATCTTAGAAAAAACGACGTATAAAAATGCCACTCATTGTTGAGTTAATGCCGTTCGGATAAG
>NZ_JAHGAD010000098.1:0-4960 GCF_030248375.1 Vibrio sp. B181a | reverse complement strand
CATTGAAACCTAATTTGAAGCCGAAGCTTCTAATTGGATTATCATCAACGAGTGCCCACACAGATTGATAGGTTCTTATTTTTAAAGAGCTTTTCTAACATTTTCAGCAACTTAGTTGCTCGTCGTTAGGGGTGCGTATCTTACTTCACACCGCGAGAGAGTCAAGCATTTTTTTCAAATTCTTTTTTCTCTCTTCCCGACTCGCTGTGTGACTTTCGTCTCACTCCGTGTCGGTGGATGCGCAGTATAGGGGGTTGAGAAATTAGCACAAGCCTTTTTTGCAAAAAAACTTTCAACCGCACAAATAACGAGCATTATGCATAGATACTCAACGATCTTGTCTAATATTTCGGGTTGCAGAGGATCTTTTCATGAAGAAACACCTGACTTCCGCATTAAAAGATCGCCGATTTCTTTGCGATTTCGGTTGCTGATCTGATCTCTCTTGGTTCTTTTTTCTCTTTCTACCTATATAAAGACGAAAAAAGAGCAGAACGATGACGAACTGCTCTTTGGTCTTTGCTTTTTATTTGGGGTACTTCAGGTGAAGTCTTGGAAAAGTGCTTCTTCTATATATAGAAGAAAAGATCAGAGCATCCTTGCCCTTCTCTTTACGACAGAATAGTTAGGGGTATATCTAATATGCCGTTATTGTTCGATGACGCATTGAGCTCGTAAGAGTGGAGCATGCTTGCATTCCCAATGACGTCATCTTCGAGAGGAACTTAGTTCTTCAATACTTTTACGGTGTAGCTACCATCTTTTTGTTGGTATAGACCGTGGATGTCGGTTTCGAAACCTGGGTAATGCGCACCGATCTCACAAAGCATCTCTAGGAAGTCCAGCACAGGGCGAGACTCTTGAGTCACCATTTCACCAGGAAGTACTAGTGGCACACCTGGAGGGTAAGGAAGAATCATGTTCGCACTTACGCGGCCGACCATTTCTTCCAGTTTGATTTCTTCTACGTTACCGCGAAGCTCTTCTTGCCATGCTGCGTGTGGTGTTACTTTCATTTCAGGAAGAACATCGAACGCTTTGTACATTAGCTCTGGTAGGTTGTATTTCTTAGTTAGGTTGTGAATTGCTTGTGCTAGGTCTTGAACACGCATACCTTCATAGAAGCTTGGGTCTTCGTTGTATAGCGAAGGTAGGAAGCTCTTGATGGTTAGGTTCAAGTCGTAGCCACGTTTAAATTCAGTTAGGCCGCGTAGCAATTGCATTGCTTTTGATTTGTCGATACCGATTGAGAATAGGAACAACAAGTTGTATGGACCTGTTTTCTCTACCACGATGCCGCGCTCGTCTAGGAATTTAGCCACCAGCGAAGCAGGAATACCTGATTCTTCTAGTTCGCCTTCTTTATTCATCCCTGGAGTCAGTAGCGTTACTTTGATTGGATCAAGATACATGTGGTTGTCATCCATGTTCTTGAAGCCGTGCCATGTGTCGCTAGGGTCTAGTTTCCAACATTCAGTGCTATCGATGTTTTCTGGTTGCCATACATCGAAGAACCAGCTGTCACTTTCTGCTTCTAGGCGTTTGATCTCTTTACGGAAGCGGATTGCGCGATCGATAGAGTCTTGCATCAACTTCTTACCAGTATTGCCGCGCATCATTGCCGCTGCTGTTTCAGTAGAAGCAACAATGCCGTACTGAGGTGAAGTTGAAGTGTGCATCATGAATGCTTCGTTGAAAGACTCTTTATCAAAGTCACCTTTCACGTGAATCATTGAAGCTTGTGAGAACGCTGCCAACAGTTTGTGTGTTGATTGTGTCTCGTAGAACACTTTGCCTGGCATCGCTTCACCACTCATACCACATTTACCTTCGTAAATTGGGTTGAAGTTAGTGTAAGGCACCCAAGCACTGTCGAAGTGGATGTGTTTACAATCTAGCGACTCTTTGATGAATTGCGTGTTGTACAGTAGGCCATCGTAAGTTGAGTTAGTCACTACTGCGTAACTTGGCGCAGTTGCACCTGGTGTTTTCGCCACTTTCTCTGCAATGACATCACGGCTGAATTCACTTTGTGGAATACCACCAAGAATGCCGTATGCGTTACGAGTTGGTCGGAAGTAGATTGGTGTCACGTCACTCATCATCATCAGGTGAGTCAGAGATTTGTGACAGTTACGGTCAATCAGTACTGTGCTGCCTGCAGGCGCTGAGTACATACCAACGATTTTGTTCGATGTAGACGTACCGTTAGTTACGATGTAAGAGCTATCCGCATTGAATGTACGTGCAATGTATTCTTCTGCATCTTTATGTGGACCTGAGTGGTCTAGTAGAGAACCTAGCTCAGGCATTGAGATTGATACGTCCGCTTTGAATGTGTTTGGACCGTAAAAATCGTAGAAGATGCTACCAGCAGGACTTTTCTGGAATGCAGTACCACCCATGTGACCTGGAGTACAGAAGGTGTATTTACCTTCTTCTACGTATTTGAATAGCGCTTTAGTGAATGGAGGCATGATTGCATCTTTGTATGCCTCAGTCGCTTGGTTGATTTTGATAGCGATGTCGTCAGCCATACCTAAAGCATACTCGAAGAAGCTCACGTTTAGACGTAGGTCTGTTAGTGAAATGTCTAGAGTAGACTGTTCGTTAGCAAATGCGTGAACAGGTAGTTTCTCGTTGATTTGGCTAATACGTTCACATAGCTCTAGTGAGTATTTATCCCAGTCGAACAGCACACCGCAAATGCGTGGGTTCATCTCAATCATTTTGATCAAATCTTTATCATCTACTGGGTAAACCACTTCGTAGCCCGCTTTCTCAAGAGCAGCGTGAAGTTGACGAACTGGCTCTTCTTTAAAGAACACACCCATGTGGTTCAAGATAGCGAATATATTCATTTGGACATCTCCAAGGCGAATGAGGGCGCTCTTTGCCATTTACAGGCAATGAGTAAGGTGAGCGCCGCGTGAATTTGAGTTTTATGGGCTGGCACCGTAGTGCCAGCGTTTGGGGATTAGTTGCTTGCTTGAGCAGCTACGTCTTCGTCAGCATGAAGCTTCATGTACTGAGCTAGACCTGCTTTTTTGCTGTAGAACATCAAGATAACAAGAGATACGATGAAGGTTGCTGTTAGCGTACCGCCCTCTGCACCTGCTAGTGCGATGAAGCAGAACAGACAAGCCACACCAGAGAACAGCATTACGAAGCCGTTGCGTGTTGTCATACCTTCGAAGCGAATCAAGTTAATGCTTGAGTAGAAGTAAGGCAGCATAGTTAGTAGTACTGCGTCAGTTGTTAGCTGGTTGAACAGGTCTGATGCGTGTGCTGTTTTAGAGCTGAAGAACATCAGTACAACCATTAGTGCAGTCATCTTGATTGACGCAAGAATTAGACCTTTCTTAGGCACACCGTTTTTGTCTGTTTCGCCGTAGATTTTAGGGAAGTTGCCGTCGTTTGCTGCACGTTTACCCGCTTCACCTACTAGCATCATCCAAGAACCTAGCGAAGTGAAACATGCTAGTGCTGTGAATGCTGATACGAATGGTGCTGTCCAGCTACCGAATAGCTCAGTGGTTGCTAGCGCGAATGGTGCACCTGATGCTGCTACTTCTGATGCTGGGAACATACCGCTGATCATTTGAGTAGATAGGATGTAAATAACACCTGCGATAGCCGTACCCAACATAGTTGCTAGTGGTACTGTGCGTTTAGGGTTTTCTACCATACCTGTAGATACCGCCGCTGATTCCACACCAACGAATGACCATAGACAGATAAGAACCGCTGTTACTACTGCGTGGCTGTCAGTGCCTGCTGATACGTTCCAGTTTTGGCTGTAAAGCGCAGTATCGAAGTGCGTCCAACCAAATGCGGCTGTACCAACAACAGGGATAAGGATAAGTACTAGACCAAGCGTACATAGACGGCTTACCCAGCTACCACCAAGTAGGTTGACGAAAGTGAAGATCCATACCGATGCAATCGTCGCAATACCTGCCGGGATTGGGTTATTAAGCACAGGGAAGAATACTGAAAGGTAAGAGACACCTGTAATGGCAATAGCCAGGTTACCAATCCAGTTCGCGTGGTAATAAAGAACGCCCGTTTGGAAACCAAATACCGGAGACACTTCGCCAGCATAAGCGATAGGACCACCTTCTTGTGGGTTTTTGGTTGCCAGACGAGCGTAAACGAACGCCAGACTCAGTGCACCGACCAAACAGATCAGCCAACTGAAGATTGAAACAGAGCCTACAGAGGCAAGGCTAGAAGGTAATAGTGCAATACCACTACCCATCATGTTACCGGCTACGACACCCGTACAGGCAATAAGGCCGATTTTTTTCGCATTCGATGACATAACATCTCCAAATCTATTCTACTCGAGTCAACATGACTCAAACTGAATGGTTATTAGCGAGATGCTCTGAGGAGGAATCTGCTCGACCTCGCTAAATTTCGAAGTGAAGACTACGCCCAAAAGCTGGGAAAAAAATAAACTTGGGGTTATCAATAAAACAATTAGCCCATCGGTATAAAGTTGAGATAAACCTGATAAACTAAAAAACATAAAGACATCATATACAGCAACTTATGAGCAAAACCTAAAGTGCTCATACTGAAAAACTAAAAACATCAACCTCAACAAATTTTCCATCAACCTTATCAACGACTATCAACATCAAGGCAAGAACCAGCTAATTACCTGAACTGTTGATGTCGCCCTTCCCCACCGTTATTCGACAATTGACTTACATCAAACTTCCTTGTCTCTATTAAAAAGAGGAGCTCGGATACAAGCCCTCTTTTTACTAAATCACTGAGCAATAAAGGACGGATTGAAGAATCAAGGCTACTGGATTGAGACTTACTTTTGATGCTGAATCTTTCTCTCCATACAAACAGACATAGAAAGCAGCGGCATTAGAGAATAGAGAATAGAGAATAGAGAATAGAGAATAGAGAATAGAGAATAGAGAATAGAGAATGAAAAGCC
>NZ_JAHGAD010000097.1:0-840 GCF_030248375.1 Vibrio sp. B181a | reverse complement strand
CGGAAACCGCTACATCGGAAAATCAATTGGAGAAATCACCATGGCAGTGAATGTAAACACAAACGTATCAGCGATGACCGCTCAGCGTTACCTAAACAACGCAAACTCAGCACAACAAACTTCTATGGAGCGTTTGTCTTCAGGTTTCAAAATCAACAGCGCGAAAGATGACGCTGCGGGTCTTCAAATCTCGAACCGCTTGAACGTACAAAGCCGTGGCCTGGATGTGGCTGTTCGTAACGCGAACGACGGTATCTCTATTGCACAAACTGCTGAAGGTGCAATGAACGAGACAACTAACATCCTACAACGTATGCGTGACCTGTCTCTTCAATCAGCAAACGGTTCTAACTCAAAAGCAGAACGTGTTGCGATTCAAGAAGAAGTAACAGCACTGAACGATGAACTAAACCGTATCGCTGAAACGACTTCTTTCGGTGGTAACAAGCTTCTAAACGGTACTTACGGTACTCAGTCTTTCCAAATCGGTGCAGATAACGGCGAAGCGGTAATGCTGAACCTAAAAGACATGCGCTCTGACAACCAAATGATGGGCGGCGTGAGCTACCAAGCTGAAAACGGCAAAGACAAAAACTGGAACGTTGAAGAAGGCAAGAACGACCTGAAAATCAGCCTGACTGACAGCTTTGGTCAAGAGCAAGAAATCAACATCAGCGCAAAAGCGGGTGACGATATCGAAGAGCTGGCGACTTACATCAACGGTCAAACTGACCTAGTAAAAGCGTCAGTAGACCAAGACGGCAAACTGCAAGTGTTTGCGGGCAACAACAAAGTTGAAGGTGACGTTGAATTCTCAGGCGGCCTATCTGGTGAGCTAGG
>NZ_JAHGAD010000096.1:0-696 GCF_030248375.1 Vibrio sp. B181a | reverse complement strand
AAAATCAACAGCGCGAAAGACGACGCTGCGGGCCTCCAAATCTCGAACCGCTTGAACGTACAAAGCCGTGGCCTGGATGTGGCTGTTCGTAACGCGAACGACGGTATCTCTATTGCACAAACTGCTGAAGGTGCAATGAACGAGACCACTAACATCCTACAACGTATGCGTGACCTGTCTCTTCAATCAGCAAACGGTTCTAACTCAAAAGCAGAACGTGTTGCGATTCAAGAAGAAGTAACAGCGCTGAACGACGAACTAAACCGTATCGCTGAAACGACCTCTTTCGGTGGTAACAAACTTCTAAACGGTACTTACGGTACTCAGTCTTTCCAAATCGGTGCAGATAACGGCGAAGCGGTAATGCTGAACCTAAAAGACATGCGCTCTGACAACCAAATGATGGGCGGCGTGAGCTACCAAGCTGAAAACGGCAAAGACAAAAACTGGAACGTTGAAGAAGGCAAAAACGACCTGAAAATCAGCCTGACTGACAGCTTTGGTCAAGAGCAAGAAATCAACATCAGCGCAAAAGCGGGTGACGATATCGAAGAGCTTGCGACTTACATCAACGGTCAAACTGACCTAGTAAAAGCGTCAGTAGACCAAGACGGCAAACTGCAAGTGTTTGCGGGCAACAACAAAGTTGAAGGCGACGTTGAATTCTCAGGCGGCTTATCTGGTGAGCTAGGTCTA
>NZ_JAHGAD010000095.1:0-2739 GCF_030248375.1 Vibrio sp. B181a | reverse complement strand
TAGGTATACTTAAATGACATAGCCAAAATTTTAACATTTAACTCAATTACTGTTTTTATATGCATTACTCAATGGTAGGCGTATGGGTAAAACTCCAGTGGTATGTTTTGGGTACACTTAAAGGAAACTGGCTTGTCTACTTTAAGTAATTCGAAACTTGTAAATTTATTTATTTTACGTAAAATGCAATTATGCGTAAGTTTATTTAATGAGAAAGGTTTGGGGTTGTGAATTATGGAGTTTAGACAAAAAAACACTTCAGCGGTGGCCAACACTGCTGCTATGAAATATCTCACTCAAAACGTCAGTGATCCTCAAGCAGCAAAAGATGCATTCAATGTCGTTTTAGAGCGCCTCGGGAATTGTGTGGATTCTTATCCCTACTGGCATCCTATCCTTTCTATACCAGCACCACTCGCTCTCGATGGTCGGTGTTTAAACTCCCTTTATCGTGGAATTGATCATACGAGATACTTTGTTCGAGGGTTTGTAACCTGCCCCTATGGGGAAGATGAGGCAAATCAAATTATCGAGTATGCGAATGGGTTACCTGGGTTGAAGGCTTATAAATTAGATTCCCCTCTGTACTCCGATCATTCTCATCCAGTAGTTGTAGAAGCCATTGACATTGAGTTGGAAGGGGATGGAACGATTAGAGGTAAAGACGCTATAAGGTGGTTTCTGGAAGAGCAGACCAAGCTTGCTAAGTATGCTGAAGTTGCAGAGACATGGTGGAATATGAGAACAGAGATATTAGGGAAGCCTCATGGATCTCGATCTTCTGTTTTCGTCAGTCCGCATACTGGCGGAAACATGAAAAAAATACTAGAGGCACTGAATCAAAGTGGAGTCTACGGTCCTATAAAAGAAAGCTCTTTAGAGATGATTTCGGCCAAGAAGCGCGAGAAAATATCTAACACCTTAATAAGTACAGCCATCAAAAACTATCAACCTAAGGATCAAGCTGAGGTCTCTGAATTCAGCTTTGAATTACGAGGAGAGCAGTGTAAGGCGCGGGTGAGGGATACATGGCAAGATGGTGAAGAGCTCTCAGTAAGAGTTCAAATCGGCGAGATTAATGATTGTTCTCTTCTTGTCCAAGGCTACTTTTATCCTCAAAAAAACATTATTCAATCATTAGAGCCGACAGGAAAGCGAATGATTGCAGAGAAATTTGTATGATCAAAGCGGTACTATCGTAGTGTATGTCTTTTTGAGACTAAGGGGATGTGATGATGAAATGGCATTTGACTGCATTTCTTAAAGTAGGTGGCTCTGGCGACTTAGATTAAGTGATGGAAATTCTCTTTTTATCTAATGATATTTTTAATATGCACTTATATGCATTATTTTTGAACCTGGTGGGACGGCTGTCCTAACTCATTAAAGAAGGATACAGAAATGAAGAAGCTAGGTTTATTCGCAATCACACTACTTACCGCTCAGGCTTATGCTTACGAGAGTAACGCTCCAATGTTGACTCAGGGCACTAACGAGATTGGTGTTCAAGGCAGTATTGACTTTGATTATATTGATGATTATCTCTTTGATTTCAATGGCTCTTACGGCTATTTCATTCGAGACTTCTGGGAAGTGGGTGGTGAACTGGATATGTCTTTAAGTGATAACACCGAAGCTTATCAGTTTGGGGTTTTTACTGAATACAACTTCCCAACCGACTCGCAATGGGTGCCATACATCGGTGCGGCTGCGCAATATGCTTACAGTGAAGTGCTCAATCAAGACGAAGATGCTTTTAACTTCCAGATTGCTGGCGGTGTGAAATATTTCATTCACCCTCAAGTTGCTCTCTCTGCTGAGGTTAACTACAACATGGCGACGGAAGATATCTATGTTGATGGCGACGGCTCGGCACAGAATGATAAAACTCAGATTTTGTTTGGGACGCGTTTTTACTTCTAGCCAACCCATGGACTTTCCAGCTGATAGCCTCTTGTTATGAAGGGGCTATTGGCCCCAAGGGTCGTCTCTTGCGCAGAGTAGAGTTAGAAAAGTAAGTGATGAATATCAAGGTAAATAACCAAGCGTTAACGCATGCACATATGATATTGGACTAGATAAATAGTAATGCATGAATTCATTTGCAGGCATGATGCTATCATGACTGAGCTTTTACTCTACTCTGATTTAACGCTACTTGTTCAATATATATTCGCATCCAGTTTTTAAATTGAACGGTGTTTTCATGATCAAAAAGTTGCTTGAGCTGATTAGTCGATATGCAAGTGAAGAAGGGTTTACTGTCTACGGAACCCGCCTAACAAGTAAGCAATGCTACTATGATTTGACGATATCACAGCGACACATCACCGTTTACTTAAATGGCCAAACAAAGCCTTTCTATCGGATTGAATCTGTTAAAGATGGGGTCAACTTTTGTTTGATCATGTCTTCTGTAGAGCAAACGCGTAAGGTTTGTATGCAGTCTCTGTAGTTGAGTCGCCATTTTAGGACGATTTTTGCCGGCTCCATTCTCTGATTGCTACAGATTGGCAGAAATCGTCCTACCTCTTACTACGAATAAAGAGCGTGTGGTTATCGAAAGTTAACGCCCATCAATTTGAGTACGGCAATAATGATGACTGCAATGACAAACACTTCAAGCATAGTTCTTCCTGTGGTATTTGTACGTTGACGTCAACGCTAGTTTCTTAAGAATCGGTTGTAAACAAAGAGCAGGACAAAGGCCCCAATCGTTGCTGTTATGATGCTGCCTAC
>NZ_JAHGAD010000094.1:0-15137 GCF_030248375.1 Vibrio sp. B181a | reverse complement strand
AAAAATGCCACGCGTTGCGAATCACTCTTAAATGCTTTGTTAAGTTTTACAGCACAAAGTTACTCTTGTACTAAAACACCTTCATCCACCTCATAATCGCTTAATGAGGAATTAGAGGTAATATCAAGGTCTTCCAACGGATTTTCGGTTGCCCACAGAGCCCTTAGTTTAGGGTTGTGGCTAACGTCCAACTTAGTGAGTTTGTTATCCGTCACATACAACTTTGTTAGTTTGACGTTTTTACTTACGTCTAACGACGATAACAGGTTAAACATCAAACTTAGTTTATTAAGTTGTTCGTTGTTGCTAATGTTGACTTTAGATAACTGGTTATTATCCAAACTAATCTGGACCAGATTAGGATTGTGGCTAAAATCAATATCCTTAAGCTTATTTTCTTTAGCCCACAGATACTTTAGCTCAATATTACTTGATAGATTCAGAGCCTCTATTTGGTTGGAAACTACGCTTAAATCAGTAATTTTAGGACTTTTCGTAAGATCTAGCTCAGAAATCTGGTTAAAGCTAACATTTAGTTCAGTCAAATTTGGGTTATTACTTAAATCCAAACTAGTTAGATTCGATTTAGTAATAGAAATTGAAGTCAGCTCAAGATTCTTACTTAAGTCAATGTTACTAAGTTGCTTACCAGACAACCACAACTCCTTTAGAGCAGGGAAATAATGAATCTCATTTGCACTATCTATATTAAATTGGCGACAAACCAACTTAGTAATGTCAGTGGGATTGGTTACTTTTTGAGCCAATACACATTTTTGAAAATTATCATCCTCAAATTTAATATCGCTGACATCGAAAACTTCACCGGAAAATGCATTTAGAGACACTAAGAAGCCACACGTAGCCATCACCAATTTTTGTTTATTTCTGCTCATATTATACTCTTGATATAGAAGTTATAAGTTCCAGGTTAGTATGTTATATATGCAGCAGATAGCAACAGAATAAGACATTTAATTCATATGAAGATCACTTTTTCACGCATTCTTGAATTGCTTTTTCCTCTAAACTCGCGAATTAGAGTGTACAACATGACGCCCTGTTAAAGTGTGAGCAACGCATAGTAAAAATGCCACGCGTGCCGAATAACTCTTAAACAACTTGTTATGTGCGTTGCTCAAATTCATACTCTGTAAGACACCATTGCTTTGGGCTTGACCAACTGATTTCTCTGAATGATGTTCTTAGGTCACCGCCCATTAAAAGTTGCTTCATAAAATGGCTAGGTGAAATATAAGCTTTATCGTTATAAGCAAACACAAAACCCTGCTTATTGAGCCCAAGCATTATCTGTTTAGTTTCTTCTGATTCAAGCCCACCACTGAGATGAAGTTCATCAATACGACCATCTGTATCACCATCTCTGTTGTTTTTGCTTAACTTAATTGAGGTCTTATCTATGGCAACAACGTACTCCGGAGGGACATCTCCTAATTGCCCAAACTCAACTTTGTAAGGAGGCTGTTTTATCATTTTATCTCCAAGCACATAACGCCCTGTTAAGGGGCTTATAATAGTTGGCCAAAATTGTGAACGAAGCGAAACCAGCAAACTGTTAGAAGTCCCGCTTGAACAGCTTGTTATAAGTACATTACTTGACTGTCGCCACACGGTAACTAAACCAAAGTAATACTGCTCCGCTAGCTGACTGTAATAGCTTGTACATTCTACCTGACTTGGCAAACGATGTTGATTTTCCTATCAGAAATACCATAGATGAAAACCATAATGCTGCAAACATAGCATGAACACTAACCAATATATAAGAGGATGCAATCGAATTTGATTCAAAGTTAATGAACTGTGGAAATGCTGCTAGATAAAAAATAGAAACTTTAGGGTTTAGAAGATTTGTTAATAACCCTTCGAAAAAACAAGATGACAATTTTTTTGCAGAACTTTTAGGTCTATTCTCGGTAGTATTTTCGAGTACGTTGTTTTTTTTGAATGCTGATATTATTGCTTTTACACCTAAGTAAGCAAGGTATACTGCACCTATTAGCTTCACTGCAACAAATAAACTTGCTGATGAAACTATAATTGCCGAAAGGCCGAATACTGATAATGTCCCGTGCAGATAAAACGCTGCCACTATCCCCAAAACATTTGCGTAACCATGCTTCTTGCCCGAAACTGGAACAGTTTTTAGAAGCAATACACCATTGGGACCTGGAGACATTACCATTAACGAAATAACCAATAAAAATGTAAAAACAGTATAAATATCCATATTAAAATCCTTCAGACAACCTAGAATCTCGCCTGTACTTATAACGCCCTGTTAAGGTGCGAGCAACGCTATACCAAAGCCACCGCATACAACCTTAAACACTAAACGCAACGCATAGTAAAAATGCCACGCGTGCTATCGGTTGTACTTAACTTTATTCAAAACTTCTTTTAGTTCATGCGTTTTCTCAAGGTTTACACCGTGAATATTGGCTAGAGCACAAACATAATACAAAACGTCATATAACTCTTCTGCGACTGAACCTTTGAGATCATCTAGCGTTGGTTGCCCACTTTTGCCTTTGCGAATAGATTCCGATAATTCGCCAACTTCTTCGATTAGTTTTAAAAAATAGTGTTCAGATTGCTCTGGCGCATAATCGAATTCTTTTATATGATTTTGTAACTCAGATAACTTCATAACGTCCTTTTTGTATCATTTTCCATAAAGCGTATAACACTATCTATACGGCGTTAAGCCGCTCTTTACGTAGATATAATGCAGTCTTTCGTTTAAGTCTTCAACTGAAAATCAATAGCTTAGTGGGCGAGTTAAAAAAGCTAGAATATTTCAAAGTCGTCATCTTTTATCTCTCTTATCACTTTACGTCTCCTCCAAGAAATTTTTATACAAGTGATATCGGATTAGAAATAACGTTCAATAACATAAGTTAAGATATTGATTATGTATGTCCTACACTGGGTCACACACCAGACAAGCAGTTGGGTCCAACTTGATATGACATGATCAGTAGAATCTAAATAGGCAAAGGCGAACCGATTGGTTCGCCTTTTTTGTATGGCATTGTCCTTTTGTATCTTACGTCAGGCAAAACTTTTGATATAACGTCAACGTCGCAAGACATCACAAAGTTTATTTCTCAACCATTGATTAGCTGAGTTATGGTCATCGCGCTTATGCCACATCATAACGTGTTGAAAAGGCTTGGAGGAAAACGGCAATGGCAGGATTTGTAAGTTAAACAACGAGGCGTATTTTTTGGCCATCAGTCGACTTACAGGAGCAACGGCGTCACTCTCTGACACTAACGATAATATTGAAAGAACGGATGCGGTTTCACAGTCTACGTCTTTTGGCAGAAAACGTTCATCAGAGAAATAATTCATTTCGAGTAAGTCGACTCGCCTCTTCTGCATAAAAATAATTTTTTCAGCATAGAACTGCGCTTGAGTGATCGTCTGTTGAATGTGGGGATGACCTTTACGACATACAACAACAACTTCATCATCAATATAGGATTGATAGGTAAAAGACGGATTACTGCGCAAACCAATATCAATGGCCAAATCTGCTTTGTGTAAGCTCAACTGAGATAACAACTCATCTTCTGTATTGGGCGTCATATGGAGATTAATTTTGCAGTTACCCATCGTTGGGTCGATCTCAATTTTGTTTCTGACCATATGCATAATTATCTCATTTACATAAACCGTAAACGTGTGATGATTTTGGACATCAAAATCCGCGACATTGCCCAGCGCACTCTCTACCGCCGTTAGCGCAGGTTCGATTTCATTCGCTAGCTTAATTGCTGCATGTGTTGGGCTAATTCCGCGCCCTTCTCTAACAAAAAGAGGCGCACCCAGCTGGGACTGCAGCCGCTTTAACGCAGCACTTACTCCAGGTTGCGTTAAACCTAGTGATTCCGACGCTAATGTGATGGAACGAAGCCGATACACCTCTAAAAAAACCACCAGCAAATTCAAATCTAAATTTGGTTTCACTCTTGAGCCTATACATAACCATCAGTAATGTTTTGTATAAAGCATACTTTATATATCCCGATATTTCATTGCCTTACACTATAAACATTAACAAACATATTGAACTTATGAAGGCAATGTCACGGTGTGAATAAGTCACACCTGACCATGACAAGCTTTTTCATGCTCACAACGAAAACAGAATTAAACCGGAGATGCTCTATGTTCTATTATCCCCATCACCAGCGTTCATCCTACCTACTTCACCTTCTGTTTATTAGTGTTTTTAGTGGCCTTTGCTTAGATCTAGGCAGTAACTTGTATCTATTGTTCAGTGGTCATCCACTTAATAACTTTGAGAGTCTAGGTCGTTATTTGGTTTATATCACTCAAGGGCATCCTTTGGTTGAATCTATACAACAAGTGCCTGCAGTACCACATGACGTTCTCATAGGTTGGATTATGCACTTTAGCGTGAGCTTAGCTTATACCGTTTTTTATATTAGCTTTGTCGAGAAAGGATTGTTTCTAAAACCGAGCCTTAAAAAGTCACTCGTCTACGCATGGTCATTGTTATTTTTCCCTTTAGTTGTAGTCAGCTATGCCTTTGGTCAGGGCTTTTTCCATGTGAATAGCCCTAATACTATCCAAGCAATTTTATTTTCTATTTATTGTCATTCTTGCTACGGCATTGGTCTGTTTATTACAACTAAAGTGCTCTACAAAAGCCGATTAGAGATTTTCAAAGAAGCGAAAGAACACCACGCAAAGGTAGCCAGTACCGAGGGATAACTCCCTTTCTCATCCCCCCTTAACCTCAAGCAGAATAAAGCACTAAGTGAGCAAAATATCATTATTTTAATTTTTAATACTTTGTTAGAGAGATTGGAGTCTCAATGAATAATCCCATGCAAGTTAAGCGTTACGATTATCTGGATAATATCAAGTGGGTGTTGGCAGTATTAGTGATTGTGCATCACAGTGCTTCCACGGCTGGCCTAGATCCTATAGGTTACAACTTACCCCGTGTCGATGAAATTATGCAGCACCAATATAGTATCCTAGGTAAATTTAATAAGATTAATCAGTCGTTTTTTATGTCACTGTTTTTCTTTATCTCAGCCTATTTCGTGCTTCCCTCTTTTGAGCGCAAAGGCGCCGGTAAGTTTATGTTAGATAAACTCAAACGGCTCGGGATCCCAACGCTAATAACCTTATTTGTGATATTTCCAATTTTATCGATCGAGTTTGCAACATCGAATGTTAAAGACTTTTTCCTTACCACAAATATTGACTTAGGCGTTACCTGGTTCTGTTGGACCTTGATTGTGTTTAGTGCGGTATTTGCATTGTCCCAAATTGTCGGTGCCGGCAATCAAAAGGCCTACGTCGATAAGCCTTTTCCTGCACTTTGGAAGATCTTGCTGTTTGCCGTGATGATAATTCCGGTCAATTTCTTTGGCTTGTACCTTATGGAAGCAGTGGGTACGAATTTCTTAGGGTTTCACCTTATCAAATATTTTCCGATGTATATCAGCATGTTTTACTTTGGTATCCAAGCTTACAGGTACCAATGGCTCGACAAGCTTGAGTTTCAACACGCCTTTGCTGGGATCCTGATGTGGATTATTGCGGGCGCATTCGTCTCTCCGATAGCGTCAGACTATGGCCTGAATGATGAGATGGTAACTCGTGGGTTGACCGTGATTGGGATGTCGATGTTTCTGCTGTACAGCTTCAAGGTACTTTTCAATGACAAAGGAAAATGGAGTTCGATGCTTACGCGAACGGCTTTTGCTGCTTACGTGGTGCAGAATATTCCTATGGGTTTTGCCGCAGATTTTTATAAGTCCTTTATGACCCAAACCCCCTTAATCAACTTTGTGGTCATTGCAATCCCATCAGTGATCGGCTCTTTTGCGATTGGCTATCTTATCTGCAAAACCCCCGTACTCAAACGTATCTTCTAATTAAGCCTATATATGTGTCTTTGTCATCCCTGCGACGAAGACACATCCAGTCGCAGTAATCTTTGAGTCATAAATTAAGCAAAGTGCTCTCGTGCCCTAACCCCATTTACGGCCTAAATTGAGTTTAAAAACTGATAAACCATAAACCTCAGTTATGGATTATCTAAAATTACGTTTATATATCATTCCAATAAAAAATAATAGAATACACACAACCTAAAGCAATGACACATTTACAAGCTCGTCATCTATGAAAATTTCCTAAAACTTTGTGACGGTATGATTAATAAATAGAATGTTTCTCTTTGCATGACATTTCACTCACTTCAAATAAGGTTTCACATGAAAAATTTATGCATCTCTGTACTAGTTTCTTCAATATTAATGGGCTGTGGCGGTAGTGATGGTAATAACGGTGGTGGAAGTCCCGATAAAGTTTCCCCACTTGACCTGGGAAATTTAACAACTGATGTTAAAAAGCAATACGCACAAGTTAACTACGATACTTTTTTAGTTATCACCGAAAGTGCTTTAGATTGTGCAAAACAAATTCAAGTTGGCGAAATCGATAATGCTTGTGAAGTTATCGACAAAGGCAATCATAACGAGGGTTTGACTATTGCAGATATATCAGGGACTTTATCTGTTAAAAAACAGAGTGATAGCATTAAGATTAGCACAGTTAAAGACATACAATTTTATGCTCCTTTCATTAATCAGAACAAAAACACTTTTAAGTTGAATAAAAAAAATATTGCTAACGCACAAAAAGAAACAAATTTCATTAAACTACCAGAATCAAATGAACAAGAAGTAAATACTCAAGAGGTCAAATCCTACCAAGTGTACTTAGGTGGTACTTTCATCTTCTCAAATGACGATGGCATGAAAACTCTCGACGCTTTTAATCATGAGTTCTATGGCTTGATTTATAGCCATAATACCAATACAGATGAGAGTCATTTTATCAGCAGCATAAGTAGAATGGTTGGTAAAAATAATGCTATGGTCGACTGGAGTACAGATAAAAACGGCATCATTAATCCAATTTAGCTAGGAGGCGAAAAGCCGAACTTAATAGCTCAGGCTTGGCACTTGCCCCTGAAGCAACCAAACCTTGTAAACAGCTGACGTGATGAACTAAAAAAGCGAGTCGTTAGACTCGCTTAAAGCTAAGAACAATCTTTAAGGACTAAGGCTAATCCTGAGATAAGAGCCTTGCTCGATGAATTACGTAAGCATTTTCGTACTTGGAAAGGTCTATCGCCTCTGGTAACAACTTAGCCACTAGCAACTTAATTTCATTACTATATTGTAATTCTTTATCTACAAAGCCATAAATCCTCCAGTATAAAGAACTATGTCTGTATAAATTAAAGATCGTCCCATAACTTCCCTGCTCTAGGTAGTGGGTCCAAAGTAACTTGTGTGAATCGTTGAACATACGATTCATTCCTTGTGAAAACGAGAAGATATAACAAGTATGTAGTAGTCTCAGTTCTTGAGCAGTTGGCGTAAAATTGCCACTTGGATCTAGTAGGGCTTTTCTAGTAATCGCACGCATCTGATTGTATTGGTCCTTTTCTTTTGACGCTAGCACCCTGTTAAGCCAGTATATTTTCGATTTATAGGAAGTTTCTAAATCAAAGAGAACTAATGCTGCGTTGTTTGCAGTAATTATCCTATTCTTGTTTCTGAACTTTTGTTCTAAGTGTTTTAACTTCTGGATTTCATTAAGATCAGATAGTTCTTCTAGCTTCAAAAGGGCATCAGAGTTCTTTGGCTCAATCGTCAAAGTTTCTTTAGCATAACGAACAGCCTCATCTAGCTTTCCGAGAGAATCGTACATGAACATGAGATTGACCAGAACCTGTACAATTTCGTCATTCGTCAGATGTTCTTTTTCCTTCAAGGCATCAAGGAGCAAAGGCTCTGCCTCGTCATGTTTCGAAATCATTCTCGACGAGTACCCCTCAAGCATATAGAAATACGACAACGAGCCAACCTTATCCGATTCTCTTGCAATCGCTCGGATATGTTTAGAGAAGGAAATAACTTCTTTATAACGGGCTGCGTTAGAGATCTGCTTACAATACGACCTACACGCTCTCATAGCAGAATCAATATCACGACCTAAGTCCAACTCTATCGAGCACTTGAGCAGCTGCGCTAAAAGCACTTGAGTACTACCAGCTACTTTATCACTTTCTTTGATCTGCCTTTTAGTAAGCTGACAAAGCTGGATTTTTCCAGTACGCCAGCTGTCACCTAAATGCACCTTGGCGATATTTTTTGAAATCTCATAGACCTTCTTAGTGCTAAGTTTTCCGTAAACATAGTTCCTAACCGCGCTAGGTAGCTTTAAGATCTTTGTCTCTCCACTATTAACGGGGGTTTCAACAATACTTCTAGTTAAGTTTGTTGCTTCAACAAGCTCTAGATCATGCAGTTCATCTAAATTTGTTTTACGATAAGTTGCATCTGGATTAGTTCGCTTCAAATTATAGAATGTGTCCCCAAACTCTAGCACCGCCAAAGTTTCTAGCAATTGATAACTTCTTTTGGTGTGAAGCTCTTGACTTGAGGCTAACTGTTCCACTCGATTTATTATTTCAGATGGAAAGTCGCCGTCATGCTCCCAGTTTCGTGATTCTGGTGTGTAGTGTTCTTCATATAGTTCTTCGGACGAAAGTAAGTTAAGGTCCTGTATGCATCTTTCTATACTCGATGGAATCCCTTTCCCAAGTTCAATGATGGTATCAATTGCATTGCGATCCAACTCATCGCTGATGCTACTATGATTTAATATAAATGCCTTCGCATCATAATCCTCCAGCTTAGACAATTGCATTGCAGGAAAGTGTTTACTTAGACGCTTTCGGCTAACTAAGAGAACTTTAGTATTCTCGTTGTACTCATGCATTATCGGCAATAGCGATTCTAAGTCTTTCACCAGTCTCGCTATATCACTTGACTTAGTAAGCTCCGCCCCCACATTATCGAAGAATACGATACTATTATGCTTTGGCAGTTTTTGAATAAATACTTGTAAACTAACCCCTGATTCACTCTCGATACGTTCGAAAAATTCTTTCTTGTTTTTTACTCCTGCGAGATCCACTCTAAAGATTGGAGCATTAAAGTAGGTAGTGTTCTCTTCGTGCTTCAAAGAATACACAAACTCACGATGACTAATCCCCCATTCAGCTTCTACGTTAACACACCTGTGTTTCGAAAATAGCCCCATCAAGTAACTTCTTTCAGTTACTCTCACGGAACTGTGCGCAGGCTCTATGGACATAGTCCAAGGCATCAGCATTGATTGGCGGTCTTCAAACTCCTGACTATCTATATCGATGCACTCTTGCTGAATTTTAGTGTCTGAAATAGCATGGTGAATTTTGCTCGGAGCAGTAGTTCTGCACCCCAGAGCCTCTGAAAGCTCGGGAAGGAAATTATGACAATCGATACCTCCATATATTTTGAATCTACCTCTTTGAATTGCTGGTGAAACAGATTCTAATAAACGCTCATATTTCTGCTTTATCGTTGATTCCTGCGACTCAAAAAACGCCCACAATATGTCGAAATTAGCACCACTATCGCTAATCATTGAGAATAAAACTTGAGTGAAAATATCGTCCCAACCGCCATAGCCTAAAACAACCAGTGTCTTGTTACTCAAGATTCTCGTCAAAGACTGTTTTAGGAGGGGTCTATCCAATGTCAATTGAGAAGGGGTATGTAACGTATCAGTATCAACCCAAAAGCCGTGGAAATGAATAATATTAACGTTGGATACCTGAAACTGCTCGAGGTTACTATCGCCATGTAACACGACCCTAGCTGGTTTATAGCTAGCTTGCTCTAAGGCTATAGAAAGTAGAGGGTCAAAGTTGGGGGTCAGCGCAATTTTTGATGCTTTCTCAAAGCCGAGCAAAATTTCTGATAGTGATTTAGTCGCGGGAGGGATAGACCAGTTACTTACATCATTTTGCAGTTCTATCAATCGGGCGACATCGTTAATATCAACGTCAGAAACATCCCCTTTATATGCCTGTATAGTTGCGGATCGAATAATACCATTTACAGTATTTGGACTGGTATACATAGACAAGAAATCAAATGAGCTCTGATAACGATCAGTATCTGGCTGGGTAGAACTCACATTCTTGTGATACAAATCCAAAAGCTTAGGCTTTTCCGATAACCTGGTTTCGATGATATCAAGGACACCTCTTACCCCGGGTATGCCCACATGTTCACCAGAAGAGGCCGATAATGGTGAACCAAAAAGGAAAACTATCTCATTATCGCTAAACTCTATCGCGCTTGCCAAAGCTTCACTATTACCGATGGTCAGTTTCAATTCGTTATCTCTACTATAAGTACTAGCTATCAGAGCGACATTATAAATACGCATTGATATTAGAGCAATTCAATACTTTATATTTAATCAAGGCCTTAGTTAAACGCATCAAACGGAGTTAAGCCGCTACTCTGATTGTTTTTATGTCTCTCGTGCCACCAATTCTCCAAATTTGAACAGTTGTCACAAACTGATTCATATCTCTAACGCCTTCAGATCACCATCAGAGACTGCTAGTCTCGCCAAGGCTCGCTGGAATGCCCCAGTTTAAGCACCGAGTGTAGTGGTTCAGTTTTAGAGCTCGAATTAGAGCTCCACCATGAGCCTCAAACCTCACGTTCTAAAAAAGCGAACCGCGGAACTAAGTAAGACTGGTTAGCTTGCTTGTGGTTAAGCGCTCTTCCCTCCAACAGGCGAGCACTTCTTGATTTGGTAGGGCTTGCTGACGTATTTGCTTTGTTTATCCACTTCACAAGTCGAGCTGCTCTATTTCATAAATTAATTTGTATTTATTTACGCAAATATAAATCTCGTCGTAATTGTTGTCCTAATTTAAAGGTGAACCAACAACCTAATAAGGAAATACAATGTCAGTTAGTAAACATTTAGTGGTTAACCTGTGCAGCGATACTCTTAGAAGAGTTCAAAAGCAAAAACTCAACTTGATCATCATGCAAGGGACGGCATCTAATAATCCCGACAGCCTGACTAATTCGGTGGTGGCTAAGATCTCTCATGAAGATCTGTTTGAACAAAACCGTATCGAACTGCATCAGAAACTCATCGGCTTCATTACCAAATCGTCACTTATATCCGGTACACGTATTGATGCGACGACTTCACGTAACATCAATTTGGGCGACACGTTCGAGATTGCTGAAGACAATGCTTCGGTAACCGTCATAGAGCCTGATCATGTGTCAGATTCAGAAACGTTTTCGTTCGTTAACAAAGGCGATGAAACGACGGTGGGCTACTCAGTATACGGTGGCGAAAATGTTTCTCACGTTTGCGCGGCCCCTATCCCTGGGCGCTCGACACTGGAAGTGATGCCACTGAACAAATACCTTCTATACTTTACAGCCGATGACATTTTTGACCGCAACTATGCCATTACGACATTAAAGGGCAACGCTGCAGTCATCGAGTATGAAGACCACACTTCGAACCGTGAAGTGACTTGGGATTACCACACCGGGTTATGGAGCAAAGGAAGTGACTTTAACGCCATGTACCACCCAACCAATAACTGGTTAACGAACCTTGTTTCAACTGCGGGTTCGGTGGTTAAAACGGTGGGAAGCGCGATTAACTCACCACTTGGACAAGCTGCGATTTCTGTGGCTAAAAAGGTTCTGTTGTAGCGAACCATTGAGTTCTTAATTCAATGACGCCCCACCTTGGATGTGGGGCTTTTGCCGTAGGAGTAAACTATGAAAAAATATGCTTTGTTAGTTGCTGGGCGTTCTGAACTGCGTCACTTGAACGATTTAGAGCACTGTTATCGCACGCTAACTAATGAATGTAATATCCCTCCGCAGAACATATTCGTCCTCTATTACAACGGGGCGATGCATTTTGATCTCATGGATTTCAAATACCTTCACTCTGCTCCATTGTATTATCAGGACAACACTAGGCTAACCATTGATATTCGCGGCGAGGCAACACCACAAACACTGGATCAGACGTTCTCTAAACTTGGGCTCATGCTATCAAGTGAAGATATGCTGTATGTGATGACTTCCGGGCATGGCTCTCGAAGAGAATTGCATTTGTCAGAAGAAGTGGAAGAACCTAGTGCGGAATCTGAATTGAGCTGTGCGTTAAAGCATCCGGCAATTAGCGCAGAGCTGTTCGGTCAATTGCTTGGACAGCTACCTTCTTATCATTCACTCGTTGTTGTTATGGGGCAATGTTACAGTGGCGGCTTTCAAGATTCTGTTATGACCCATTCAACCGCCACCACAACGTTGTTTTCTGCGGCATGTGAGGCGGATAAAGAGTCCGCAGGAGACGAGCACTTTACCCCTTTTCTTCACTACTGGATGACTTCATTGGCTAGTGCACCGCTCAGTGAGCCAAAGGTTCATCACCAGTATGCTGTTAGCCATACCTTGCCATTTGATTCACCGGTTATCCGAGTCTCCACGAAACAAGCCACACTAGAGAATGAGTAAGTGTGGATGTTTGGGTTATAAGGATTTTCTAAATTGATTGGGGGCAACACCTGAATAGCTTTTGAACATTTTCGAGAAATTAGATACCTGCCTTATTCCTACATCGAGCGCGATGTCCGTGACGGAGTTTTTCGTTTCGTGTAGCAGTGAGGCAGCTTTTAGCATTCTGAGTTTCTTGACCCAATTAAAGACGGTTATCCCCATCACGTCTTTAAACATCCGAGTTAAATAGGTTCGATTGGTGCCAACGTAATCAGCAATTTGCTTGAGTGTGAAATTGTCGTCGATGTGTGTCTCTATATAATGGCAAGCTCTTTGAACCATCAGAACGCTGTGATCATAACTGGGTTCATGCTGGGCCTTTTGACAGGCGCTTATCCAGTTTTCGTGGCACAGAAAATCAAAGTGAACTGGCGTAGGTAAGCTTCTGCTGCGGGTTATCTCCCACTCTTTCAGCTCAAGTTGAAACATGGTTTTCGAAGGTGATAGTGCATGGCTTATCGTTAATATCGGGTTTTGTATTTCTTCACTAGACCAACCAATTTCTGCCGTTGAAGTTTTATCGTCTCTTGAGACAATCACTAAAGCTAGGGGGTTAGTGATTTCCGGCAAGTATCGAAAATTAATAACGGAGTACCCATGCTCGGTGAGAGTCTTCTCAATATTTCTTCGCTCTACAACATTGTTTCCTAGGTAAACTATATGGTTCATTACTCGCTGCACCTTTGTGGATGTCACATGTGCAACGATATGAATACAAATTGAACAATTCTTATTTCTGCGTAAACATCTTTAGTGAATCCCCCTCAATTCAGAGTGAGATCAACTAATGCGGCGATTGGTTTACAAGTTCTTCATTGAGCCCGTGCTGCAAGGCCATCGGTAGTAAGCAAAACACTCAATTAAATCAGCAATTAATGTGAACATTGGTCGTTTGCAACAACACAAAGTGGCCGTTCAAAACGAAGATCACTACGAATTACCTAACATAGCCAAACTGCTAATCAAATTGACATTCACATTTGTAAAAACACCCCCTTCCCTGAATAAATCCAAATTTTTCAATACGTTATTAATGGCACGATTTATTCATAACATCATATGCAACTTGTTAAGGGAAACGACTATGAGAAGAATATCATTATTACTGGGGTCGATTTGTTTAGGAGTAAATGCATACGCGACGCCATTCGACACCTGCCCGAGCCAGGCGTATCTGTTTCAGTCCACTCCGACCCAGATTTATGGGGTCAACCTAGTCACGGGCTCGACGACTTTGTTGCAAACAGACACTGGCATTCCAGGGAACATTAATGCTGTCGGGTTTGATTTCACCGACCGCTATCTTTACGGCTACGACACGACCGAGAACCGTGTTGTCCGTCTGGGGCAAGATTTCCAGGCGGAGGTGTTAAATGTGTCTGGTCTGCTCGGAACAGGGAATCACTTTTTCGTGGGTGACGTCTATGATCATGTGTACTACCTATATAGAAGAAACAAAGGTATATACAAAATCGATCTCGCTCCTCTCGACAGCGATCCAACCGCGACACTTTCACTGGTTCAAGTAAATCCGACTGCAACACGCTCTTTTGCTGACTTTGCGTTTCACCCAGATAACGGCAATATATACGCGGTGGATACAAATACAGGGAAACTTTACAGTATCGACCGTACCACTGGCGTAACGACTCTTGTCGGCAACACCGGTGTGACAGGGTCGTTCGGCGCTGCTTACTTTGATGTTGATGCCAATCTGTATTTGTCGCGCAACTCCGACGGTAAAATTTTTAGAATCGACTTGTCTTCCGCAAGCCTTGCCGCGGGCACTGTAACCGCTGTAGAGTTTGTTGCTAATGGGCCAGTATCCAATCAAAACGATGGTGCCCGCTGCGCTAATGCGCCAATCATCGATCCAAATGACCCTATCGACTTTGGTGATGCTCCAGACACCTACAGCACGACATTGGCTTCAAACGGTCCACGTCATGAAGTTGATGGTACAACCTACTTGGGCAGCGTTGCCCCTGATGGCGATGTTGGCGGGCAAGCGGATGACAATGCTGTCGACACTGCCGATGAAGAAGGGGTTGGCTTCGTGGCGGCACTCGACCCGGGTTTAAGCTCGGTGATTGAAGTCACCGCCTCCACTTCTGGCTATTTGTCTGCATGGTTTGACTGGAACCGAGATGGCGACTTTGCTGATGCGGGTGAGCAAGTCTTTACTGATGAACTTCTCTCTGCTGGTAGTAACACGCTGCCATTTATTGTGTCTGACGCGGCCACTGCGGGGTCAAGCTGGAGCCGTTTCCGATTCAGTCAACAGACAGGTCTAAGCTACACGGGTGGTTCAACGTCTGGTGAAGTGGAAGACCACCCTATTACCATTACAGGTAACGGGTACTCGGTTGAGCATTTCCCAACTGTTGACTCTTATGCTTCCGTCGCGTTTGAAGACAACTGGCCATATACGGCTGATTACGATATGAATGACGTGGTCGTCGACCTTCAAATAACAGAGACCACCCTCGCAGGACATGTCGAAATCATCAGTATTTCCGGTAAGCTAGTGGCTTACGGTGCTAGCTATAAAAACGGTTTCGCTATCCGACTACCTGGCATCACACGAAGCAGCATTGAAAC
>NZ_JAHGAD010000093.1:0-58031 GCF_030248375.1 Vibrio sp. B181a | reverse complement strand
GAGAACTCTGGCTTTTTTATTGAATTTGAAGCGCTTACTTGTTCAATGTGAACTCTTTTGAAAGGTGGTGCGCTAGGTATTTGAACATATTGAATACTGCTGTTGTATTAGTGGTCGGTAGACCTTTCTCATCGAGGAAGTACTCACCTTTAAATACCAATACATCGTCTTTTTCTTCTACGCTCGTCGCACGCATACCATCGATGTAGTCATCGTGCTCTTGGATGATTTGGTTTGCGATTAAAAGAAGGTCGAATTCTTCAATGTATTTTCTATCAGACATAACGCTCTCGTCATTCAATGAAACTTAAGTGAGTGCAGTATACCCACAATTGTCATGGGTTTGCATGCCTAAATCTCTGATTGCGTGTTTACGCTTTTATACCGGTATACATTTATATAGAGGCGTTATTGGTATATGCATGCAGTGGCTATTTTACGGTCTAATCTAAGGTTACGTTCTGATCGTGAAAGAAAAAATATTTTGTGATGTGAGACAAAATTTATTGAATTCGACTAGCGAGAGGAATCTTTGCCTGCTTAGTATATGCCGCTCAAGACCTTTTTCAGAACCCTGCCTCGTCAAAGTGCAAAGGCGATGAATTGTCAACCAATCGGATCTGAATTTCAAAAAAGCAGTTGATCTTCTTTTCATCTCGCACAATAGTAAAAAAAGAAGCAATGAAATAGAACATTATGCGGGTAGCTTCCTTAGGGGGCAGTTACCCGCATTATTATGAAGGACGTTAGAGTCAGTTATGGGTAAATCGCTCGTTATAGTGGAGTCACCAGCCAAGGCTAAGACGATAAATAAATATCTTGGTAAAGACTTTATTGTTAAGTCTAGTGTTGGTCACGTGCGTGATCTGCCTACGGCCGGTCAAAGCACTGGTGAGAAAAAAGCCGCTGCCATTTCTACAAAAGGAATGAGCCCGGAAGAGAAAGCGCGTGTCAAAAAAGAAAAAGACCGCAAAGCGCTAATCAAAAAAATGGGGATTAACCCATATCATGACTGGGATGCGAATTACCAAATCCTTCCAGGCAAAGAAAAAGTCGTAAGCGAACTGCAAAAATTAGCCAAAGACGCTGATTACGTTTACCTCGCAACCGATTTGGACCGCGAGGGGGAAGCAATCGCATGGCACCTTCGTGAGATCATCGGTGGCGATGAAGAGCGATACAAGCGCGTAGTGTTTAACGAGATCACTAAGAATGCTATCCAACAAGCTTTCCAGACACCTGGCGAGCTAAACATGGACGGTGTTAACGCACAGCAAGCACGTCGATTCATGGACCGAGTAGTAGGTTTCATGGTTTCTCCATTGCTATGGAAGAAAGTTGCGCGTGGTCTTTCAGCAGGTCGCGTACAATCAGTAGCGGTGAAGCTATTGGTTGAGCGTGAGCGTGAAATCAACGCTTTCATTCCAGAAGAGTTCTGGGATATCAACGCGAATACGTACACCAAAGACAAGACCGCATTCAAACTGCTTGTTGCACAAAAAGATGGCGTTGCGTTTAAGCCAGTCAACGAGGCAGAGACCAAAGCAGCGCTTTCGGTACTGGAAAAAGCGAGCTACGAAGTTTGTAAGCGTGAAGACCGCCCAACAAAGAGTAAGCCGTCTGCTCCTTACATCACTTCAACACTGCAACAAGCGGCAAGTACTCGTCTTGGCTACGGCGTTAAGAAGACAATGATGCTCGCTCAACGTTTGTATGAAGCGGGTTACATCACCTATATGCGTACCGACTCAACTAACTTGAGTGCGGAAGCTGTAGATGCGGTTCGTGGATTCATCGGCTCTGAGTATGGTGACAAGTACCTTCCTGCTAAACCGCTAACATACGGTAGCAAAGAGGGCGCACAAGAAGCGCACGAAGCGATTCGTCCTTCCGATGTTTCTGTGAAATCAGAAGATCTACAAGGTGTTGATGCGGACGCACACAAACTTTACTCATTGATCTGGAATCAGTTCGTTGCTTGTCAAATGACGCCAGCAGAATACGATTCAACAACAATCAGTGTGAAAGCGGCAGAATACACGCTAAAAGCGAAAGGCCGTATCCTTAAGTTTGACGGTTGGACTCGCGTACAACGCCCAATGGGTAAAAACGAAGATACGATTCTTCCAGCTGTTCAGCTAGGCGAAAAGCTAGACTTAGAGTCATTAGAGCCTAAACAGCACTTTACTAAGCCACCTGCACGTTTTACAGAAGCGGCATTGGTTAAAGAGCTTGAGAAGCGCGGCATTGGTCGTCCTTCAACTTACGCTTCAATCATCTCTACGATCCAAGATCGCGGTTACGTGAAAGTTGAACAGCGTCGTTTCTATGCAGAGAAGATGGGCGAGATCGTTACGGACCGCCTAGATGACAGCTTTAACGACCTAATGAACTACGACTTCACGGCTCGTATGGAACAGAAGCTTGACCAAATCGCCGAAGGTGATGTGATGTGGAAAGATGTCCTAGACAACTTCTTCACTGATTTTACTGGCGATCTTGAGAAAGCGGAACAGGACGAAAACGAAGGTGGCATGAAGCTGAATCACATTGTGATGACAGATATTGAGTGTCCAACCTGTAGCCGTCCAATGGGTATTCGTACTGCATCTACGGGTGTGTTCCTTGGCTGTTCTGGTTACGCATTGCCACCTAAAGAGCGTTGTAAGACAACGATTAACTTAGGTGACGAAGATGGCATTATCAATGTTCTAGAAGAAGATGTGGAAACTGCAGCACTGCGTGCGAAGAAGCGTTGTCCTATCTGTGAAACAGCGATGGATGCATACCTGATCGACGATAAGCGTAAGATGCACGTTTGTGGTAACAACCCGAACTGTGAAGGCTACATCGTTGAACACGGCGAGTTCAAAGTGAAAGGCTACGATGGCCCAGTTGTTGAGTGTGACAAGTGTGGTTCTGACATGGTGCTTAAAAACGGTCGCTTCGGTAAATACATGGACTGTACGAGTGAGACGTGTAAGAACACTCGTAAGATTCTGAAGAATGGCGAAGTTGCGCCACCGAAGGAAGACCCAGTCCATTTCCCTGAACTGCCATGTGAAAACTCGGACGCTTACTTTGTTCTGCGTGATGGTGCTTCTGGCCTATTTATGGCAGCAAGCAACTTCCCTAAATCACGTGAAACTCGTGCTCCGTTGGTGTCTGAACTTGCTCGCTTCGAAGAACGTCTTCCAGAGAAGTTTAAGTACCTAACGACAGCGCCAGCAGCGGATCCAGATGGTCGCCCTGCAGTGGTTCGCTTTAGCCGTAAGAGCAAAGAAAACTACGTGCGTACTGAAGACAATGGCAAACCAAGTGGTTGGACTGCTTTGTTTGTTGACGGTAAGTGGGAAATCACAGATAAGCGCAAAAAAGCAAAAGCTTAAACATCAAGTTTAAATGGATAAGGCAGCGAATTCGCTGCCTTATTTTTTATCTGCTACTTTATAAATCATTCATTTCACCAATGCTTTTCCCTTCAAGTTTTCTCCATTTTGTTTTCATCGAACGGTCATAGTTTCATCGTATCCTGTCGCAAAACTGCACTTGTGTAGTTAATCGGTTTGTAAATTGTTTTCACAATGTAATCGTTTGCGCTCTGATGTGTGATCAAGATACCGTATTGAGTAAGCAACATCTGTATATGACACGGAATGGCATATTTTAAATTGTAATTTAGTTCCAGTCCGATAACTTATTACACAAATAATGCAACTGTATGCTGTTATTTAGCGCCAAAAATAAAGAATAACTAAGGTGCTGGCGTACGAGGATGTGCAATAGCTTTTTTAGTTCGTGCTGTGAGGGTTCAAAGAAACTTGTCAGTGCGAATGTATTAACGTATTCGCTTGACTCCCCGAGTTCTGCTCATATCAAGCGAGTACCAGTTCCAAGCTATAACTATATATGGAGAACAACGAATGGCTGGTGTTTTGGGAATGATTCTTGCTGGCGGTGAAGGCTCTCGCTTGAGACCTTTAACGGAATCCCGCAGTAAACCTTCGGTCCCTTTTGGCGGGAGCTACCGACTTATTGATTTCGCTCTGAATAACTTTGTGAATGCGGATCTCATGCGCATTTACGTTCTTACTCAATTCAAATCTCAATCTCTATTCCACCACTTGAAAAAGGGTTGGAACATCAACGGCATTACCGACCGTTTTATCGACCCAATTCCTGCGCAAATGCGCACGGGTAAGCGTTGGTATGAAGGTACAGCGGATGCTATTTACCAAAACCTACGTTTTATGGAATTGGCGGAACCGGATCAAGTTTGTATCTTTGGTTCAGACCATATTTATAAAATGGACATCAAGCAGATGTTGGCTTTCCACCAAGAGAAAGAGGCATCACTAACGGTTTCAGCACTTAGAATGCCGTTATCTGAAGCTTCTCAATTTGGTGTTATTGAAGTCGATAACGAAGGCCGAATGATCGGCTTTGAAGAGAAACCAGCAAACCCGAAATCTATTCCTGGCGACCCAGATCATGCGTTGGTTTCGATGGGGAACTACGTATTTGAAGCTCAGACGCTATTTGCTGAGCTGATTGAAGATGCGGACAATGAAGCTTCTT
This sequence comes from Vibrio sp. B181a, assembly GCF_030248375.1. Lineage (NCBI taxonomy): Bacteria > Pseudomonadati > Pseudomonadota > Gammaproteobacteria > Vibrionales > Vibrionaceae > Vibrio > Vibrio sp. B181a. The sequence continues at coordinate 53,453 of NZ_JAHGAD010000093.1, read as the reverse complement.
CTCATGACTTCGGTAAAGACATCATTCCAAAGATGTTCCCACGTGGTGATGTGTTTGTTTACGACTTCAGTACTAACCGCATTACTGGCGAGAAAGAAGAAGTTTACTGGCGCGATGTAGGTACGATTGACGCGTACTGGCAAGCTCATATGGACCTGCTTGAGAAAGACGCAGCGTTCTCTCTATACAACCGCAAATGGCCACTGCACACTTACTACCCACCATTGCCACCTGCGACATTTACGGACTCTGACAATGGTCGAGTTCAGATCATCGACAGCTTAGTATGTAACGGCAGCTACGTGCGTGGCTCTCGTATCGAAAAATCGGTACTTGGCTTCCGCAGCAACATCGCTTCTGCGTGTGACATTAGCCAATGTATTTTGCTTGGTGACGTGAAAGTTGGAGAAGGTTGTGTACTTCGTCGCGTGATTGTAGATAAAGATGCGGATATTGCACCGGGTACGCAAATTGGTGTAAATCTACAAGAAGATAAGAAACACTACCATGTGTCAGATGATGGCATTGTTGTAATTCCAAAAGGAGCACGTGTTGGCTACTAACAATTTGTCTGTTCTGTTTGTAGCGTCTGAAGTCGAAGGACTGATCAAGAGTGGTGGCTTGGCTGATGTAGCCAAGGCACTGCCGGAAGCCCTTCAAAATCTTCAGCAAGATGTACGAATTTCTATACCAGCCTATACCGGCATTGAGCAGTTATCAGAGGCGGAAACCGTTCTTGAGACAGAGCTAACGAGTTGGCCTCATACCGCTTACCGTGTCCTAAAGCTAACGCTCGGCGACAATCCAGTTTACTTGATTGATTGCCCTCCGTATTTCAATCGTCCTTCCATGTATGCGGAAAATAACCAGGCTTATACCGACAACGGCGAGCGCTTTGCTTTTTTCAGCGCTGCTTGCCTTGATATGTTACCTAAGCTTGGTTTTCAACCAGATATTGTACATGCCAATGATTGGCATACTGGGTTAGTCCCATTCTTGCTAAAACATCGTTACGGTCACGACGCTTTCTTTGCGAATACTCGCAGCGTTATCTCTATCCATAATGCAGTATTCAAAGGGGTATTTAGCTATGACGATGTTCAGTGTCTTCCTGAGTTTCATTCCCAAAATGTACCAGACGCAGCGGTAAGCGCTACGCACATCACCATGCTTAAAGCGGGAGTGATGAACGCAGATAAAATCAATGCGGTCAGTCCAACTTATGCAGAAGAGCTTAAAACTGAGCTGGGAAGCCATGGTATGGCTTGGGAATTTCAGCGACGTGCTGGAGATTTGGTTGGTATTCTTAATGGCTGCGATTACGGCACTTGGAACCCAGAAACCGATTCGAGTTTACCGCTAAACTACAAAGCGAATCGACAAAGTATGGTTCGTGGTAAAAACGCATGTAAGAAGGCGCTGCAAGAACAACTGGGTCTTGAAGCGTCCGATTGTGCCATGTTTGGTATGGTGTGCCGTCTGACACAGCAAAAAGGGGTTCATTATCTCTTGCCGGCATTGGCTGATTTTCTAAAACACGATGTTCAGCTTGTTGTGGTTGGTACTGGCGATCCTATTCTGGCTGCGCAGTTACGAGATGTTGCCGCACAGTTTTCGAATAAGTTTGTTTTTGTTGAAGCTTATAACAACGAGCTCGCGCACTTGGTTGAGGCCGGTTCAGATTTCTTCTTAATGCCTTCTGAGTTTGAACCTTGTGGTTTGAACCAAATCTACAGCATGGCTTATGGCACTTTGCCTATCGTTCGTGGGGTAGGGGGCTTAAAAGATAGCGTGAATGACTACGACGTGGACCCAACAGACGCAACGGGTTTTGTTTTTTATGAGCCGACGCCACAAGGATTGTTGCTTACCATGCTACGAGCATTATTGCTGTATGCACAAAATGTGAACGAAGTAAGGCGAGTACAACTGCATGCTATGCAAAAAGACTTTTGTTGGCGCAAAGCGGCTGAAGAGTATTTGCAACTGTATAGAGCTGCGTTAAATTGACGCAAAATTTTTAGAAAGTGTAACGAAAGGCACCGAATTAGGTGCCTTTATTACTCTTGTCCTAATAGAGTGTGTTAGGATTTATTTATTCCTGTTCACAAAGAATGTTTTTCATACTGATACATGACTCAGCCACTTTTATTCCACAAAACCTATTTACACCCTACTAGTAAAGAGTGGGTCGTTTTCGTTCATGGTGCTGGTGGCAGTTCTTCGATATGGTTTAAACAGATCAAGGCTTATAAGCAGCATTTCAACTTATTGCTGATTGATCTTCGAGGACACGGAAAATCCAATCAACTGCTTAAAGAGTTGATGACAAGCCGTTATACCTTTACGGCAGTCACCCAAGATATTTTAAAAGTCCTAGATCACCTTAAGATTCAGTCCGCGCACTTTGTTGGTATGTCTCTGGGGACCATCATTGTTCGTAACCTTGCCGAGCTGGCTTCAGAACGCGTACGCTCTATGGTTCTTGGCGGGGCGGTGACACGTTTGAATACACGCTCTCAAATCCTAGTGAGACTTGGTAACCTCGGTAAGCACATCCTGCCATACATGTGGCTATATAAGTTATTTGCTTACATTGTGATGCCACAGAAGAACCAACGTGAATCGCGACATTTATTTATTCGCGAAGCAAAGAAGCTGTGCCAGAAAGAATTCAAACGTTGGTTTATTTTGGCTGCGGATGTGAACCCGTTGATGCGATATTTTAAAGATCGTGAGCTTCCAATCCCAACCCTATACTTGATGGGGGACAGAGATTATATGTTCATTAAACCTGTCAAAGAGATGGTTGCGGTACATAAGCTCAGCGTCTTGCGCGAAATTCCTGATTGTGGACACGTGTGTAATGTGGAAAGACCAGACGACTTTAACCAGCATTCTATCGAGTTCATTAAGCAGCAAAGTCTAGCGGCTTAATAGATTTCTCAGTCAGACCCAAAGAGTAGGGGAGCCACTATGGCTCCCCTATTTGATATCCACATTGCCAGCATGCCCCAAACTGACCTTCATTTTGTTCTGAACATTGTGGGCATTGCCAATCTTGATAAGTTCGGTCCGCTTGTTGTCGATAATCTTCAACAATGGCTGACGCTTTCAACTCTTGCTCCGGATGTAAAAGCCAAACATACGGGTCTGTATCATCGCCAAATGGCAGTTCGCCTTTCAAGCCAAACATTCCCTCACCTCTTACTTCACAAGCTATCTGTTCGGTCTTGAGAAGCTCGCAAACGATATGAGCTTCAGCAGGATTCTTGGCGACGTATATTTTCATTAAGCGTTTCCATTTTGTACTTGAGCAGGGCGAACTTTATTCATAACCCATTTTGCGATGATTGGGAACAAACCAAGTAACGCAAATGACGCTAATACGGTCGGCGACACAATACCTGATAGGCTATCAATGGTGGCGAGCTGAGTACCAGCGTTTAAATACACGGCAGTGCCAGGTAGCATACCGATTTGGCTGGTTAAGTAAAAACGCGCAATGGTCATCGGTGTTAACCCCATCAATAAGTTGATAAGGAAAAACGGAAAAACAGGAATCAAGCGCAGAGAAAACAGGTAAAAGGCACCATCTTTTTCAACGCCTTGGTTAATCGCACTCAGTTTACTCCCAAACTTGCTTTGTACCCATTCTCTCAATAGGTAACGGCTACTCAAGAAAGCAATCGTAGCGCCGATGGTGCTGGCAAAAGAAACCAACAATAAGCTAGTCCAAAAACCAAACAAGGCAGCACCGAGCAGGGTAACGACAGCTGCGCCTGGAATCGAAAACGCAGTGATGGCGATATAAGCAAAGAAATAGGTCGCGGCGGCGTATATGAAGTTTTGGTCAATAAAGCTATTTAACGCCTCTTGCTGTGCTTTTGCATTTTCTAGGGTTAGGTATTGGCCAAAGTTTACACCTAAAAAGAGGATGGTCGCGACTAGGATCAGTCCTAAAATCAGTTTCTTATTCATATCAATTGCTCCGTTTGGCTTCTTAAATAATAAGACAGAATGGAATAAGAAAAAATTTCAAAAAAAACCGCAGCGTGAAAACTGCGGCTTTTACTCAATGTCATACTGATATGAACGCGCTACGGGAGAGCACTCATCAATTCTTCTCGGCGAGACTGAGGTACGACGCTCCAATGTGTACCGTTGATTGCGCCCTCTAGTGCCCACAACAACTCAAGGCTTACCTTTGAGGCATGCGTATCTTGGATTGCTTTGTAAGCGTTTAAGGCACCTTCTTCTTCTAGTTGCTCGACAGAGTCAATGCCTGCTTTCTTCAACATACGTTCAGTTGCTAGGCGAAGGTTCGGAAGGTCTTTCAATCGGTTAGGTTTGGTGCTCGCTTGTTGCTTTTTCTCTTGCTTAGCGGTCTCTAGAGATTGCTTTGCAACTTCAATCAAGCGATCGGTTGAATCCCATAGATCATCAGAAATCGCATAGTATTTCGTAACAACTGGGAAACCACGTTTCTTGTAGACGTACGGTTTTAGTCCTTGAGTCTCGAAGTCAGAAGATGTTTGTCGGTCAGCTCGAATGTGAAGTTGGTTGTTTACTACTAGCGCAAACATCGTTTCATCGGCGAAGAGCCCGAAGCCGCCAAACATTGAGCGCGACTTGATATTACCAAGTGCCTCAAACAGCTTCATTGAGTCTTTGAGTATCGGTTTATCCATGGTGTGTTATCTCGGTGTAATTAATATTACGCCACCAAAAATCAGGTCCGAGAGATTAGCAAATGCATGCAGACACAATGTCATTAAAGGGTAAACTCACTTAATGCATATTTGCCATCGGTAACCCCGCTACCTTCCATCTAATTCGATGGTTCAGGCCGGAGGCTTTGCGTCCCACCCTTTCGAATGGTTTGCCCTGTGCGTGACCATTTGAGAATACTTCGTATATTGAATTAACATCACGTTTCAAATACCAAAGTGTGATCTTGGTTCAGTTAATAGTGCCATTTTGATGTGTTTAGTTTCATATTTTAGGCTGTCTACTTGTCACACTAAAGCTTGATGTAGGAAATGGGCTACAAGTGAGTTAAAACAGCAACTTATCTTAGCTTTTGATTGTATAAGCGATGTCGAATGTTTCAAAAAAGTTATTTTACGCAATAAAAAAGCGCCCCTAAGAGCGCTTTATAAAAAACTGAGGTGGAATTAGTTCAATTTCTTAACTGTATTACGAACTACGATCTCTGGCTGCATCTCAAACACGCGCTTTTCGTGCTCTTTATCTTTGATGCGCTCTAGTAGAATTTCAAACGCGTTTTTACCCACACGACGTTTCGGTTGGTGGATCGTTGTTAGCGGCGGTGAGAAGTACTCAGCAAGCTCAATGTTGTCGTAGCCGATAACGGAGATGTCATCTGGTACTTTGATGCCGTTTTGTTGTAGACGGCTCATCAAACCTAACGCCATTGTGTCGTTAAAGCAGAATACAGCAGTTGGGCGTTTTTCCATTGCAGTGATGTTGTCTGCAGCAAGTACTGCTGTATCACACTCGAAGTTACCTTCAAGAACCCAATCTTCGTTTACTGCAAGATTTGCTTCAGCCATTGCACGACGGTAGCCTGAGATACGCTCTTGGCACGCTGCCTTTTCAAAGTGGCCACTCAAACATGCGATGTCAGTATGACCGTTGTCGATCAGGTATTTCGTCGCGATGTAACCGCCTTCTTCTGAGTTATCAATGATCTTATCTGCCTGTGAGCTTTCTGGGCCCCAGTCCATTACCACTTTAGGAATGTCTGAATGGCGATCAAGCATCTCTTTTAGCTCTTCCGTAAGGTCAGAACACATTACTAGGATGCCGTCTACGCGTTTCTCAGCAAGCATGCGGATGTAGTCACGTTGTTTCTCGTAGATACCACCAGTGTTACATAAGATCAGTGTGTAACCTTGACGGTAACAGTAGCTTTCAACACCATCGATCACTTCAGAGAAGAATAGGTTGGTTGATTGAGTAACTAACATACCGATAGTACGAGTAGAGTTGCATTTCAAACTACGAGCAACAGCACTTGGCGCGTAATTGAGCTCATCCACTGCTTTCATTACTTTTTCTTGAGTGGTCTCTGCAACAAAGCGAGTTTTGTTAATTACGTGCGAAACTGTTGTGGTAGAAACGCCGGCTAAGCGAGCAACGTCTTTAATAGTGGCCATAAATGATGTCCTGTATCGAGCTACTGAATACCGTAGTGAAGACAACCATACGCTTAGGGTCTTGCGCAAACCGAGCAACTGCAGAAAGGGCATTGCTGAGATATTTGGCAGCGGTTGTTCCGAAATCGGTATAAAAAGGTTTGTAGCAACATTTGTTGCTGAAACGCCTATTCCTGTCTTACATAAATGAGAAATAGGTCAGCAATCATGTTAAGAAAACACAAAAACCGCTATATTTCAGCGGTTTACATATAAATCATATTTAATCGTTTGCGCTCACATTTTAGACTGATGTGGGCAGGCTGGCAATATTTTCAGCGGTTGTTTTGTGCCTTTGAGGTCACATTTTAACGGCTAAATTTGTTGGGTTTCTCTGAGCCAGATTAAAAATAAACGAATAAAATAGGGAGCCTAAATAGCAGGCTCCCTAAAATAGGCGGCAATTATTCACCAAGAAGGTAGGTGCTGTCCAGTTTACAGAATGCAATTAATAGTTGCGCAACGCTAACATAGAAGCCAAATTCATCGAATTGCTTACATTTAGCAGCAAACTGAGGCAACCAAGTCATAAGGTGCTGCTGGATGAATTCGTTCTGTTTCTCGAACGCTTCTTCCATATGCTTTTCTTGCTCTAGTTCGTTTGAGCGAATGATCATGTTGCCTAAGAAATCCAGCTCTACCGCTAAGTGGTCGGCTGGTTCTTTAAGGTTTTCGTCTACCTGCACGCCAAAATCAGCCATCAGCTTTTCCATCTCTTCTGCTGGTTTATCATTTAGCAGGCCAGATTTACCGATGTACATAGAGGCGTAAGGCAGTGCGCCGTGTTTTTCTGTTTTAAGGAAAAGTTCGCAGAAGTCTGCAGCTAATTCTAGCTGAGCGTCTTCACGATCTTGTAGGCGGTTGAGTGCATCAACAAGGGTATCAACGGCTGGTTTCAGTGATTCATTTTCACCAAGGCCGGCTAAAAAGCTTCGAATTTCAACACTGTGGTAGGTTTCCAATTCGTTTTCTGTCAGCTCTTTTGCGAACAGGCTAGAAAACCACCAATAGATCTCGGCGCGTTTTTCGTTAAAAGCTTTCACTTCTTGCATTTTTTTGCTCCTGAATGATTCTCCCTTAAGTGTAAACAATTAAGATGAATAGCAGTAACTATAATTGTTATGCTTTGTGGGAAAATATTCGTAGTTATGTATGGCCGTAAATAAGCTTGCTTTGAATCAATAAAATCGCAAAATCTTGCATTTTAATGGTTCTACGACTAGAAATGTTACTAGTTATGAATAGAATACGTCTTGGATAATAAAAAAGACAGAAAGTGGTGTAAATGAGCTATCACGTATTAGTCGTAGAAGATGATGTTGTAACTCGTAGTAAGCTTGCGGGCTATTTCCAAAACGAAGGCTACAAAGTCAGTGAAGCAGAAAGTGGCGCAGAGATGCGTGAAGTGCTGCAAGGTGGCGATGTAGATTTAATTATGCTGGATATTAACTTGCCCGGCGAAGACGGCCTGATGCTTACGCGTGAATTACGCAGCCAATCAGATATCGGCATCATATTAGTGACAGGACGCACGGATAGCATTGACAAAATCGTTGGCCTAGAAATGGGCGCAGACGATTATGTGACAAAGCCTTTTGAACTAAGGGAATTACTGGTTCGCGTTAAGAACTTGCTGTGGCGCATCTCTGCGGCTCGCAACGGTTCTCAAAAAGCAGCCAGCGACACTAATGAAGAACACATTGTGCGCTTCGGTGAGTGGACGTTTGATATTCAACGTCGTGCTCTAAGCCGTAATGGTGAGCCAGTGAAACTAACGAAAGCAGAATATGAGCTGTTAGTTGCATTGTCTTCTTACCCAAATCAGGTACTTAGCCGTGAGCGTATTTTGAATATGATTAGCCACCGAGTGGATGCGCCAAACGATCGTACTATCGACGTTTTGATTCGCCGCATGCGAGCTAAGATGGAGTTTGATCCTAAGAACCCACAAATCTTTGTGACGGTTCACGGTGAAGGCTACATGTTCGCTGGTGACTAAATCATTGCAGTAAAGAAAAAGGAGAGCACTGGCTCTCCTTTTTTGTGTCTGTCATTTTTGTAGCGCAATCTAGCGTAAGAAGCTTGCTAGCGATTAAACGCTGTTTCTATGGCTGCAATATTTCAGGATCTTCCATTTCAACCATTGGTGTTTGACCGACGTTGTCGCGCAGCTTTTGCCACAACCCACCAAGGTATTCATGCCAGTAGAGTTCGGTTTGCTCTAGGTAGCGTGCTTTTGGTGCGTACTTCTGCCATGGCTGCTCGATGTCATCAATCGCCATAAAGTTCGTTGGTGCTGGGATTGGTTTAATACCCGCAGCGTTGAACTCATACAAAGCACGTTTCATGTGGCTAGCAGAAGTCACTAACACAATATCTTTTTGTTTTACGAAGGCTGCCGCTTGGCGTGCTTCTTCCCAGGTGTCTTTCGCGTCTTCCAACAAAATGATATCGGATTTGGCTACACCAAGAGAAAGCGCAACGTTCGCCATCATACGAGCATGGCTTATTTCAGAGCCGCCAGCGTAGCCAGACAGAATGAGTTTTGCACCTGGGTACATACGCAAAATACGAATGCCTTCGGTGAGTCGCATCAGTGCTGTGCGACTTAATTGAGAAGTGGGTGGGATCTCATTGTCCACCACATGTCCGTTACCGAGCACCATGACATAGTCAACAGTACCAGAAACAGGTAAAAACGCTTTGTACTCGCGCTCAAGAGGCATTAACAGCTTGGTTGAAACAGGTTGGAAGGCAACAAGAAAAATGCCGACGAAAGAGAATAGAACAACAAAGCAGCCAGTTTTACGTTTTGTGGTAAAACTAATGAGAGCAAGACCTAACAAGCCTATGATTAACAATGCCGGAAGTGGCATAAGCAAGGCAGACATTACTTTTTTCAGCTCAAACATACGAAAATAGTCCGAAAAAACATCAATTGATTATAAAAATGAGGTTGACCCTCTTTATTCCTGCTTTCCTTGTGACAGAATAGCGGCACAATCCGATATGATAACCCAGCAGAAGTGACAGAAGACCGCAATTTCGACGATATCGCCCACAAATTTGCAAAAAATATTTACGGCTCCGATAAAGGGGAGATCCGTCAAATCATTGTGTGGGAAGATTTTCTACAGATTCTAAGTGAATTAGGCGCCGACCATCAAGCTCTACAAGTCCTTGATGCTGGTGGTGGTTTAGCACAAATGTCGCAAAAGCTTGCTAAGCTCGGACATCATGTCGCTTTATGTGATCTATCTTCGGAAATGCTGCAACTAGCGAAACAGGATATTGAAAAAAACGGTTTGCTTGAGCAGTATCGCCTGATTCATTCGCCTGTCCAATCCATTGGTGATCACATGGAAGCGCAGGTGGACCTTGTCATGTTCCATGCTGTCATGGAGTGGTTGGTAGACCCGAAAACCGCACTCGAAACCGTTTTGGAACAGGTCAAGCCGGGGGGCATCGCTTCGGTTATGTTCTATAACCACCACGGCTTAGTCTATAAAAATGTGGTTTGTGGCAACATTCCTCATGTTTTAGACGGCATGCCTCACCGAAAAAGATTTAAACTACAGCCACAAAAAGGCCTAAAACCCGAAGAGGTCTATCAATGGATAGAAGATTCTGGTTTTAGTATTTGTGGAAAATCTGGTATTCGTTCATTCAGTGATTACATAGGCAATATGGAATACATGGGCGATTACGAGTTTGAAGATGTGTTGGCGCTAGAAAAACAACTTTGTCGACAAGAGCCATACCTCTCATTAGGCCGCTATATTCATGTGTGGGCTAAGAAGAACGATAAACAGGAATAACGATGAGTGAGATGACTCTCAATGCTGCAGAGCAACCAATCGATGAGTTGGTTGGCTGGGTAAAGCAGCACGATTTCTCGTTGAACCTGACCACTGAGCGACTGGCGTTTTTGATTGCCATCGCTGTACTAAGTAATGAAAGGTTCGATGAAGAATTGGGTGAAGGTGAATTGCACGACGCATTTGCCATCGTCACTCGACTTTTTGATGAGACGGGTGAAGCTTCGGCTTTCCGTGCGAACAATGCCATCAACGAGATGGTTAAGCAGCGCCTCATTAGCCGTTTTGTCAGTGAAATTACTGACGGAGCGAGCATTTACCGCTTGTCGCCATTAGCGATAGGGATAACCGACTACTACGTGCGCCATCGTGAGTTCTCGAAACTGCGTCTTTCTATCCAGCTATCCATGGTAGCGGATGAAATGGCGAAAGCGATTGAAGCGGCAAAGAAGGGTGGCACTCCAAGCCACTGGAAGAAAAACGTTTACGGGATCTTGAAATATTCTGTAGGCGAAATCTTCGATCAAATTGACCTCAACCAACGTGTGATGGATGAGCAGCAACAGTCTGTTAAACAACAGATTGCAGACCTGCTTAACAAAGACTGGCGTGAAGCGATCAACAACTGTGAAGCGCTTCTGTCAGAAACATCCAGCACGTTGCGTGAACTTCAAGATACGCTGCAAGCTGCCAGTGATGAACTGCAAACTCAGATCCTAGACATCCAAGAAATTGTTTATGGTGACCCTGAGCTTGAGTTTATCGAAGAAGCTTTGTTTGGTCTGCAGATGAAACTGGACCGAATCACAAGCTGGGGCCAGCAAGCGATCGATCTTTGGATTGGCTACGACCGACACGTACACAAGTTCATCCGTACTGCCATTGATATGGATAAGAACCGTGCGTTTAGCTCGCGTCTGCGTCAATCCGTCAAAGATTACTTCGATGCGCCTTGGTATCTGACTTATGCAGATGCGGAAAGGCTTTCTGACCTCCGCGATGAAGCCCTAGTACTGCGTGATGACGAGGTAACGGGTCAAGTTCCGATGGAAGTAGAATACGAAGAGTTTCAACAAGTCAATGATGAGTTGGCAGAGCGAATTGGTGACATGCTGAAAGCGCATAAAGACCAAGGCGCACCAATCGACTTGAGCGTGGTTCTGCGAGATTACCTTGCACAGCATCCTCACACTCATCACTTTGATTTAGCTCGAATTGTCGTTGATCAGGCGGTACGTCTGGGTTATTCAGAATCCGACTACCAAGCTGTTCAGCCAGACTGGAAAGCAATCAACGAATTTGGGGCAAAGGTACAAGCGAATGTCATCGACCGATACTAATGAATACATGTCAGAGAATCTGGCAAAAGCAATTTCTAACCCTCTGTTCCCAGCGCTAGACAGCATGCTTCGAGCAGGGCGTCATATCTCAAGTGAAGATCTAGACAACCACGCGTTGTTGTCGGATTTCGAACTTGAGCTTTCTTCTTTCTACCAGCGCTACAACACCGAACTGGTGAAAGCGCCAGAAGGTTTCTTCTACCTTCGTCCACGTTCAACATCTCTGATTGGCCGCAGTGTGCTTTCTGAACTGGATATGCTGGTGGGTAAGGTACTGTGTTTCCTTTACCTAAGCCCAGAGCGTCTTGCGCACGAAGGCATCTTCACTAACCAAGAGCTCTACGACGAACTACTTGCACTAGCAGATGAAAATAAGCTGATGAAGCTAGTAACGAACCGTGCGACTGGTTCAGACCTTGATAAAGAAAAGCTGTTTGAAAAAGTGCGTACGTCACTTCGTCGTCTACGCCGTCTAGGCATGATCATCAACATCGGTGAAACCGGTAAATTCAGCATCAGTGAAGCAGTATTCCGCTTTGGTGCCGATGTACGTGTTGGCGATGATATGCGTGAAGCGCAGCTGCGTCTGATCCGTGATGGTGAAGCGGTAGTGCACACCAAAGAACCAAGCCAAGGCAGCCTATTGTCTGAAGAAGATCAAGACGACCAAGCCCAAGAAGAAACAACAGAAGAGGGTGAAGCATGAGCATGATTGAACGCGGTAAATATCAATCGCTGACCATGGTCAACTGGAACGGCTTCTTTGCCCGTACGTTTGACATCGATGGTCTGGTCACCACGCTATCAGGTGGTAACGGTGCCGGTAAATCAACCACAATGGCGGCGTTCATCACCGCATTGATTCCTGACCAAACGCTACTGCACTTCCGTAACACGACAGAAGCGGGCAGCAGCCAATCGTCTCGCGACAAAGGTTTGTACGGTAAGCTACAGCCGGGCGCATGTTATGCGGCGCTAGACGTGGTGAACTCACGTAACCAACGCCTATTGTTCGCAGTAAAACTGCAGCAAGTTGCGGGTCGTGATAAGAAAGTAGACATCAAACCGTTTGTTATCCAAGGCCTTCCAAGCCATGTGAAACCAACGGATATCTTGATTGAAAGCGTATCAGCGACTCAAGCTCGTGTACGTCAAATCAACGAAGTAAAAGAATCGATCACAGAATTTGAAGGTGTTCAATTCAAAGCCTTCTCTTCTATCGTGGATTACCACTCACAGATGTTCGAATTCGGTGTGATTCCGAAGAAACTGCGTAACTCTGGTGACCGCTCTAAGTTCTACCGCCTGATCGAAGCATCGCTTTACGGTGGTATCTCAAGTGCGATTACACGCTCGCTACGTGACTACCTTCTGCCACAAAACGGCGGCGTGAAGAAAGCGTTCCAAGATATGGAATCGGCGCTGCGTGAAAACCGCATGACGCTAGAAGCGATCAAAACCACGCAAGCAGACCGTGACTTGTTCAAACACTTGATCACAGAGTCGACCAACTACGTGGCGGCGGACTACATGCGTCACGCGAACGACCGTCGCAATAAGCTAGATAAAACACTGTCATTGCGTTCAGAGCTGTTCGGTTCTCGTGAAACTCTCGTTGAGCAAAACAACCTGCTTAACCGCGTTCAAGAAGAGCTAGAACTGTTGATCGAGTCGGAATCTGCGCTAGAGCAAGATTACCAAGCGGCTTCGGATCACTTGCAACTGGTGCAAAATGCACTGCGCCAGCAAGAGAAGATCGAACGCTACCAAGAAGATCTTGAAGAGCTGAGTGAGCGTCTTGAAGAACAAATGATGGTAGTGGAAGAAGCGCAAGAACGCGTGATGATGGTGGAAGAGCAAGCGACCGTTGCGGAAGAAGAGGTGGATAGCCTTAAGACGCAACTGGCGGACTACCAACAAGCGCTCGACGTTCAGCAAACTCGCGCGCTTCAATACCAACAAGCGGTTCAAGCGCTGGAAAAAGCGAAACAATTACTTGACGATGACAGCCTAACGGCAGAATCGGCACAAGCGCTTGTCTCTGAACTCAAAAGCAAAGAATCAGAAAGCACCAACGCGTTGCTATCGGTTAAGCACAAGTTGGACATGTCTTCTGCAGCAGCAGAGCAATTCGAAACTGCACTTAAACTGGTACAAAGCATCGTTGGTCAAGTTGAGCGCAGAGACGCGTCTGAACATGCGAAAACCGCAATTGCGAAAGCGCGTGAATCTCAGCAAGTCGCGCAAAACGAACAACAATGGCGTGCACAGCACCGTGACCTTGAGCGTAGCCTTAACCAGCAACGTCAAGCGCGCGAGCTAGTCAACGAATACCAAAAACAGTTCCATGTTGAACTGACTGACGAAATCACGTTTGAACAAGAACGTGAGCGTCATGCGATGCAAATCGACTCGCTAGAAATGACTCAGGAAGACGTGCGTGAGCAACGCAGCGAACAGCGTCGTCTAGAGCAAGATGCAGCAGCGGAAATCAACAAGCTAGAAGCCATTGCTCCAACATGGATTGCGGCGAACGATGCGCTAGAAAAACTGCGTGAGCAAAGTGGCGCTGAGCTAGAAGATAGCCAGTCAGTCATGAGCCAAATGCAAGTGGTGCTTGAGCAAGAGAAGACCCTTTCTCTGGCAAAAGACAAACTAGCAGAGCGTCGCAGCCAACTTGACACTGAGATTGAGCGTCTTGCTTCACCTGGTGGTTCAAACGACCCTCGCCTGAAAGGTTTGGCAGATACTCTAGGCGGCGTATTGCTGTCTGAGATCTACGATGACATCACAATTGATGACGCGCCTTACTTCAGTGCGATGTACGGCCCGGCTCGTCACGCTATCGTTGTATCTGACCTATCTGGTATCGAAGAGAAACTGGTAGAGCTAGACGACTGTCCAGAAGACTTGTACATCATTGAAGGTGACATCGATGCCTTTGATGACAGCTCATTCGACGCTGAAGAGCTAGAAGGCGCGGTTTGCGTTCGTATGAACGATCGCCAAATGCGTTACTCTCGCTTGCCTGAAATCCCATTGTTTGGCCGTGCGGCACGTGAGCAGCGTTTAGAGTTACTTCGTAACGAACGTGAAGAAGTGGTTGAGAAGCATGCGAAAGCAGCATTCGATTCGCAAAAAATGCAGCGTCTTTACCAAGCGTTCAACCAGTTTGTGGCAAGCCACATTCAAGTAGCATTTGAAGCTGACCCAGAGCAAGCATTGGCAACCATTCGTGACAAGCGTAACCAAATCGCTCGCGTACTGGCTGATCTGGATGCGAAAGAGCAACAACAACGTTCTCAGCTTCAAACCAGCAAGCAAGCGTTGTCTTCTCTAGACAAGCTAGCACCAAACATGGCGCTGATTGAGGATGAGTCGCTGCAAGCACGCTTTGATGAGTTGGAAGAGAAAATCGCTCAGCTTTCAGAAGCAAAAGCTTTCCTAACCAACCACGCGAAAGCGGTGGCGGAATTGGAAAAAGTGGCGGTTGCCCTAGATGCCGATCCAGAGCAATTCGATGCGCTAGAAGCAGAATACAAAGCGGCAGACGAACAGCTACAAGATCTTAAGAAGCAAATCTTTGCACTCTCAGATCTTGTTGAACGTCGCCACTACTTCGCTTATTCAGATTCAGTAGACCTACTGAACAAGAGCAGCGAACTGAGCGAGCAGCTAAAAGCGAAATTGGTTCAAGCTGAACAAATGCGTACCCGCTCTCGTGAAGAGCTAAAACAGTCGCAAGGTCAAATGAACCAATACAACCAAGTATTGGCATCATTGAAGAGTTCGCACCAAGCGAAACTGGAAACGGTTCAAGAGTTCAAACAAGAACTTCAAGAGTTTGGCGTGAACGCTGACGAAGGTGCAGAAGAACGTGCAATGCGTCGTCGTGATGAGTTGCATGAGCGTCTACACACTTCTCGTAGCCGTAAGAGCGAATACGAGCGTACGATCACCTCTACTGAGCTAGAGATGAAAGGTTTGGCGAAACGTCTGAAGAAAGTTCAGAAAGAATACGTTGAGCTGCGTACCTTCGTGGTTGCAGCGAAAGCCGGCTGGTGCTCGGTACTTCGTCTGGCGCGCGAGAACGATGTTGAGCGTCGCCTACACAAGCGTGAACTGGCTTACATGTCAGCGGATGAACTGCGTTCAATGTCTGATAAATCATTGGGTGCGCTGCGTCTAGCGGTTGCGAACAATGACGACCTGCGTGATGCGCTGCGTCTATCAGAAGACAACGCACGTCCAGAGCGTAAAGTCCTGTTCTACATTGCTGTATACCAGCATCTTCGTGAGCGTATTCGTCAGGATATCATCCGTACTGATGATCCAGTGGAAGCGATCGAAGAAATGGAAGTAGAGCTAGCGCGTCTAACAGAAGAGCTAACGCAACGTGAAAACCGTCTAGCGATCAGCTCTGAGTCAGTAGCGAGCATCATCAAGAAGACGATTCAGCGTGAGCAAAACCGTATTCGTATGCTGAACCAAGGTTTGTCGAACATCTCGTTCGGTCAGGTGAAGGGCGTACGTCTGAACGTGAAGATCCGCGAAAGTCACGAAGTGCTACTGAACGGTCTAGCGACACAGCAAGAGCAGCATAAAGATCTGTTTGAATCGACTCGCTTTACCTTCTCTGAAGCAATGGCGAAACTGTTCCAACGTGTGAACCCACATATCGATATGGGTCAACGTTCTCCTCAGGTACTGGGTGAAGAGCTACTGGATTACCGTAACTACCTAGAGCTAAGTGTAGAAGTGAACCGTGGTACAGATGGTTGGCTACAAGCTGAGTCTGGCGCGCTATCAACAGGTGAAGCGATCGGTACCGGTCAGTCAATCCTATTGATGGTTGTTCAAAGCTGGGAAGAAGAGTCTCGTCGTCTACGAAGCAAAGACATTGTGCCTTGTCGTCTGCTCTTCTTGGATGAAGCAGCACGTCTGGATGCCAAGTCTATCGCGACATTGTTCGAATTGTGTGACCGTCTGGATATGCAGCTTCTTATCGCGGCACCAGAGAACATCAGCCCAGAGAAAGGTACGACCTACAAACTGGTGCGTAAGGTGTTTAAAGACCACGAGCATGTACACGTAGTTGGTCTGCGTGGTTTTGGTCAAACGGATAAGCCTAAGACCGAAGCGCAAGAGATGATTGAAGAGTTTGAATCGTAAACTCCGAATCTAATAAAACCAAACGCCCGCAATGATTGCGGGCGTTTTTGTTTATGCTACTTTTAAATCTTGGCCTAGATTTATTAAATTTATACTCAGGCTCATACCAAATCACAGATAATCTTAATCGTTCAGGTTCTTTCTAGTAAATTCCGATGTGTTGAAGCTAACGATTAATTATAGCTACTGGTATTACTTGAAACGTTTGTACCTTGATTCAATTCAAAATAATCAATAGTCTAGTCATTTCTATCAAGAGAGTTGAAGGATAAATGAGACGTAATCTTTTCTTGTCTAGTGGTGACTTTTTAGCTAGTTAAATAACCATTTTATCTTACAGTGTTTTCTTAATAAGAAGGGGAAATATTTAACAAACTCATGCTATTATCTATTTTTCTATATAAATGTTGAAAATTTTCTAGCTATTAGTTAATCAATATAGAAGAAGGAGAGGCTAAAAAATCATTCGCCCCCCTCCTCAGGGTGAACTTTTAAAATTAATTAAATAATATATTTTAGAGTGTAGTTTATGGCTAGGAAAATAATAATAACTTTCTTAATTAATCTCTTTTTAATGAGCTATTCTAGAGCAGATAGCAATATCTATGTTTTAAATAATACTGATGAGATAATTAATGTTTTCTCTTCAGGAGATTCTAATATAATAAGTGGTGATGGAATTGATGTTATAGAACCATATCAATATTTTAAGGTTTCTAAGCTAAGTCGGTATAGTAATATAGAATCAGGAAAAAGTTATTATTTCTTTATATTTTTAGGGTATGAACATCTGACATTGGCGTTGAAGTTAGATGGTAATTTACTTGGTTCAAATATGTCTTTTACTCTTACTGATCCTGAGACTACTCATGTAAGTGGTTTTAAATCTGATAGGAATATTTATTCCTCATCTAAGGGTGAATTTCAATACTACTATAAAGCTAGCTATACTGGAGGCTACGATGATGTGACTTTTGTTGTAGATAGAAAAAAAGTTATTGAGCCTTACAGTAAAAATAATATAAGAGTACTAACTTATAATGTTTGGATGTTGCCTTATATCGGATCTAATATGAATCTTAGAGATGATAAGATTGTAAATGAGACTAAGGAATATGATGTAGTATTTATGCAAGAAGTGTTTCGTCGAGAAAATGAGAACGAAATTTACGCTACTATGCGTGAACACTTTGAATATAGGAGTGAAAAGCTTGATGGTGGGGGAAGCAATACCTATGATGGTGGCGTAGTTACATTTAGCAAATTTCCAATAATAGCTCAATCTCAGCATGTTTTTGATAACTGTATCGGTACCGACTGTGCTGCTGATAAAGGTGTTTTATACACTAAAATATTAAAAGATGGACGCAACTTTCATTTTCTTAATCTTCATTTAGGATCTTGGAACTCGCAAAAACATAGAGATGTTAGAATATTGCAGATATATGAAATAAAAGCCTTTCTAGAGCAGTTAAATATACCTGACGATGAGCCAATCATTCTAGGGGGGGATTTCAATATTGCCAAACATAAGTTCCCACTGGACTTCTCTATGCTGCTTGATTCCTTAAATTTATTAGAGCCGACGCTGAGTGGCCCCCTAGAGTACAGCTATGATCCATTAGTAAATATAAATTTGGCTGGTGGTGATGTATCTGAGCGTGAGCGGTTAGATTATCTTCTGTATGTTGATAATGGAGCCGTTGCTTCAAGCAAAGCTTCAATAGAGGTCTTACGTACTTTTGATACTGATATGTGGGGAATATGGGATCTCTCCGATCACCTAGCGGTTAGTGGCACTTTTTATGTTCACTGATTGCTCAATTTAAACCTCTAACGCTTACACGGGGTGGGAGAGATTGTTACTGGAGAGGTATTTAACCATATCAAATGGTCAATTCTTACATCAAAATACAACCAAGACTAGGCTAGCAACCATGATCATGGTTGCTAGCGAGGACATCAGAACTGAGATTTCACACCGAATTGTTCGGCTGCGTACGCAACGCGCTCTTTCGGTTTTGGATACTCGGCTGGCATGCCAAGGCTTTCAATGTGTTTCAAGCGAGGTAGAAGGCCAGCACCGTTAGCAATTTGGATTGCTAAACCAGGACGTGCATTCAGCTCAAGCACCATTGGACCTTCTTCTTTGTCCAATACCATGTCGGTACCCATATAACCAAGGCCTGTCATTTCCCAAGCACTAGACGCAAGCTCTAGCAAACGCTCCCAGTGAGGCACTTGCAGTGTCGACAAGTCTTTCCCAGTATCTGGGTGGTGAGTGACTGGTTGGTCAAATTGTACAGCACGAATGGCTTTGCCTGTTGCGATGTCGATACCAACGCCAACCGCACCTTGGTGAAGGTTCGCCTTACCATCTGATGCTGCCGTAGAACAGCGCATCATCGCCATCACAGGGTAGCCCTTGAATACAATGATACGTACGTCTGGCACACCTTCGTAACTGAAGCCGTCGAAGCAGTCATCAAACTTAATTAAGTTCTCAACCACAGCCACATCATTCTTACCACCAAGCGAGAAAAGACCCGCTAGTGCGTTACTGATATGACGCTCAACTTCTTCTTTGTTACAGGTAGCACCTGATGGCTTAGTGTAGACGCCATCTTTGTGCGAAGTGATAACCAAGATACCTTTACCACCACTGCCTTGTGCTGGTTTGATTACAAAACCAGGCCAGTCTTCGACCATTTTGTGGATCTTTTTCACTTCAGCTTGGCTGGCAATCACACCGATAAGAGCAGGCACAGTCGCGCCTGCTGCTTCAGCGATGATCTTGGTTTTTAGCTTGTCATCCACCAATGGGTATTTGGAACGATCATTGTAGCGACCAATGTAGCTGTGGTTACGCTTGTTCATTCCCATAATGCCTTTATGGCGAAGCTTTGATGGCGAAGTAAAACGTTCAAACATCGTTTAGTCCTCCGCTAGTGGTTTAAAGCGGCGCAGTTCAGTTAGACGGTAACCCGTGTATGTACCTAGTAGTAGAATACCTGCCAGTACAATAAGCTGTAGGCCGATAAAGTTAAACGTTAGGTGCTGGATGTACGTGTTAGTCATTGCTAAGTAAACAAGTACCGCTGTTAGCAGTGAACCGCCACCTTGAAGCGCTACTTCTTTCGCACCTTCTTCTTCCCATAGAATCGACATACGTTCGATAGTCCATGACAAGATGATCATTGGGAAGAAGGTAATGGTTAGACCTTCAGTTAGACCAATCTTGAATGCCACAACCGTGAACACAGAGATGATCATGATTACCGTGATGATAACCGCGGATATCCTTGCTACCAGAAGTAAGTTTAGCCTCGATAAGTAACTTCGGATGATCAGACCCGTACCAACAATCAATAGGAAGCCAACGATACCAGTCACAAGTTGCGTTTGTACAAAGGCAACCGCAATCAGAACAGGCATGAAGGTACCGGATGTCTTAAGACCGATGATAACGCGCAGGAACACGACGATCAGAGCGCCGATTGGAATCAGCATGATGGTCTTGAACATTGCTTGTTCTTCAAGAGGCAAACTGTGGATCGATAGGTTCAATAGACCGTCAGCTTCCACTTTATTATCTGTTGCTTCTTGCGGCGTGAGTTCTTGCTTGATCATTGAGAAGTGAACTTGGCTGTTTTTACCGCCCACTAGGTCAAGTAGAGAAACGTTTGATTCATCCCAAACCAGAAGGTTAGGTTGTGCTGCCGCTTGTTCTGAATTCGGTGAGAACAGAACCCACTTGTCACCAGACCAAACTTGAACCATAGGTTGGATGGTTTGACGACGACGGCCATCTTCTAGCTCGATAACACCAACGGTTTTGCTTTGTACACCTGCAGTAAGCAAGATTTTATGCAGTGCATCAGTGCGATCAAAGTCGTTTAGAATCAGTGCCGCGTTTTGGCTGTCTGGATCATTGAGTGTTTTGATCAGCTCACGAGCGAAAGTTTCGTTGTCTGCCGAACGGCTCATCGCGCGCTCAATCAACGCGTTTGCAGCCGCTTGTTGTGGAGCTGAAAGGGTAGGTTTGGTGATTTCACCCGATGGTGGTAGTTCGTCTACCTTCGCTTGAGGATCAACCAAGAATTGTGCTTTGTAGTAAATGGTTTGTGCGCCAGTTGCCTGACGAATTGACCATTCAGCACGGCGGCCTGAATCCGAGTTTACGTAAGAAACACCGTAACCTGGAGACGACGCAGACTCACCGATTAAAGTGTAGCCTTTTTGTGTATGAGGGGCAGCAAGAGAAGCTTTTACTTCACCGCCGTTTGCATTGAATTCAATGCGGGCTTCAACATCCCAAACTTGACGTGTTTCACCTGGAGTCCAAGGAACGCCGTAATTCTGATGTCTGAAAACACTCAAGGCGATGCCTGCCACCACCAAAAGGATGATTGACAGGTAAAATGGTATTCTGGACGTCATAATCTACCTTATTATTTTTTCTCTTCTTCCGTTTGAATATATTTACGGCTTACATCAACCAATGCGATGTCGCGCATAAATTCTCTTCCTAGTAACACAGGATGGTTCATTTGAGAGCGATCTGCCAACGTAAATTGCGCTTTTTCATGAATTTTTCCAACGCGTACCCAAAGTTCAACAACAGCTCGACGCTCTAGTTCTTCATTGGTTGCTTGACGGATTTTCACGTAGCGAATAATTGGCGCTTCAATCCAAATATCTTTCTCTTCTTCTGACTTGGTATTGTCAGCAAGGTGGAAACGCACCCAGTTTTTGCCATTTCGTTCGAATTCTTCAATATCGACTGCATTCAGTGAAGAAGTCGCTGCGCCAGTATCTACGCGAGCATCGAAAGTTTGTTTGATTGAATCGATCGTCACTCGCTCAATTGAGCCAAGGACAATGTCATGGGTAGGAGTGGCTTGAACAGGAGCAGGCGCTTGAACAATGATAGGTTCTTTTGGCTTCCTGACTTCGTCCATCGCTTCTTTGCGGAAGGTGCTAAGTTCGCCATTTAACTTATCCACTTGGTCTTCCAGATTCTCGATGTAATCCGACTGGTTACTAAGTTGAAGCTCTAAGTTGGTAACGCGAGTATTGAAATTCGTTTCAGAAGCCTGAATAGCAGCTAACGTTTCTTGGTGGTACTGTTCGCCTTTGGTTAAAGTACATCCAGATAGTAAGGCGATGGCAACAACCGGAGTCAATCGTATAAACATTGAAAACCTTGGGATTGGAGTAAGTTGTTTGTTTTTTAGGAGTTTAGCGTTATCGACAATCGCTCACAAGCAAGAATCTGCGACAGTCTCTTACAGAGTGAGGAATAGTGACGAAAAGCCAAAAAATTAAGGACGCAATATGCATCCTTAATTAGATTTGAAGAGAGGTTAATGTCTTAACGGAGGGAGTGAGTTAAGACAATGTCAGAAATCTCAGTTAATTATGGCTTGGTTGCCACAAGTACCGCTCGACGAGGCGCAGGGTAGCCTTCTACCGTTTTGCTCGGGTCGTTTGGATCAAGGTAATCCGGCAGTGAGTTATGTGTCATCCAATCGGTCGTGCGCTGCTCACCAACCGTCGTTACGTTTTCATCTACGATGCGCACATCTTTAAAGCCAACCAGTACTAGCCACACTTTCAGCGCTTTCGCTGAAGGGAAGAAGTACACGTTACGCATTTGCGCGTAGCGAGACGTTGGAACTAATACCGCGTTTTCATCGCCTTCGATGACGAGTGTCTCCAGAACAAGCTCACCGCCTGATACCAACTGGTCTTTTAGCTGCACCAAGTGATCCAGTGGAGAGCGACGGTGGTAAAGCACGCCCATGCTGAATACGGTGTCGAACGCTTCTAACTTAGGTAGCTGTTCAATCCCTAATGGAAGAAGGTGAGCGCGTTGGTCATCGCCCATCAACTTGCGAATCGCTTCGAACTGAATTAGGAACAGATGAGAAGGGTCGATACCAACCGTTAGGCGTGCACCTTCACCTAGCATGCGCCACATGTGGTAGCCGTTGCCACAACCCACATCTAATACGCTGCGATTTTTCAGTGGCGAGATGTGAGGAAGCACGCGATCCCATTTCCAGTCACTGCGCCATTCAGTATCGATATGAATACCGTGCACTGTGTATGGACCTTTACGCCATGGGTGGAATGTACGCAGTAGGCTTTCTAGCTTTTTCAACTCGCCTTCATGGAAAGGCGTATCGTTGCTGATAGTCACTGAGTTTTTGATATCCACTTGGTTTGGTGCGCCTTGTGGGATCTTGTTCAGCGCTTTCAGCCAGCGACCAAAGTCACCGTGCTCAGCGTTTTGCCAATCTGTTAATTGTTGAGGTAATACGTTTAGCCACGGCTGAAGACGAGTGTCTTGAGCGATTAACTGATAAAAATTAGCAAAATTAAACATAGTTTTTCACTGAGTTTATGGAGTCAGCAGACCCTGGGTAAAAGTTAAATGTGTCATTCCCTACAGTGAGGGGCGAACGTGATAGGGAATCTCGGTTTTTATCGTTTTTGATAAGAGATCCCCAACTCGCTCGTTCCTCGCTCTTGAGGATGACGTCCTAATGAGAGCGAACTGTGTCGCGAAGCTTATTTAATCGCAAACATCGAACCGAAGTTAAAGCACTGGAACCAAACGTCGTAGCTTGAGAAACCAATTTCTGCGAAACGCTCTTTATGATCTTTCTTCGAATCTGGGCGCATCACGTTTTCAATCGCGCTGCGTTTTTGGCTGATTTCTAGTTCGCTGTAGCCATTTGCACGTTTAAAGTCGTGGTGAAGGTCAATCAACAGCTCGTTGGAAACTTCATCTTCAAACACGAACTTTTCAGACAGAATCAAAATGCCGCCCGGGCGCAGACCTGCGTAGATTTTCTCTAGTAGCGTATAGCGATCTTCTGGAGAAAGGAATTGAAGCGTAAAGTTCAGCACCACAACGGATGCGTTTTCGATTTCGATATTACGAATGTCCGCTTCTACTACATCAACTGGCGTATCACTGCGGTACGCGTTGACGTGAAGCTTACAGCGCTCAACCATCGCAGGAGAGTTATCCACTGCAATGATTTGGCAACCTTCTTGTTTGATATGACGACGCATCGAAAGCGTAGCAGCACCTAAAGAACAACCTAGGTCGTAGATGTTTGAGTGAGGCTTAACAAAACGCTCTGCCAACATACCAATTGCAGAAATGATGTTGCTGTAACCCGGCACCGATCGTTGAATCATGTCAGGGAAAACTTCCGCTACGCGTTCATCGAACGTGAAATCCCCAATTTTATCGATTGGAGCCGAAAAAATAGTATCTGGATTGCTCTTAGGGTTCATAACCAAATCTCTGCATACAAGCCGCCTGAAATGTCAGGCATCAAAAAAGGCGCGTATTTTATGGGAAATTCGCGCCTCTGTCATTTGCTTAATTATAAGCTTGTCTAAAACATTTGTATTTGCGAGTTGCCATCGTTGGCAGGAAATACAGACAAGTTCGGCAGTGAAAGCCTAAGTTGTAGCTGTTTATAAAGCTTTTCAGCCAGTTCTGGTGCTAAGACGTTATCTGGCGTGTGAATCATCAAGTACGGCTGAATGCCTTGTTCAATCCACATCGGCAATTTCTTTAACCAAGGTTCGAAAAAGCGCAGGTTATCGTCCATATCTGGATGGCCAATAAAACGAATCATTGGGTGCTTGGCCGTTGCTATAGCATGCACCGGGACGCGCGGCTTTTTCTGATGGGCGTCAATCACCGCTTCGGTCGTCGGCTGCGCGGCGAATACAGGGCGGCTGTCCATAATAATGCGGTCAATGCCGCTCTCTAATAGCCACTGATTCAGCGCACGTTCTTCTTCACCTTTGGAGAAAAACGCCATGTGACGAACTTCTACCCCAAGCGGGAAATTCGGCGGAAAGCTGGCACAGAACTTCTTCAATCTATCGAGGTGTTCTGGACCAAATGCAGCAGGGAGCTGAATCGTCCATTGCCCAACACGTTCATGAAGTGGTTCCATTACCGTCATAAAGTCACG
Organism: Vibrio sp. B181a; assembly: GCF_030248375.1. Classification (NCBI taxonomy): domain Bacteria; kingdom Pseudomonadati; phylum Pseudomonadota; class Gammaproteobacteria; order Vibrionales; family Vibrionaceae; genus Vibrio; species Vibrio sp. B181a. Next base: position 28,893 of record NZ_JAHGAD010000093.1, on the reverse strand, counting down.
TAGCTGCTCGTCGCAACCTCTGAGCATTTGTTCGTGAGTAATGGCTTTTGGCAACTTAAAGGTGAATTTGAAATCGTCGTGAGTCGCGGCTTTCCAGTTTTGCACCGTGTTGAGAGTCGGTGTGGCATAAAAGGTGGTGTTGCCTTCTACGGTATGGAACACCTGCGCGTACTTTTCGAGTCGCTCTACAGGCTTGGTGCCACTGCCATAAAAGCTTTGTTGCCACTGGTTGTGCGACCACATGGTCAATCCAAGTCGAAGGGGTAAATTATCCATATCTCTGCTTTACGTTTTTTCCTGAGCCCACTTTACGAGAGTTTTGCTGAAATGGGTAATTTCACGCTATAATCCCCACCAATTTTTTCGCTTTGGTGCGCTTTTGAACATTTGTTGTACTAAAAACCACCAATGAATGATAAAACACACTTAATTGTATGTTGAGTAGTCGATTTTCATAGGCTTTCAGCGTATAAATGGATCTTTACTCTGCTCGGCAATGAGGCTGACAGAGCGTAGTTAACAATATTTGAGAGATTGGGAATTTCATTATGCGTACCCATTACTGTGGTCACCTGAACAAGTCCCTTGCAGGACAAACTGTAGAACTTTGCGGCTGGGTTAACCGTCGTCGTGATTTAGGCGGTCTTATTTTTATCGATATGCGAGATCGCGAAGGTATCGTTCAGGTAGTTGTTGATCCAGATATGGCAGATGCGTATGAAGTGGCTAACACACTTCGTAATGAATTCTGTATCAAGCTAACTGGTGAAGTTCGCGTTCGTCCAGAAAGCCAAGTAAACAAAGACATGGCAACTGGTGAAGTTGAGATCCTTGCGAAAGGTCTTGAAATCATCAACCGTTCTGATGTTCTGCCTCTAGACTTCAACCAAAAGAACTCTGAAGAGCAACGTCTGAAGTACCGTTACCTAGATCTACGTCGTCCAGAAATGAGCGACCGCATCAAGCTACGTGCTAAAGCGTCTAGCTTTGTTCGTCGTTTCCTAGATGACAACGGCTTCCTAGACATCGAAACACCAGTACTAACAAAAGCGACACCAGAAGGCGCTCGTGACTACCTAGTACCTAGCCGTGTTCACAAAGGCAGCTTCTACGCGCTTCCTCAGTCTCCACAGCTATTCAAACAGCTTCTAATGATGTCTGGTTTTGACCGTTACTACCAAATCGTTAAGTGTTTCCGTGATGAAGACTTGCGTGCTGACCGTCAACCAGAATTCACTCAGATCGATATCGAAACGTCATTCATGACGGCTGACCAAGTTCGTGCAACGACTGAGAAAATGGTTCGTGAAATGTGGCAAGAGCTACTGAACGTTGACCTAGGTGAATTCCCAGTAATGCCGTTCAGCGAAGCGATTCGTCGTTTCGGTTCTGATAAGCCAGACCTACGTAACCCACTAGAACTAGTAGACGTTGCTGACCTAGTGAAAGACGTTGAGTTCAAAGTATTCTCTGGTCCAGCAAACGACGAGAAAGGTCGCGTAGCAGTTATCCGCGTACCAGGTGGTGCTGAGCTTACTCGTAAGCAAATCGACGGTTACGCAGAATTCGTAGGTATCTACGGTGCGAAAGGTCTAGCATGGATGAAGGTTAACGACCGTGCAGCAGGCATGGAAGGTATCCAATCTCCAGTAGCTAAATTCCTAAACGAAGACGTGATCAACGGCATCCTAGATCGCACTCAAGCGGAATCTGGCGACATCATCCTGTTTGGCGCAGACAAAGCTAACATCGTTGCTGAAGCACTAGGTGCACTTCGCCTTAAACTTGGTAAAGACCTAGATCTAACTAAAGAAGGCACATGGGCTCCTCTATGGGTTGTTGACTTCCCAATGTTCGAAGAAGACGACGAAGGCAACCTACACGCAATGCACCACCCATTCACATCACCTCTAGGTGTGACTGCGGAAGAGCTAAAAGCGAACCCAGCAGCGGCGAACTCAAACGCATACGACATGGTTCTAAACGGCTACGAAGTAGGCGGTGGTTCTGTACGTATCCACAACGCAGAAATGCAAGCAGCAGTATTCGATATCCTAGGTATCAATGCAGAAGAGCAACAACTGAAATTCGGCTTCCTACTGGACGCTCTGAAATTCGGTACGCCTCCACACGCTGGTCTTGCATTCGGTCTAGACCGTCTAGTGATGCTACTATGTGGTACAGAGAACATCCGTGATGTTATCGCGTTCCCTAAAACAACTGCGGCGGCGTGTCTACTAACAGACGCACCAAGCCTTGCAAACCCAGCGGCTCTAGAAGAGCTAGCGATTGCAGTAACAGTTGCGAAAGAAAAAGACGCAGAATAAGCGCACAATAATTAAAGAAAAAACTCCCGCATCTGCGGGAGTTTTTGTTTTAATGGCAACTATTCTCATACTTACAGTGAGTTATTGATTAGGACTCTTCATGTCAATTATTTTGGGCATTGACCCAGGCTCTCGTATTACCGGTTATGGCGTGATTCGCCAGCAAGGTCGTCACTTGCAATATCTAGGCAGCGGATGTATTCGCACTTCTGAAAAAGAGTTGCCAGGTCGTCTCAAGCAAATCTACGCAGGCGTAACAGAAATCATCACCCAGTTTCAACCAGATGTATTTGCCATCGAACAAGTCTTTATGGCGAAGAATGCCGATTCTGCACTAAAGCTAGGGCAGGCGCGTGGTAGCGCAATTGTGGCGGCAGTGAATGCGGATCTTCCGGTGCATGAGTACGCGGCTCGCCTCATTAAACAAGCGGTAACAGGTACAGGTGGCGCAGACAAAGTACAGGTTCAACATATGGTTCAACACATGCTTAAATTGCCAGCCAAGCCTCAAGCCGATGCTGCCGATGCGTTAGGTGTTGCCATTTGTCACGCTAACACGAATAAGACACTTGTGGCGCTCGCAGGCAAAGCAACCAGTGCAAGAAAAGGTCGTTACCGTTAGGCGTGTTCTCGTATTAAAAATGAGACATCTCAGACAGATTTAGGGATTAAATTTGTTGAGAAAATGTTACAAAACTATAGTGGTCAGAGGTCTAATAAGAAATCAATCAAGGAAGATTGAACATGAATCCAGCCACGCTGTGGCGCAGTGCATTTATGCCGCGCCAAACTCAATGGACGAGAACACAACAACGTCAAGCCGACATCCTCTCTCTATTTACCCTCATCGCTTTCCTCGTCGGGATCTACAGCCTGATCAAATGGTCCAAACATGGACATGAAAGCTTAATTTTCACCTCAATACTCTTAATCGCACTCGAGCTGATATCCGCCTTCAGCCTGAAATGGTTCAAGCAACCAGCATTGTCGCTCAATTTGGGTTTTGTTGGCATGTCAGTGCATGCGCTTAACATCATCTATCAAAGTGGTGGTGTGGTCGATTCAACCCAAACTTACTGGGTACCTTTGTTAGTCGTCGCTTTCTTTTTATCTGGCACTCGTATCATGGCGATCTCTTGGAGCGCGTTAGTGATAGTGCTTTCTGCGGTAATGACGTATCAGCATGTGTCTGGTTTTGGTTTTCCTCAACTTGTGTTGTCTGAATCTGCCCAGCGTGTGGAAATATGGTCAGGCACCGTGTTACCGCTGGTGGTGATTTGTATTGCACAAGCCTTTACCGCCAAGCAGCGAGACATCGCGATTGAAAGTGCAGAGAAAGCCAAAGCAGAAAGTGAGTTGGTGGCCCAGAAGGCAACAGAAGGAGAGCTGCGTTTAGCAGAGGTGCTAGAACAGGCGAATCAAAACTCAAGTGAGTTGAAACAAGTCTCCCAAGTGTTGGACGAACAATCATCACAATTAGATGCTCAAGTGAATGCGCTCAATGTAAACAGTGAATCCCAAGCGAGTGCAGCCGAGCAAATGAGTCAGCAAGTGCATCACATGGCGACGGGGATTGAAGAGTCCAGTAAGTTTGTCGAAGAGCTACGAGAGAAGAGTGAAGACGTTCATCAACAAGCTGAGAAAAGCTCGGAATTGCTGGAGGATTCAACCCAAGCGATCAGCCAGATCATTACCAGCCATGAAGACATCATGAAAGTGGCAGACTTGATTACCTCGGTCGCAGAGCAAACCAACTTGTTGGCACTCAATGCCGCTATTGAAGCGGCGCGAGCGGGTGAGCAGGGTAGAGGCTTTGCGGTCGTTGCGGACCAAGTACGAGAGCTTTCGGCTAAGAGCAGTCAGTCGGCCGTGGAAATTCGCAACTTGCTTGATCGCAGTGAACAAGAAGTGAAGCATGGTCAAAGCGTTGTGACGTCAAGCACAGAGCGAATGAACACCATTATTCAGCAAGTTACCACCATTTCTCATGATGTGCAGAGTCTGTCTGGCATCATGGCAACGCAAATGACGGCTTTAAAAGAGTTAGATGAAGCCAGCAGTGAAGTGGCTAACGGTGTAGTGAACACCAAAACTATTGCCGAAACTGTCGCGCAATACGGAACCGAGTTGAATGGGCAAGTGGTCGCGGTACGCAACCTTACACAGCAACTTGATCAAGTTGTCTCAAAAATCTAACCCCACCGCATAAAGGACTGGATGTCTATCCAGTTCTTTATTATCCTGTCGCAAATTCATTTCCAAAGAGTATTTATAGTGATTGGACGTCTTCGCGGCACTCTGCTTGAAAAGCAACCACCTGAAGTTTTAATTGAAGTTAATGGCATTGGTTATGAAGTTCAGATGCCAATGAGCTGTTTCTACGAACTGCCAAATGTCGGTGAAGAAGCCATTATTTATACTCACTTTGTTGTGCGTGAAGACGCGCAATTGCTTTACGGTTTCAACACAGTAAAAGAACGTGCGCTTTTCCGTGAAGTGATCAAAGCGAACGGTGTTGGTCCTAAGCTAGGTCTGGGTATCCTTTCAGGTATGACGGCGAGCCAATTCGTTTCTTGTGTAGAGCGTGAAGACATTTCAACGCTTGTAAAACTACCGGGTGTTGGTAAGAAGACGGCTGAACGCCTCGTCGTTGAAATGAAAGACCGCCTGAAAGGGTGGGGCGCTGGCGATCTGTTTACTCCGTTTACTGATGCAGCACCTGCGGACGCTGGCTCTGCGGCTTCTAACAACGCTGAAGAAGAGGCAATCAGTGCGCTTCTTGCTCTAGGTTACAAGCCGACTCAAGCGTCGAAAGTGGTTTCTCAGATCGCTAAACCGGATATGACCAGTGAGCAACTGATCCGTGAAGCACTAAAATCAATGGTGTAACGGAAAGCCCAAGGGAACAATATGATTGAAGCCGATCGTTTAATCGCGCCAGAGAATCCTTCGTTTCGTGATGAAGATGTCATCGACCGTGCGATTCGTCCTAAGAAACTGGCGGATTACCAAGGTCAGGATCACGTGCGTGATCAGATGGAAATTTTCATTAAAGCCGCTCAATTGCGAAATGAAGCGCTCGACCACCTTTTGATTTTTGGTCCTCCAGGTTTGGGTAAAACCACGCTTGCGAATATCGTTGCCAATGAGATGGAAGTGAACATTCGTACCACTTCAGGCCCTGTACTTGAGAAAGCAGGGGACTTAGCGGCGCTGTTGACCAACTTAGAAGAAAACGATGTGTTGTTCATTGATGAGATCCACCGCTTAAGCCCGATGGTTGAAGAGGTGTTGTATCCAGCAATGGAAGACTACCAGTTAGACATCATGATTGGTGAAGGTCCGGCGGCGCGCTCTATCAAAATTGATTTACCACCTTTCACTTTGATCGGTGCAACGACGCGTGCAGGCTCTTTGACATCACCATTGCGTGACCGTTTTGGTATTACTCAGCGTCTTGAATACTACAAAGTGAAAGACCTGCAAGATATCGTTCAGCGCAGTGCTGACTGTTTGGGGTTGTCTATGGAGTCGGAAGGGGCGTTAGAAGTTGCTCGCCGTGCTCGTGGCACGCCACGTATTGCTAACCGATTGCTACGCCGAGTTCGTGACTATGCGGAAGTAAAAGGCAACGGTCATATTTGTGCTGATACCGCAGACAAAGCATTGAACATGCTTGATGTCGATGCCGAAGGTTTCGATTATATGGACCGTAAGCTGCTGTTAGCTATCATGGAGAAGTTTGGTGGTGGACCTGTTGGTTTGGACAACATGGCAGCGGCGATCGGTGAAGAGAAAGACACCATCGAAGACGTTCTTGAACCATATCTAATCCAACAAGGCTATTTGCAACGCACTCCGCGTGGTAGAATTGCCACCGATCGTGCTTATTTGCATTTCGGAATTGAAAAGTAAGATTTCAACGCTGAGCACGTAGTGCTCAGCTTTTCACCAATGTTGACCAACCTCTCATTTATTAAATCTCTTCTAATACTAAATAGGTAATAAAAACTTATTGGTTGTTAACTCTATGTTCTTAGCCAACTGATAAATCTCTCTCCTGATTACGCTCCTTTAACATCCCTTTTAAATATCGTTTGATCTAGATCAAATTGATGGATTTTTGTTCAAATTCGACGCCTAAAGATTGATATATATCAAAGCGCTTTCCTGCTATAAACCTTTTGAAACAAACTGTTTTTAGAAGTAATATTAGGCCCAGCTATATTAGCTGATGCTTAACAATTAACTAACCAACGAAGCACATTTTTGCAACAAAGCGTTGTGATAATTCAACATTTTTCAAGTGTAAATAACACTTGTGTATGGATTGCAATATGTAGAGAGTGTCATTCAGCCGACACATAGGAGTTACCATGATTGACGTAGTTGATCTGTCGCGGTTGCAGTTTGCACTGACAGCGATGTATCACTTCCTATTCGTACCATTGACCCTTGGTATGGCCTTCCTTTTGGCCATTATGGAATCGATGTACGTAATGACGAACAAGCAAATCTACAAGGACATGACCAAGTTCTGGGGTAAGCTGTTCGGTATTAACTTTGCACTTGGTGTGGCTACCGGCCTTACCATGGAGTTCCAGTTTGGTACGAACTGGTCTTACTATTCCCACTATGTAGGTGACATCTTCGGTGCGCCACTTGCGATCGAAGCACTGGTTGCTTTCTTCCTGGAGTCAACTTTTGTTGGTCTATTCTTCTTCGGGTGGGATCGTCTATCGAAACGTCAACACTTGGCGGTAACCTGGTTGGTTGCTCTAGGTTCTAACTTCTCTGCACTTTGGATTCTTATCGCGAACGGCTGGATGCAAAACCCAGTAGGCGCAGAATTCAACTTCGAAACCATGCGTATGGAAATGGTGAGCTTTGCAGACGTTGTTCTAAACCCAGTAGCGCAAGTTAAATTTGTACACACAGTAGCGTCAGGTTACACGTGTGGTGCAATGTTCGTTCTAGGCATCAGTTCATACTACCTACTGAAAGGCCGTGACGTGGCGTTTGCTCGTCGCTCATTTGCTATCGCAGCATCTTTCGGTATGGCAGCAATCCTATCGACAATCGTTCTAGGTGACGAATCTGGTTACGAGTTGGGTGAAGTTCAAAAAGTGAAACTAGCGGCAGTTGAAGCAGAATGGCACACAGAGCCTGCGCCTGCAGCATTCACGCTATTTGGTATTCCAAACCAAGAAACAATGAACACCGATTACGCAATCAAGATCCCTTACGTAATGGGTATCATCGCAACGCGTTCATTTGACGAGCAAGTAACAGGTCTACACGATCTACGTGAAGAGCACGTTGACCGTATCCGTACAGGTATGTACGCGTACGAGCTACTTGAAAAACTGCGCGCAGGCGACAAGTCTGAAGCAAACATGACAGCGTTTGACGAAGTGAAAGGTGACCTAGGTTACGGTCTACTTCTAAAACGTTACACAGAAAACGTTGTTGATGCGACAGAAGATCAAATCCAAGCGGCTGCGGATGATTCTATCCCAACAGTTTGGCCACTATTCTGGTCATTCCGTATCATGGTTGCGTGTGGTTTCATCATGCTATTCGTATTCGGTGCGTCATTCATCCAAACATGTCGTCAGAAGATCGAACAGAAACCTTGGGTTCTTAAAGCAGCATTGTTCAGCATTCCACTTCCATGGATTGCGATCGAAGCAGGTTGGTTCGTCGCAGAATACGGTCGTCAGCCTTGGGCAGTAGGTGAGATTCTACCAGTTCACGTAGCGGCATCTGCACTGACTGCAGGTCAGATTTGGACTTCACTATTCGCAATCCTAGCGCTATACACTGTGTTCCTAATCGCAGAAGTATACCTAATGGTGAAATTCGCTCGTAAAGGTCCAAGCAGCCTGAAAACAGGTCGCTACCACTTCGAGCAAAACGCTGACTCTGTTGAAGACAAAGTTAGTCGCCAAGTAGAAGCGTAAGGCAAGGAGATAACAAGATGTTTGATTACGAAATCTTGCGATTCATCTGGTGGGTACTGATCGGTGTTCTACTAGTTGGTTTCGCGATTACTGACGGTTTCGATATGGGTGTAGGCGCGCTTGTACCTGTAATCGGTAAAAACGACACGCAACGTCGTGTGATGATTAACTCAATCGCTCCGCACTGGGATGGTAACCAAGTATGGCTTATCACTGCAGGTGGTGCATTGTTCGCTGCATGGCCTCTAGTTTACGCAACATCGTTCTCTGGTTTCTACCTAGCGATGATCCTAACTCTAGCGGCACTTTGGCTACGTCCAATTGGTCTTGATTACCGTTCGAAAATCGAAGACCCAAAATGGCGTAACACTTGGGATATCTGTATCTCAATCAGTGGCTTCGTTCCACCAATCATCTTTGGTGTTGCGTTTGGTAACCTTCTACAAGGTGTTCCATTCCAGTTGAACGAGTTCCTAATGCCAACGTACCACGGTTCATTCTTCGGTCTACTAAACCCATTTGCTCTACTATGTGGTCTAGTAAGCTTGTTCATGATCCTGATGCAAGGCGCAACTTGGCTACAAATGAAAACAACTGGCGAAGTACATACTCGTGCTCGTAACGTAGCTCAGCTTACTGGCCTACTAACAGTGGTTGCTTTCGTAGCAGCAGGCTTCTGGATCCAAAACATTGAAGGCTACGTAATCGTAGGTGGCATCGATACTGCAGCAGCGTCTAACCCTCTAAACAAAGAGGTTATCCGTGAAGCAGGCGCGTGGATGACGAACTTCGAAACTTACCCACTACTATGGGCTGCACCTGTATTGGGTGTTGCTATGCCGCTTCTAGCTGTATTGGCATCTCGTCTAGAGAAGTGTGGTATTGCGTTCCTAACATCAAGCCTAGGTAACGCTGGCGTTATCTTTACTGCTGGTATTGCGATGTTCCCATTCATCATGCCATCAGACCTAGTGCCAAGCCACAGCCTAACAATGTGGGATGCAACGTCATCTGAACTGACTCTGAACCTAATGACAGGCGTAGCGTTTGTTATGGTTCCAATCATCTTGGCTTACACGTCTTGGACTTACTACAAGATGTTCGGTCGCTTGGATGATCAGTTCATCGAAGACAACAAAAACTCACTTTACTAAGGAGCTATTACTATGTGGTATTTCGCATGGATTCTAGGTGTACTACTTGCTTGTGCATTCGGTATCATCAACGCTCTTTGGTTAGAGCACTCAGAAATGATGGATAAAGACAGTGAGTAATCTCGCTAACAAGGTAGCGAAACTTCACGCACCAATGGACAAGACTCTGCTGAGAGTCTTGGCCTTAATCCTCGGCTTTATGCACGTTGGATTGGTGATGTGGGACCCAAACGCATACCATCGAGAAATTGGTGGCTTTAATGCGTTTATCGCGCCTGCATTGATCTGGGCTTGTTGCTCAAGCATGGTGTATGGCGTGGGTTTTAAACCGAGAAACTGGTACTGGCAAGTATTGTTCAGCCCTTACTTCTCACTCGCTATCCTAATTTATCTAACTGCACTGTATTTCATGTAAGCGTTACACTCTGAAATAAAGTCGGTTACTAAATCATCGAATAAAAGCCAGGCAGTTTGTCTGGCTTTTATTTTTTCTACAAAATTCAAAAATATTCCCTTCGCTCAGTACCAATTACTGCCGCTTCAGTTATAGTAATTGCTTTAAAGAATTGAAATTACTGGTACTCCCTTGCAAGGCACATCAAATCCCTTCCGCTGGCCGATCACCGTGTATTACGAAGACACGGATGCGGGCGGCGTTGTATATCATTCAAATTATTTGAAATTCTTTGAACGTGCACGCACTGAGATGTTGCGTGCAAAAGGCGTTTCCCAACATGTGTTATTGGAACAAAACATAGGCTTTGTTGTCCGACACATGGATATCGATTTCAACCAAGGCGCTAGGCTGGACGAGCATTTGACCGTTCTAACCCGAGTGTCAGAAATAAAACGTGCTTCCCTGCAATTCTGTCAAGAGTTAGTCAATGATGAAGGCAGAACATTGTGCAAGGCAATGGTTAAGGTAGCATGTATCGATAATAAGAAAATGAAGCCAATTGCGATTCCATCATTTATCAATTCGGAGCTAACAAATAGTGACTGCTGATATTTCCATTTTAGATCTCTTTCTTCAGGCCAGTCTGTTGGTAAAGCTTGTGATGTTGACACTGCTAGGCATGTCAATCGCATCATGGGCTATGATCATTAAGCGCAGCAAAGTCTTATCTCAAGCATCAAAAGATGCAGAGTCATTTGAAGACAAATTTTGGTCGGGCACGGATCTTTCACAGCTTTATCAAAAAGTGAAAGGCCGCAAAGACGACATCACGGGCACAGAAGAAATCTTCTACGCAGGTTTTACCGAGTTCGCACGCCTACGTAAGAGCAACGCAAACTCACCAGCTTACATCATGGAAGGTACTGGCCGTGCAATGCGCGTCGCCGTTGCTCGTGAAGTTGATGAACTTGAAACCAGCCTACCATTCCTTGCAACGGTTGGTTCTATCAGTCCATACATTGGTCTGTTTGGTACCGTTTGGGGCATCATGCACGCGTTCATCGCTTTAGGTGAAGTGAAGCAAGCAACGCTTTCAATGGTAGCGCCAGGTATCGCAGAAGCACTGATTGCGACAGCGATGGGTCTATTCGCGGCAATCCCTGCGGTAATGGCCTACAACCGTCTAAGCAATAAAGTAAGTAAGCTAGAACACACATACGCAACTTTCTCTGAAGAATTCCATAGCATTCTGCACCGTCAAGCGATGGCGGGTCGAGACAGCGCAAGTAAGGAATAAGTCATGGCGGGTTACCAACCTAAAAAGCGTAAAATGACTGCAGAGATCAACGTCGTACCTTACATCGATGTGATGCTTGTTCTGTTGATCATTTTCATGGCGACCGCTCCATTTGTGACTCAAGGCGTGGATGTGGATCTACCACAAACGTCGACGGCTGAATCCATGCAAGATCTCGCTGGTGATACTGACAGCAGCTTCATCATTATCGAAATCGATCGTGACGGCAATTTAGGCCTGAGCGTGAATGATGAAGAGGTTCAACGCGGTCTATCACTACAAGACGTGATTGTGCGCGTGAAAGCCGAGCGTGAGATTAAGCCTGATTCACCTGTTGCAGTCGGTGGTGATGCGGCAACGCCATACGCTGACGTTGTACTTTTGCTTGACGAGTTAAGTCGTGCAGGCATCCCAAAAGTGGGTCTGATGACCGATATCAAGGAATAGACATCGTACATCTATGAAAGACAACAAGAAGAAACGCAAAGAATACACCAAGCCGATAGCGATATCGGTTGGTTTGCATGCGCTGTTAGTCGTTGCTTTGCTTTGGGGTACGGATTTCACAATGTCGAAACCAGAGCCGACAGGGCAGATGGTTCAGGCTGTGGTGATTGATCCAAAACTTGTTCAGAAACAAGCGAACGAGATTCGTCAGCAACGCGAAAAAGCCGCGAAGAAAGAGCAAGACCGTCTGGATAAACTGAGACGTGAAGCTGAGCAGCTTGAGAAAAACCGCAAAGCTGAAGAAGAACAGATTCGTAAGCTAAAAGAGCAGCAGGCAAAAGACGCCAAAGCCGCTCGTGAAGCCGAAGCTGCTCGCAAGAAGAAAGAACAAGAGCGTAAGGCCGAAGAAGAACGCACTCGCAAAGCGAAAGAGCAAGCAGCAAAAGCCGAGAAAGAGCGTAAAGCCAAAGAAGAGGCAGTACGTAAGGCAGAGCAGGAACGTGTAGCGCGTGAGAAAGCCGCGAAAGAAGCGGAAGAAAAAGCGAAACGTGAACGCGAAGCTGCAGCAAAAGCCGAACAAGAACGTATCGCGAAAGAAAAGGCAGCCAAAGAGGCCGCAGAGAAAGCGCGTAAAGAAAAAGAGCGTCTTGAACAAATCGAGCGTGAGCGTAAAGAACAAGAAGCGGCACTGGATGACATCTTTGCCGGTCTAGAAAGTGAGTCGAGTGCAAACCAACAGGCACAAGGGCAATTTGTCGCTGACGAAGTTTCTCGTTACAGCTCAATCTATACTCAGCTTATTCAAAGCAAATTGCTAAAGGACGACTACTTATTGGGAAAGGAGTGTAGAGTTAACATTAAGCTGATTCCGACAGGGGCAGACATGATAGTCTCATCGGTGAGTGTGCTTTCTGGAGACTCTAGAGTATGTGCGGCTGCAAAGAGTGCAATCGCACAAGTGCCAAGTTTTCCAATGTCTACCGATTCAACAGTTAACCAAAGGCTGAAGGATATTAACCTTACGGTCGCACTACAACAATAAGGGATAAGCCGTGATTAAACGTCTTTTACTAGGAATGTTTGTACTGCTTGGCAGTCTGACGAGTGTAGCTCACGCTGCATTAGAGCTGGTGATTACCGATGGTATTGATTCAGCACGACCAATTGCTGTTGTTCCATTCAAATGGGAAGGCAGTGAACCGCTTCCTACCGATATTTCTGCTGTGATTGCTTCTGACTTGCAACGCAGTGGTAAATTCAGCCCGGTACCAACCAGCAAAATGCCCCAAACGCCATTCAACGAATCAGAGGTGAACTTTGATGCGTGGACCGGCTTAGGTGTGGACGCATTGCTTACTGGCTCAATCAAAAAGAACGAGCAGGGTAACTACGTAGTTAACTACCAATTGGTTGACGTAGTGCGCGGCCAGCTAACTGGTGGTAAGAGCAAAGCATTGGGTGGTGACGGTGAACTGGTCCTTTCTAAAGATCATGTTCTGTTCAACAAGGTTGCAACAGTTGAAGGCCCACGTATGCGTGAATACGCACACCGAATCTCTGACTTGGTTTACGAGCAGCTGACGGGTGAACGTGGTGCGTTTATGACGCGTATTGCTTACGTGGTAGTGAACGATAAAGATAACTTCCCTTACCAACTTCGTGTTGCGGATTACGACGGTTACAACGAGCGTTTAGTTCTACGTTCTAAGCAGCCACTGATGTCTCCTGCATGGTCTCCAGATGGTCAAAAGCTGGCTTATGTTAGCTTCCAAAATGGCCAAGCTGAAATCTTCATCATGAACATCTATACCGGCGAGCGCGAGAAGATTACTTCATACCCTCGTCACAATGGTGCGCCAAGATTCTCTCCAGATGGCAGTCAGTTAGCACTGGTACTTTCTAAGACTGGCTCGCTTCAGGTATACACTTTGGATCTGAAAACTCGCAAGCTGACACAAATTACGCGTGGCAGATCAAATAATACAGAACCGTTCTGGCACCCTGATGGTAAATCACTGATTTTCACATCTGACAGGGGTGGTAAACCTCAGATTTATCAAGTAGATTTGGGCAGCGGTTCTACTAACCGCTTGACTTGGCAAGGCAGCCAAAACTTAGGTGGTCAAATCACCCCTGATGGTCGATTCCTAGTCATGGTGAATCGCAGTGATTCGGGTTTCAACTTGGCTAAACAAGATTTGGAAACAGGCGCTCTTCAGGTTCTAACAAAAACATTGCTTGATGAGTCTCCGAGCATTGCCCCAAATGGTGGCATGGTTATCTATAGCTCGATTTACAACAAGAAAAACGTACTATCGATGGTGTCAATTGATGGTCGATTTAAAGCTAGATTACCGGCAACAAATGGGCGTGTAAGAGCTCCCGCATGGTCACCGTTTTTGTAGTAAGAAAAATTGATTAATAAAGGAAAATAAGATGCAACTGAACAAGGTTCTAAAAGGGCTACTAATCGCGATTCCTGTGATGGCTATGACAGCATGTAGTTCAAGCGATGACGCTGCTTCTAACACTGGTGCAGAAACAAACACTGGTGCTTCAGAAACAACAGTCGTAACGCCGATCGATCCAAATGGTCAGCTAACGGAGCAAGAGCTAAAAGAGCAAGCGCTACGTGAAACTCAAACTATCTACTTCGCATTTGATAACTCAACAATTGCGGGCGATTACGAAGAAATGCTAGCGGCTCACGCTTCTTACCTAAGCAAGAACCCTGCTCTTAAAGTAACGATTGAAGGTCACGCGGATGAGCGTGGTACGCCTGAGTACAACATCGCACTTGGCGAGCGTCGTGCTGAAGCAGTATCAAACTACCTACAAGCACTAGGTGTTCAAGCTGACCAAATCTCTATCGTTAGCTACGGTGAAGAGAAGCCACTTCTTCTAGGTCAATCTGAAGAAGTTTACGCTAAGAACCGTCGTGCGGTTCTAGTATACTAATTCGAGGTAAACCTCATGTTCAGTAACACTAAGCGCGCTGTTACGCTTACGTTACTGGCAAGTGCAGCGAACTTCGCGTTCGCTGCACCAGCTCCAGTATCAGATCTCAACAGCACATCATCAGTATCTACTCGATCTTCTTCCGAAAGCGACATCGAGCGTTTAGAGCGCTTGCTGCAAAATCGCAACCGCGTTCAGCTTCAAATGCAAGAGCAAATTGACCAAATGTCACAAGAGATCAGTGATCTACGTGGTCAGTTAGAGCGCAACAGCTACGAGATGCAGCAAATGCTGAAACGTCAGCGAGAGTTGTTCGTTGAGTTAGATCGAGTGCGTGGCGAAATGAAAGCAGCGCCAGTAAAAGAAGCCAAACCAGCGGAAACGGGTGGTAAGTACTCATCGAATGCCGATGAGCAAACGGCTTACCAAGATGCGGTGGACTTGATCCTCAAGAAACGCGACTACACTGGCGCGATCGCTGCATTCCAACAGTTCCAAAAGGACTATCCTGATTCAACTTACTCAGCGAACTCGCATTACTGGCTAGGTCAGTTGTACTTCGCTAAGAAACAGGACAAAGAGGCCGTGAAAAGCTTTGCTGCTGTGGTTTCTTACAAAGATTCCAACAAGCGTGCGGACGCATTGGTTAAGCTAGGCGATATCGCAGAGCGTAACAAAAATGACGCACAGGCGAAGAAATACTATCAGCAAGTTGTTGATGAGTACCCGGGCAGTGCATCGGCGAAAGTTGCAGGCTCTAAGCTGAAGTAATCACGCCTAATCGGTAGCAAGACAATATCAAAGGGAGCAGAGGCTCCCTTTTTGTTTTTTGTATTCCTATATATCTACTCCTTATCTCCCTATACCTCAATCCCCATCAATCCTTCTCGATAGTCGTCTCTGCGTTGCTGAGCTGAGATGTAACAAGCGTTCATTCTCTACAGTTAGAATTGTTACTTACAACAAAGATATACGGCTAGACTGCTATAAATTCGGTTACGGGTTGGTTTTTGAAAATCAACAAGGTTACAATACTCGGATTAAAGGAAGTTGCGTAGAGCAAGAGCAATGAGCCACATACTAGATAAAATCGAGACAGTTTACCCATTCCCTCCAAAACCAATCCCATTAAGCCAAGAAGAAAAAGCCGATTACATCGAGCGAATCAAAAAGCTGCTTAAAGAGAAAGACGCGGTACTTATCGCGCACTACTACACCGATCCTGAGATCCAAGCTTTGGCTGAAGAGACCGGCGGTTTTGTTGGTGATTCGCTAGAAATGGCGAAATTTGGTAACCGTCACCCAGCAAGCACACTGATCATTGGTGGTGTGCGCTTTATGGGCGAATCTGCAAAGATCCTTACGCCTGAAAAACGCATTCTGATGCCAACGCTAGAGGCTGAATGCTCTCTTGATCTTGGCTGTCCAGCAGACAAGTTCAGCGAATTCTGTGATGCACACCCTGACCATACGGTCGTGGTATACGCAAATACGTCGGCAGCGGTAAAAGCGCGCGCTGATTGGGTAGTTACATCAAGCATCGCTCTAGAGATTGTTGAACACCTAGACGCAGAAGATAAGCCAATCATCTGGGGCCCTGACCGTCACCTAGGTTCTTACATCGCGAACAAGACAGGCGCAGACATGTTGCTATGGCAAGGTGAATGTGTGGTTCACGATGAGTTCTCTGCAGATGCACTACGCAAGATGAAGAGCGTATACCCAGATGCCGCTATCCTAGTACACCCAGAATCTCCTGCGAGTGTGGTGGAACTTGCCGATGCAGTGGGTTCTACAAGTCAGCTAATCAAAGCGGCGAAAGAGCTTCCTCAGCAACAAATGATCGTGGCTACTGACAAAGGCATCTTCTTCAAGATGCAGCAGCTAGTGCCAGAAAAAGAGCTGATTGAAGCTCCAACGGCAGGTGCGGGTGCAACGTGTCGCAGCTGTGCACACTGTCCTTGGATGGCAATGAACGGCCTTAAAGCGATTGAAAAAGCATTGAGCGAAGGTGGTGCAGAGCACGAAATCTTTGTTGATGAAGCGCTACGTGTGAAATCTCTGATCCCACTGAACCGCATGCTAGATTTCGCAGAGCAGCTGAATATGCAGGTGAAAGGCAACGCTTAGTCAGTTTTTTTAGACCAAAGTTTGCTACGATAAATCTCAAAAACCAGCCGAATATGGCTGGTTTTTTTGTTTCTTACAATCAATGAGTTAGTATTTAGTTATAGCAATCAGAAAGGAATCGGAAACTTATGGCTGTATGGCTAGTACTGAAAAAGTGGCTAAGTACCCATCTTTTCAAATTGAGCAACCGAAACCTTCTTGTCATTAGTGGCGCATATATTGCCATTTCATGGTTGTTGCTGGCCCTCGCGGGAGAGCACGCACTAACCGATAACTTCTCGAACTTCATTTACTACCTTATGGTCACTGCCTCTACAGTGGGCTATGGCGATCATTCACCCGTCACCGATATGGGCAAATGGGTAGTCGTGTTGTTTATCATCCCTGGTGGTCTGAGCTTATTTGCCGCCATTTTGGGACGAGTGGCAGGAGGCGCGATCGACTATTGGCGAGCGGGAATATTGGGCAAACGGAGAGTAAGAGTGGAAAACCATATCGTATTACTGGGTTGGAATGGCGCACGTACCATGCATCTGATCCGTATGTTGCAACATGAAGAACATGGCAAGCGTCCAATCGTTTTGTGCAGTCGTTCAGACATTGAAAACCCACTGCCGGGTGAGATTGGTTTTATCAAGGTTAACAGCTACACCGATGCGCAGGAGATGAAGAATGCTAACATCACCGAAGCGAACTGTATCATTGTTGATAATCTCACCGATGACATCACCCTCTCAGCCGCCTTGTATTGTGCCTCTGTGAATCCTGATGCACACTTGCTCGCTTACTTCAAAGACGATGCGTTGGGCCGATTGTTGAGCCAGCACTGCCCGAGAGCGGAATGTATCCCAGCTGTAGGGGCTGAGATGCTTGCCAAAGCGGCGGTGGATCCGGGCTCAAGTGCACTCCATCAAGAGCTGTTGGCTTCAACACGTGGTATGACTCAGTACTCTGTGATTTACCCTGAAGATCAACCAACGACGACGGTCGAGACGATCTTTGGGTTCATTAAGAAGCACCATCAAGCGACCTTGATCGCTTTCGATCTTGGTAGTGGCATTGAGCTTAACCCAGAGCTCAGTGCTCAAGTGCCACCGAGCACTAAACTGTTTTATATTGCCGATGAGCGAATTGATGATTTCGCTTGGACAGACATGAACAAGGACAAATAATGCACATGATTGCCGACCTGTTGGCAGGTTTTCCTAACTTTCTTATCTATTTTTCTGTTTCGATTATCTTCGTACTGGCGTTCAAGTTCATCTACGTCAAACTGACGCCATACGATGAATGGCACCTGATCAAAGAAGAGAAAAACACCGCGGCTGCGGTAGCGTTAAGTGGTGCGTTCCTTGGTTATTGCTTAGCGATTGCAGGTGCGGCGACTAACTCAGTAAACATCGTCGATTTCATGGTGTGGGGTGTTGTGGCCATGCTCGCGCAAATCATTGCGTTTGGTATCGTACGTTTCATTCTTTTGCCAAAAGTCTCAGAGCGTATTGAGAATGATGAAGTGCCAGCGGGCATCGTGCTAGCGGCCGTCTCTGTCTCTGTCGGCGTGCTGAACGCGGCTTGCATGACGTACTAGGAGGAGCGATGAAACGCAGTTCTAACGTCAAACGTTCTTCAATGGACAAAAGCTTTAAAGTTGGACGAATCATTCCATTCGTTGCTTTTGGTGGCATCTTCTTTCTGGCAACACACGAATCGAAAACGGAGGGTTACATCTACACCGACGCGGATGAGTGTAAATCGGATGCGCCAGAGTTCAGCGAACAGTGTGAAATCGCGTATCAAGAAGCGATGGCGAGAGCAGAAGAAAACGCACCGCGCTATAACAATGAGTACGAGTGTGAAGACGATTTCTACGAAGACGATTGTTATTACAGCTCGCGCCACCGTTCTTACGTACCGTTTGTGGGAGGATACTTCTTCAGCCGTGCAGTCAGCGGTTTAAGTGGTTACAACAAAAGCTACTATTCAGAGCCGATGTATCGCTACAAATCCAAGTATTACAACGGCGCAGGGCAGTTCTACGGTTCTTACCGTAATCAACCGACTAAGGTGGCGACGAGTAACTTAAACAAGCGAGGTGGCGGTACGATTGGCCGTGCCATGTCGCGAGGCGGATTTGGTAAAGCAGTATCAGTGAGTCGTGGCGGTTAACAGCAATGTTTCGACGAGAAATACAAGAAAGAGAAAACTGGCGTGATTTAGCACGCCAGTTTGGTTTTGGTTTCCATTCCATGTACGACCAACCCTACTGGGATGAGAGTGCTTACTATCAGTTCTCCCTTTCCCAAATCGAACAAGACATTGAGGACCCAACCGAGGAGCTTCATCAAATGTGCCTTGAAATCGTGGATGAGGTCGTACGAAGTGAGCGATTACTGACGCAATGTGCCATTCCTGAAGCCATGTGGTCCCAAGTGGCTTCCTCTTGGCAACGCAGAGAGCCATCCCTCTATTCAAGAATGGATTTTGCTTACAACGGTTCATCACCAGCAAAACTGCTAGAGAACAATGCAGATACTCCTACCTCTCTGTTTGAAACAGGCTTTTGGCAGTGGGTATGGTTAGAAGATGTGGTTAACAAAGGCCGCATCCACCAAAGTGCGGATCAGTTTAATATTCTGCAAGATTTCCTCATTGAGCGGTTCGCCGAGATCGCCAAATTGCAACCGGGGCAGACGTTGCATTTCAGTTGCTGCAAATACACCGAAGAAGACAAAGGCACGGTGCAATATCTGGAAGATTGCGCTCGTGAAGCTGGCTTAGCTACGGCGTTTGTTTTTGTCGAAGATATTGGCGTAACAGAAAAAGGGCAGTTTGTTGATGCCGATGACCGAGCGATTCGCTGGATGTTTAAACTCTACCCGTGGGAATTCATGTTCGAAGAGCAATACAGCCAGTATCTCGCAACATCGAGTGTGAACTGGTTAGAGCCGATGTGGAAGTCGATTCTGTCTAACAAAGCGCTATTGCCGTTGCTTTGGGAGCGTTTTCCAAATCATCCTAATCTCTTGCCTGCGTATTTTGCTAACGATCCAAAAGCGAGCAGTTTGAAAGACTATGTCATCAAGCCTCTTTTTTCTCGCGAAGGCGCAAACATAGAGATCGTCAAAAATGGACAGCGTTTGGTGAAAACTCCTGGGCCGTACGAATCGAGCCAAAACATCGTCCAGCAATATCATCCGCTACCGAAATTTGGTCAGAGCCATACTTTGATTGGCAGCTGGTTAGTCAATGACAAAGCCGCCGGCATCTCCATTCGAGAAGACAGCAGTCTAGTTACGCAAGATATGGCGCGCTATATTCCCCACGTTATTCTCGATTGATCAAAAAAGCTCTCCAACGTGGAGAGCTTTTTCATCAAATGCAGTCTGCTTTAAGTGAGCAAAGCGTCTTACTCTTCTTCTGCTAGCATGACACCACGCTGAGTCAGGCCGCCAAGCATCATTGGCATTGCATTGAAGATCTCTTCAAACTGCTCTAAACCTTCCATGCCTTGCTCTGCAAGTGTCGCGATCGTTGTTTCTGGATCGTAAAGCATAGTAAGAGAAAGCAGAACACCACCCAGAAGAGCGCTGTCTTCGCTATCTGCAGGCATTAAGTTTTCCCAGTCATCACGAGTGATTTGCCAGCCTTGAAGTACGCCTTCACAAAAATCACGCGTGTTCGCTGAAACGATATCTTGATCATCCAGTTCACAACCTTCTGGCCATTGCCATGAACCTTCTAGAAGAGCAGGACGAGTTTGGTTCCACATTTGAACAATCTCATCAATGTACTGCTCTAGTTGTTCGCCATCAGAGAAAGGTGCGGTTTCTTCACCACCCCATAAGAACGGCAGCCACTCTTGAGGGTTTAGAACGTTTGGCGTACACGCCATCGACGTTACAAAGCCTTGAGTTTTCGCTAGGTTTAGTAGTTTTCCATCAAGTTCTGGAAGAGAAAGGATGTCTTGTAGTTTCAAAATCGAATACCATTTGTTAATGGGCTGGTTGGTTGCGCTCATATTACCAATCAATCAGCGATAAATCGATATTAGGGAATGATTCGTCTACATCTATGGAAATTCGTTCGTCACTCAGAAAAAAAAGCATTCTCGCCCTAACGCTTTATTTGTGTTTCTTTATCGCGACCATTGGCTCCGTCGTGTACCTCGTTGTTGACCCGCCAGTTCGAGAAAAGCTCGAACGTAATTTGAATTTACGCACCCAATTACTCGCATCTCAAATCGAGGGGCCATTGACCAGCTCCGTTGGATTGCTGAACAGCTTGGTCGGGTTAGGGCAAACACCAACAGCCGATATTTCGCTGCAAGGTACCATTCCTCAGTTGCTTGCCGTGAGTGATGACATCATCGTCAGTGGCGGTTTATGGCCAAAGCCGACACTCGAAGATGAGCGCTGGCAATACACCAGTTTATTCTTCAATAAGAATGAGCACGGCAGCTTAGATCAAATCCATTCTTACAATAACCCCGAGTCCGGTGGTTACGACAACGAGCCATGGTATCAATCTGTGGCGAATAAGCCCGCTGGTTATGTCAGTTGGTCTGGCGTTTATATTGACACCTTTACCCAAGTTCAGATGATCACGGCTTCAGCGCCTTATTACAAACAGGGCGTTTTTGCTGGTGTCGCCACGGTCGATTTATCCCTCGAAGCGCTATTCCAATTCATTCGCGAGCACACCAATCAATACTCTCTAGGTGTGGTGATCCGTGACGCGGATGGACAAGTCGTGATTGAGCATAACTTTCACCTCACCAAAGACATTTACATCAGTCAGCTTGAATTCGGGGCTTTCCAATGGCAAATGGACGTTGTGAATGCCAAAGTTCAAGTTGCAGAACAAGTGTTTGATCAAGTGATGAGTGTAGAGCGGGGCATCATCCCTTTCTTATTGATCTGTGTGCTGGTGGGTTACTACCTACTGAATCGCTACATTGTGGAACCCATCGTCCGCATCGCGCAAAAAGTTGATGACTCCAAAACTGGTGGCATCATCGACATTACCTACGATAGTGAAGATGAAATCGGGCACTTGATCACTAAGTTCAATGAGAAAACCGTCTACCTAGAGCAAGAGCGCATCAAAGCGCAGGCATCCACCAATGCAAAAACGGCATTTTTGGCAACGTTATCTCATGAAATTCGAACGCCGATGAATGGTGTGTTGGGAACGGCACAAATTCTGCTGAAAACCCAGTTAACCGACGAGCAGAGAAAACACCTCAACACCCTGTATGACTCAGGCGATCATATGATGACGTTGCTAAACGAAATCTTGGATTACTCGAAGATTGAGCAGGGGCACATCGAGATTGATAACACGCCATTCCCAATTGATTCGATTCTGGGCAGTACCAACAGTGTCTATCACACCTTGTGTGCTGAGAAGGGCCTGCAATTCCGCGTCATTTCCAATGTGCCTGAGGGGCGTTGGTACAACAACGATAAAGCACGACTTCGCCAAGTTTTGTTCAATCTGCTCAATAATGCAGTCAAGTTCACCGACCGAGGCTATGTAGAGGTAGAACTGACAGAGTATGTCGAGGGGCAGCAAACGCGCTTGCGCATTAGCGTAAAAGACACTGGCATCGGCATTAGTCCTGACGCTCAGGAACGCATCTTTAGGCCGTTTGAGCAGGCGGAGTCTTCGACCACGCGCCGATATGGCGGCACAGGCCTTGGACTCGCGATTGTTAAGCAGATTTCCGAGCACATGGGCGGCAGCATTACCGTGCAGAGCCAAGAATGCATCGGCACTAAGTTTGTGGTCGAACTTGAACTAACCCCCTGTGAGGCGGGGGTATTGGAGCCTACCAGCACACACAAACTTGATTGCCAAGGCTTACGTGCGTTGATCGTTGAAGATAACCGCACCAACACCATCATCATGGAGACTTTCTTACGCTCGAAGGGCTTCGCTTGTGTTTGTGTCGAGAATGGCAAACAAGCCGTAGAGCAGGTGTCCAGTCAGAAGTTTGATTTGGTATTAATGGACAACCACATGCCGGTGCTCGATGGGGTAGGCGCAATCGCGGTGATTCGCTCTATGGATACACCCGCAAAATCTGTGTTGATCTTCGGGTGTACGGCCGATGTATTCAAAGAGACACAAGAGCGGATGCTGGATGTTGGTGCCAACCACATTATTGCAAAACCTATTGTTGAATCAGAATTGGATGACGCTTTGTATCGCCACGCTTCTATCCTCTATCAATACCAAGATAAGCAGGGGAATAAACCAGTAACACCGCACGATGTAGATGCGTTACTTTTGAACTTCTATCTAGCGTTAGATGATGGCAACCTCACTCAAGCGCTAACGACGCTGTCTTATATTCTCGATAGTGTGCAACCGAGCATGACAGAAGAGCTAAGCAGCGTTATCGAACGTATTGAAAGCCACTTACTCAAAGCCTTATCTCCTGAGCAAGAAGACATCGATCAGCTCACCATATTATTGGCAGATCAATAACCTCACACATAAAAAGGAAGTCGCTTGAACCGAGGTTCGAGCAACTTCCTTTGTTCAAGCCCATTTCTCTAACCCCACAAACTTCGCATTTACTCTGAAAATCGACCTCCAAGTAGCATAAGCCGATCTTTTTGAAATTCACTTACCAGATATTTCTCTGGTTTTCTGCGTGTTTTCGTGTGCTAAGTCGTTTATTAGTAAATAAATTACGTTTTTAAACCTCATTTTAGGTCGTTTTAAGGTGGTTTTTACTGGTTTTGGTGAAAGCTGCTACTTTTGGGCTTAAAGTTGGTTATTAATTTACAACCAAGAATTTAAAACAGAATCATAAACTGAAAATATTGTGTTTTAATGGCGTCATTAACTGCTATGTGGTTTTAAATGTAGTAAATCATTTTATAGATGTCGTTTTTAGTAGTGTTTGATTTTAGAGGTTGTAAATGAAGTCTCGTGGACCATTTTGTATTCGTAACGCCGCAGCGGATACTTTTGCTATGGTGGTTTTTTGTTTTATCACAGGGATGATCATTGAGATTTTGATCTCGGGTATGACGTTCGAGCAGTCTCTGGCATCACGCACGCTGTCTATTCCAGTCAATATCGCAATTGCATGGCCTTATGGCATGTTCCGTGACTGGGTATTACGCCAAGGTAACAAACTGTCACCTTCTTCGTTTATGAAGAACGTGTCTGACTTGGTGGCGTACGTGCTATTCCAATCTCCTGTTTACGCAGGTATTTTGTTTGCGGTAGGCGCATCGACTGACCAAATCATTACAGCAGTGGCGAGTAACGCGGTTGTATCTTGCGGTATGGGTGTACTTTACGGTTATTTCCTTGACCAATGCCGCCGTTGGTTCCGAGTACCTGGCTACTATCAAGAAGCATAATTGCCCCTGTTTTATGCAATTTAGCTAGATAGTGAGCAAACAAACGCAAAAGGGCGCTTTTTTTCGTGTTTAGCCTTGACCATCAGGCACATAATCATTAAATTAGCGCCTCGTTAGCCAATGATGCTAACCACAATTTGATTCGGTGAGTTGTCCGAGTGGCTGAAGGAGCACGCCTGGAAAGTGTGTATACGGCAACGTATCGAGAGTTCGAATCTCTCACTCACCGCCACATTCATAAAAAAAGACGTCCTAGGACGTCTTTTTTTATATCAAAATCAAAATCTTACCTCTCAATAAGGTCCACATCTCTCAATAAAATCCAGCGCCTAGACGTATAAGGGAATGTATAGTTAACTTATCCCTGCCGGCACTGTTATACATTTTCGTTAAAAAGTCACAGTACGCTTGAGTAGATCGAAAGATATCCTCTTCTCGGTAACTGTATGGATGAAAAAGCTTTTTCATGAAAAATGTATATCAACTCTAAAGCCAGATTTGGCTTCCAAAAATCTATACATTTTTGATTAGAAGTGAGGGTGTTATGCGCACAAAATTGACTGCGAAAGGCGTCGAAAAAGCAAAGGTTGCAAATGGAAAAACGATGCAACGTTTTCATGATGGCCAAGGTTTATATTTGTCGGTTCGTAAGTCCGGAACAAAAGCATGGGAATTGAGATTTACCAAACCAGATGGTCGAGGGTCGAATCTAGGGTTAGGTAAATATCCAGAGGTAAGTCTACTCGAAGCAAGAAAGCTAGCAGCAGAATTTCGCAAATTGAGAGCGCAGGGAAAAGATCTCGCAGTCGAACACAAAAAAAAGAAGTTAGAAGTAAAACGCCAAGCCTGTAACACGGTAAGAAAAATCGGAGAGTTGTGGTTAGAAACTGCGGCTAGTCGAGTGGCCAAGAAAACGGCTGAGGGTTATCGACAAAAACTAAACTTACATATCTATCCTAAGCTAGGTGACGTTCCAGTTAAAGAGATTAGAGCTTCAATGTGGATTGATGCAATGCGACCTCTTGAGAGAAAAGGTAAGTTAGAAACCGTTGTTCGGACTACCGCTTTATTTCGTCGTATCATGAACTTTGCTGTAAATAATGATTATATCCACAACAATCCTATTGGCTCTATGAGAGATGTGTTTAAAGAGCCTAAGAGAGGCAACTTCGCTTGTATTGATATTAAAGAGCTTCCTACTCTGCTGACGATGGTAGTTCAATCTACCATGCGACCTGCAAACAAGTTATTGTTTGAGTTTCAGCTACATACATTGACCCGTTCCAATGAATCAACAGGAGCTAGGTGGGAAGAGTTTTCTTTCGAGGAAAAAGCTTGGTATCTGCCAGCTGAGAGGGCGAAGAATAGGCTGATGCACAAAATACCAATGACACCAGAGGTGATCTCGATACTAAAAGCCGCTAAGAGCCTTAGTCGCGGTAGTGAATATGTTTTTCCTTCCAGAACTTCATTAAAAAAGCCGGTTCATAGCGAAACGATCAATGCAGCGTTTAAGCGCTTGGGCTTGTCGGGGAAGATGACATCTCATGGTACTCGATCTCTGGGAAGTACGATTCTATATGAAAGGACGGATTTCGAATCTGTCGTGATTGAGGCTTTGCTATCACATACGGATCGAGATGGGGTTCGTGATGCCTATAATCGGAATAAGTTCTTTGAGAAGAGAAGAGCGGCGTTAGAGTGGTGGAGTAAGCATATTGTTGGATTAACACATGGCTTATCGAGTTACGCGACAATAGAGTTATGAAGGGAGGGGAGGAGATTCCTCTCCCCGATTCGTCATGTGAAAGTGTGCTCCAATTCTAGTACGATGGTTTACCAAGAGGCTTTTTAGAGCTCTATTGGATGAAGCCCACACTCTAAGAGCTTTGTGTTTATTTCGCTCAGTAGAAAACCAGAAGCCCGGTTACCTATTGTGACAAGTGGGGGCAAAGTGCCTTTGTTTACTTGTTCGTAAATGTGGGATTTAGACCGTTTTAGATGAAGGGCTAGCTCACTCAACCGCACGACACGTTCCTTTTCAATATCTCCAGAATATTGATAGCCACGTTGATTAATCATACCAAGAAACCAAGCGTTCACTTCTTGCGTGTGATACACGGCTAACTTACCCATAAAGTCACTTTCAATTTTGTTTGGAAAGTTCGGCAGGTTTGAAACGGTGCCTTTGCTCACTGAGAGCTTTTTTGCAATTTGAAGTTTTGTGAACACGAATACTCCTATTTATCAGAAAAGTAAGGTGTGGTATAAAAATCAAGGGTAATTAGGTGTGGCTATGCCTTGTGCTCGTAGCTCTTTTTCTACGGATTCAACACAGCTGTGTTTCTCGGTTACCTCGGAGTATTTTTCTCCCCATATGCACATAATTTTCTTCCGTTTGTTAATAAACCTAGTTCGATTGTATGCAGCACGAACTTTATTGTTATCGGTATGAGATAGGATCATCTCAATGACCATTGAATCTTCCAATTCAAGTTCTTCATGCAATTCTGTGCTAAAGATGGAGCGTATCCCGTGAGCTGTCATTTGGCCCTTTAACCCAAGTTTTCGGAATAAGTTACCCAGTGGGGAGGTACTGATAGGCTTATCTTTAGCTTTTTGTGGTGAAGGGAAAATATACTCACTGTCGCCTGATATGAGTTTAGCTAGTTTGAGTACACGAATTGCTTGTGGTGACAAAGGCAAAACATGTTCTAAGCCATTTTTAGAAAGTTCTTTCGGAATTGTTAATGTAGATTCTTCAAGATCCACATTACTCCATGTGTTTTGGGTCGCCTCTTTAGCGCGAAGAGCGGTCAAAAACATGAAGTCGAATAGGAGTTTAACCTGAGCTGAACTTTTGGATGACACTACCTTTCGAGATAGCTGAAGGACTTCATTTAGTTCAATACACGCATGCGGTGTTGAACGATGTTTAATAAGGAAGTGCTTGATATTGCTGAAATCCGGCGTCTTGAGGCAATATTTTATATGGCCTAGGTTGTAAGCTCTTCGTAGTATATCAATGACTCTTATGTGTTGAGATACATAGCCCTTTTTATCCATACTAATTGCAAAATCATAGATGTGCATCGGCGTCAGTGCATGAGCAGAAATTGACCCCAAGGACGATTTTGTAATGTACTTTTTTGCTCGTTGACATTCTTTATCATAATTACTTTGCTTCCATGTGCGTTTTTTTGTTTTTAGATACTCAAAAACTAAATCATTGACGGTAAGTTTACTTTTGCCACAGATTCTTTCTAATACGTGTCTCGGTTCTTCGCCTTTACCCCTTGCTCTATGTAATTCGTCGCGTATGTTTCTGGCTTCTTTTAGTTTTAGAGAGGTTGTTTTTCCAAGCGTTAACAAGCTCTCTCTTCCATTCAAACCTTTTATCCTTAAACGATATACCGACCTACCTGAACGATAGAAAACAACGACCAGACCACTCCCATCGTTTAGTGTCAGGCTCTCTTTATCGGCAGGGCATTTCGTGTGTTCTATTTGTTTGACGCTTAGTTTGTTCTGTACGGGCATTGGAGTTCCTTCATTTTGGCTCTTTGGTGATAGATATACTGGTAGAAGGATAAGTGAGGTCTATTTAGGGATTTTCTTGCGTGATTGCTCGCGAAAATAGCAGTCTTACAGGGTTGCTAACTGTGGGGGAATATTGACTGGTTCGTCTGGAGTCCTACACAACTTTGATTTGTATAGATAGAAGGTCGCTGTATGAGAGTTGCTGGGCTGATTTGTATATTTCTAATTCAGCTTGCTGGGGATTAAGGCAGGAGCAACACAAAGAACATAAACGCGATTACAAGAGCAATCATCCCCAAGAGATCTGAATTAGGCTTGATATTCTCTGGGGTGAATTCTTCAATGCCTAGCTGTATTTTGAGTTTATTTCTCATGTTTGTTTCCTTAATTGTTGGCGTTTGTATTCTTATTTTTAGACTGGTTGAGTCTCTTTTCGTGTAAGGGACTGAAGAAAAAAGTCTGCATCTACTCTTTTTATCAGTTTCTTGTGTTTTTCATTAGGTGAAGGTCAAAGGCTCAATAAGCACTGTGACATTCCTCTTCTGTCTATGGTTTCAAGCATAAACATAACATGTAGGCAACGGCTCACAAGTCACCAAAAGACATAAAAAAAGCGCAAGTTAGTTTGCAAATTTATCCAATAGCGTAAATATGAATGCCCCCTAAAGGGGGGAATGTTAAAAGGTCGACGCCCGGTAAGGAGATCACACGAGAAGTAGGGGCTGACTACATACCTAGGTGATGTTTAGGAAGCATGCCAAGGTAGGAGCTCTGGTGAGGGAGAGAATGTGGCGTTCTAAACATGGATGCGGTTAGACGCAACAACTCTCCCTCCATAATCCCGATTCGTTCAGGAGATTAGGCTGCTGTAGTCACTCTTCAATCCCCGCTAGTCTAGGATCATTAAACAACACCTTCTTTGGGAGCAAACCATTTAGTTTATCTCTATTTAAGAAGTTATTGAATAATTATATATGTGCACCAACTATATAATGCTATGATCGAGATTGATATGTATAAAATTTTCTATGTCAGTAAATCACACTCTAAACAGGGTAGCTTGTCCTTAAATATTAATTACGCTTCAAGGCCTGTTAAGTGTTATAAAACCTCATGGTAATCATATTTTTTCGTTAGCTAAGTATTTTAAATCTAGAAGTAACTATTA
This sequence comes from Vibrio sp. B181a, assembly GCF_030248375.1. Classification (NCBI taxonomy): domain Bacteria; kingdom Pseudomonadati; phylum Pseudomonadota; class Gammaproteobacteria; order Vibrionales; family Vibrionaceae; genus Vibrio; species Vibrio sp. B181a. Next base: position 130 of record NZ_JAHGAD010000093.1, on the reverse strand, counting down.
GTATTCTCATTTATTATGATTACTAATATATTTATTGATGCACAAGCGGAAAAATAGAGCTCTTACCCTAATTAACGAGGTTTTTTTTATATTTATGAGTGGCTATTTCAAGGTGTAGTGGTCAAGTAAA
>NZ_JAHGAD010000092.1:0-669 GCF_030248375.1 Vibrio sp. B181a | reverse complement strand
CTATCTTGAAAAACGCCGCATGTCAGGGCCTATTTTAGTTAGTTAACGACCAACACATGGCTTTTTGTTCCCGTGTATACCGTAGCAATCCGCTGACCAACTAGCAACACTTGAAGTTCACGCTCAAACTGCTGTGGAACACCATTTATAGACACCTTATCAACTAAACCTTGTGTAAAGTGTAAGGTCACTCGAAGAGCTTGCTTACGCAGCCCATAAGCCATAACGATACGACGTAGCTCTCGGTTAGCATCATTAAATAATCCAGCAATATCTTGCTCGACACGGCCAGACTCACTGGCTATTTCACGATTAAGGAGTGCACTGTCACTTGTGTTACGCTTCTGAGCCTGAGTCGTGGAAGTCACTGAGTGTGCTTGAGCTAAGGCTTTGTCTATTGCCTGTTGATTTTCCACTTGGTAAGTTTGCTCATGGTTACCGGATACCGATTGCTGAGTTTTTTTTACTTCAGGGCTGGTCAAGTTAGAAGGGCCTGCAACCACGACATCTGAACTTCCCCCCAAGCTCGAGTTAAACATTGAGCTCAACGATTGTGCATCATTCTCTGCCTTACTCCTTGTTGATTGAGCGTTGTTGGTAGACGCTGGTTTTGGTTCCGGCTTTGGAGCTGGTTTTGGCTCCGGCTTTGGAGCTGGTTTTGGCTCCGGC
>NZ_JAHGAD010000091.1:0-15812 GCF_030248375.1 Vibrio sp. B181a | reverse complement strand
CCCCCCAAAAAAAAAAAGTTCGAACACCGAGCGATCAGCTTCACCCCTAGTAAGCCCAATCTAACTGAGTTTTTTAACATTTTATTTAAATCATTTTCTCTTTTTAAATTCATGTCGTGAATGACAAAAAAATACACAGCCTGACATTAAACGAGTTGCATTTACTTTATGATGCTTTCGCCTAAAAGTTATACATATCATGGGCTTGAAGTAGATTGAAGACGTTAATGTGAGCTCGTGATAACAACGGAGTTGATGAGCAGCAGTGACGAATAATAACAATGTAACAGAGGTTTATAACGTGAGAAATATCGCTTGGACTGCGAGTAATGTTAATAAATTGTTGGCGACCTTGGCTGTTTCTAGCCTGTTGTCTGGATGTGGTGGTGGTGGGGGCTCTGATTCCACCCCTGCTGCAAAACCTCCAATTGAGAATAAGAAAGATGAAACCCCACCAGTAATCACGTTAGAGGGAGGCAACAGCATCACCGTTTATCTCGGTAATGTGTTTGAGGATCCTGGCTACAGTGCAACGGATAACGTGGATGGTGACATTAGTAAGCGCGTTAAGGTTAGCGACTACAAACAGATAGATACTGGTACTGTTGGCACCTACACACTAACGTACAAGGTCACAGATACCGCAGGCAATGAGGCAACGGCAAAACGAGTCGTTGAAGTTGTTGAAGGCATTGTCTTTAGAGACAGCACGATTACTCTGTATGAGAATGAATACCAGCACCGAATTTGGTATGACGTAAAGTCAGACAACATTGATGCGTCGACAATAACAGTCAAGCTTGCAAACCAATCCACAGCGACGGTTGAGAAAGAACAAGGTAAGGTGCTGGATGTTGAGTTGGTTGAGGTGAAGAATTCAACATCAAAGAGTGGGTACTTTACGCTAGCGATTCATGATGATGAAGAGTTTGAGGGTAAAGAAGTGGTTGTTGCTGAAGTATTTAGCAATGACGTGTTTGTAAAGGAATTGAGTATCGAATTAGATGATACTGATGAAAAAAATATTCCTGGTTACAAGATTTCTGATAAACCACTGTCTGAGATTATCGAACAAGGCCAACGGATTATGAATGATCGTCACATTGCCGTTGGTGATAACTTGTATTCAATTTATCGAATTTTAGAGAAAACTGATTCGCATCATTCTACTAACTGGGACGTGTTTTATTTAATTGCTAAGTATGACCTTATTCAAAAGAAAGAGATCAAGATTGCTATTAATAAAGGAGATTATAAGAATACAGTCAACATGTATGTTGTGGTCAATCAAGGTGAAATTTATTTGTTTGATGAAACGCATCTTTATCGTTTACACAACAGTGACCTTTCTTTGGAGGTGATAAGTGAGGCCCCTAAGGATCTAAATATAGTTCAACTCCAAAGACACGCAGCACAAGTTGTAAATGGTAAGCTTTACCTCTTTTCAGAAGAATCTAACTACAGTTTTGATTTTAAACTGAACATGTGGGAACCGCTTCCGAATCCATCTTTGGATGCTCAAGAACTGGTGTTTGGAAAAGTGGCAGCAACGAGAGTAGTTAACGATAAGATTCATGTTTACTCTACTCAATCTCGAATGATTTTTGATACGACAAAAAATACGTGGTCGGCAAAGGCTCATTTATCGTCATTGGGCTCGGAATTAGGTGTTGATTTTCGATTTATTGGTCAATATGTTTATGACTTTATGGATAAATCCGTTAAAGAGAACAAAGAAACTAAGAAAACAAAAGCTTTTAGAAGATATAGCTTCTCTAATCACCTGTGGGAGAACGGAGAGGAACGTTTGGATGTTGGGCCTTCTAACCCATTCATGTACAAAGGACGTATTTATATGCATACGAGAGCAGAAGACGTTATACTCCCATTTTACTGGGGCGATAACCACTAAACCAGTTTTAATATGAATACCCTAAGCCAGCGCTGTGTCGCTGGCTTTTCTTTAGGTATGGAAAAGTTTTCCTAACCGATTGGCAACTGAAAGGTACTCTTAATTTCCTTTACGGATACGTTGGATTGAATGGCGCTGATGCCTTTCACGCGGCGAATCGCACTGATGCGGTCAAAGTATTCGTCTAAGTCTCGAGCCACCACTTGCACCATATAATCTGCGCTGCCAGCAATGCAGTGACACATTAAGATCCAATCGGTTTCTGCAACAAAGTCTTCAAAAGGCGTGGTGTTTTCTAACTCATGGCTGCCGAGGGTAACCAGAGTAAAACCAGAAACTTGGAAACCGAGTTTTTTACGGTTCAGCTTAGCTGCATAACCCTCAATATAGCCTTCCTCTTCCATCTTTTTCCAGCGTCGCCAGCAGGGCGTTTCACTTAGGTTGACGGTCTCGGCAAGCTTAGAATTACTCATGCGACCATCTTTCTGAATATGGTCAAGGATGGCGAAATCAGTACTATCTAATTCAAAGTTGGTGGATTCTTTCTTTTTTATGGTCATTCTGGAAATAGTCTGCTCAAATTTGCTTTTATCGTAGCTCAGATAGCAATTTTCTTTCTACCCAAATCGTTAGACTGTTCCCATATTCGTTGATTACTTTTTGGGAGAGAGTGCATGAGTGCTCAATTGTTGGCGGCATTTTTGTTGTTTGCCGTTTCTATTTCTTTAACGCCGGGAGCAGGCAACGTCGCGCTGTTAGGTATTTCAAGTCGATATGGGTTTTCTGCGACTGTACCGTTCGTATTGGGTAATGCAGTCGGGGTGATCATCATGTTGGTTGGTGCAAGTGTGGGGCTTGTCAGTTTGTTTACCCTTTACCCAGATTTGTACACGGCGTTAAAGTGGATTGGTGCGGCGTACCTGCTGTATCTCGCATGGTCGATTGCCACAATGGAACTCGATAATGATTCGAATGCGAAAAAGTCAGGCTTTTTATCTGGCGTTTGGGTGCAAATCCTTAATCCAAAAAGTTGGGTTGCCTCGCTAACGGTGTTCTCTCAATTTATCTCGCCAAACAATGATTACCTAACTCAAGTGGTGATCATCATTAGCGTGATGGTGGGAACCGGTGTGCTGGGGATGTTTGCGTGGGCGTACTTTGGCACCGTATTGAACCGCTTTATTCAGTCACCACAAAAGGTGGTGTGGGTAAACCGATGCATGGGCAGCAGCCTAGCGTTAGTGGTGGTGTTTATGCTGAGTCAGCCCGTTTAGGGCAATGCTTCTTGTGGCGTGATGGGAAGGCTCACTATGATTGGTTTAGTCATCTCGTAACTGCGCAATTTCAATCAGGCGGAGTGATTTGATGCTCGGTATGATTCTTCCCACTTCCTAACTGAGAAACCAAGAAAAATGACAGCCGCAACTCTTCAACAAAAACGGATTAAAGCCGTTTGTGATTTCATCGATGAACATTTAGATGAAACTTTAACGCTAGAATCGTTGAGCGAGGTCGCGGTATGTTCCAAGTATCACTTTCACCGTATCTTCAAATCCTTCACAGGTATTAGCGTTATGCAATATGTGCTGCTATCGCGTATGAAACGAGCTTCGTTTCGTTTGGCATTTGAGCCTCAAGTGAGTGTTACCAATATTGCTTTTGAGGCAAGTTTCGAAAGTCTCGAAGCTTTTTCTAGAGCGTTTTCTCGGTTGTTTAAGCAGACACCAACTCAGTTTAGAAAGCAGCCAGAATGGAAGGTTTGGCACAAACAATTTGAATTTAAGTCGCCAACGATTGGAGAACATCCTATGAACGTAAGAATCATTGACTTTGCGAAGAGAGACATTGCTTTTATCACGCATAAAGGTAGCCCTGAACTAGTTTACGAAAGCTCGGCCAAGTTTATTGCTTGGAGAAAAAGCAGCGGGCTCTCGCCAATTAAATCGAGTGAGACATTTGGTATTCCTTATTCTGATCCGAACGACACGCCGGAAGACGAGTTTCGATTTGATATTGCTGGCTCGCATCAAGGTGTGGTGCCAGAAAACACCTATGGTGTGCAATCAGGAACAATTCAAAGTGGGCGTTGCGCTGTCGTGATACATAAAGGCAGCCATCACTCGATAGGGGATTCTATTCGTTACCTTTACCAAACATGGTTACCGGAAAGCGGTGAAACGCTGCGAGAATACCCATGCTTCTTCAAGTACTTAAACTTTGTTCACGAGGTGGATGAGTGTGATTTATTGACGGAAGTTTATTTGCCTATCCAATAGCTTATTAAACACTTAGGTTTGACGTGCGCGCCGAGAAAACGTTATATACCCGTTTCGCTATGGCGCGCCATATTCTCTCTAGCAATTCAGTGGTATCAAGATGAGCTCAACTAAGACCAACTCGACCAAGACCAACACTCGCGTTAATCAACTGAGCTTTGGTTTGCCAAGTGTTTCGCTGGTGTTGGAGCATGTTGAGCTAGAGCCACTCGCTTTGGGTAAAGTTCGCGTGCAAATCGAAGCCACAAACATCAATCCAAGTGACCGATTATCGATTCAGGGAGTAGGGCAGTATCGTCGTACCCATGTACCGCCGCGAGTGCCTGGGTTTGAAGCGGTAGGGCGTGTGGTTGAGATAAACGATCCGCATCAAACCGAATTTCACATCGGGCAAAAGGTGCTGGTGGCACAGAGTGGGACTTGGCAAAGCTATGTCGATGCGCCTGTGGAGAATGTCTTTGCAGTGCCGGAAGAGCTTGATAACGGCTACGCTTGCCAGTTGTATATCAATGCCCTGACGGCTTGGGTGATCACTACTCAAGTTGCCAAGTTAGGCGAAGAGGATGTGGTGATCATCAACGCGGGCAATTCTGCGATTGGTAAGATCTTCGCTCAGTTGTCGCACTCGCTCGGATTTACTTTGATTGCGATAAGCTCCACGCCCGAGCGTTATCCATACGACTCCATTGCAGTGCTAAATAGCAAGCAAGATCTGCAATCTCAAATCGATGCTCGAGACCTGCCTCAACCGAATGTCGCGTTCGATGCCATTGGCGGCAAGTTGGGCACCGAACTCATACAAGTTCTGCTTAGTTCGGGAACGTATATTAATTACGGAACGCTTTCTCTCACCACTTATGAGCCTGCTTTCTTCGCTTGTATGAAGCAGAACAATATCGACTTCAGTACGTTCTTTTTGCGCTATTGGGAAGAGTCAGTTGGTAAGAGCGTTCGCAAACAAGTCTTTGCTGAGATGCTAGAACATTTTGTTGAACGCCGAATACAGCTCGATGTGGATCGCTGCCTTCCGTTAGAACAATTTCAGAGCGCATTCGAGCTGATAGATGATGAGTCGGTTGCGCTGCAAGGCAAAATTATTCTGACCATGCAGTGATTATATTCAAGCTCTTTGAGGTGACTAGGGTATTATTGAAGAATAAAAAAGGGATGGCATTCACCATCCCTTTTTGCGTTTTAGTTGGGGGGTTATCGAGTTGCCTTTAACTCGCGATAATCTCATCCATCAAGCGATCGATTTGCACCACCACTTGTTCGCTGGCATCTTCCATAGCGTTAATTGCGGTCACCATCGCTGACATGTTGCCAGATTTAGCTTGGCTCATTGCTTCACGTCCGCTGTCGTGCACGCCTTTGTGTGGCTCTTCTAGCAGCGCATAGCTTCTTAGGTGGCTGTAGGCTTTGCCATCGCCACGGTAGTACCACTGGCCCAAACGACACTCTGAGTGGCTATTCACCGTTTCACCAAATGCTCCGCTCTGTAGCAAGCGATAAATGTTGTTCTTCCAGATGGCGTGATCAAGTTTCACTGTGTCCAAGAAAGCACGGGTGGATGCAATATGGATCACCTGCTGCATGTGTTCCGATTTCACGACGACTTCGTTCACGATAGAACCAATTTGTGCGGAAGAGGCTGAAACTTCTTCTGCACAGGTCTGGTTTTCATCGATAGAGGTTTTAATCGCGTTGACCTGAGTGAGCACTTGATTCACCAACGAATCAATTTGTTCACTAGCCTCGCTGGCTTTACCTGCCAGGTTTCTTACCTCGTCAGCCACCACCGCAAACCCACGCCCAGCCTCGCCAGCACGTGCGGCTTCAATCGCTGCATTTAAAGCGAGCAAATTGGTTTGATCAGAAATCTCTTGAATCGTCGATACAAGATGAGAGATAGAGGTAGCGGTGTTATCTAATATTTGAACCGATTCAATACTTTGGGAAGCTTGAGTGCTGATCTTCACCGCTCGGTTATCAAGGCGGGCAAGAGCTTGATGCGTTTGTTTAAACATCTCATCAAGTTGTTGCAGCTCTTGGTTTTCATGCGCCATCGACTGTGCGCTTTCAACCATCTCGGTTCGAATGGTTTGGAGCATGTCCCCACCTTTCAAACTGCTCGACATCAACTCGTCGCTATTGTGGTGCTCTTGCTGTGCAGTGCGAACAAGCTGTTGTGTTTCTTGGAGCTGTTTTTCCAGAGCAGTAACGTCAGTTTGGTACTTCTTTTTGAGGTCTGCGATCTCTTGCTTAAGCGCCTCATTTTCCGATTTGATTCGTTTTAATCCAAACATAAATTTTATAAATGTAACGAGATGTTAAAAAATCCATGCTAATCGAGTTGAGTATTTAATACACGATGACATTCATATATTTGCCAAGCTGAATCACACTTTTTCTGTAAGGTTTATTGAAACAAGAGGTATGAACTTCAAAGACTCAGGGCTTAATAATGCTTGTTTAACACGTGTGTCGTAGTGTCCTCATTCTAAAAACAAAACCCCGATAATTGGCGAGCAACTATCGGGGTTCTTTTTATCTCACTTTGCCTATCAAGGCGGAACGAGCGTTATTTGGTATGGAAAATCTGCTCAGTCTCTAGCGACGTCATGGCGCGAACTTGGCGCCAGATGTAGTAGAAAATACCAAACATCATCAACATGCTCGGAATCGCAATCATTGGGTAGCTGTAAAGCGTCAGCTTGCCTAGCTCTTCATTGAATGCAGCAGTACCTGCAGGGCTAGTCACAATCCAAGTCGCAAGGAAGTAGTTCATCGCTGATGAGAATGCGAAGGTACTTGCAAAAAGGTAGTTAGAAGACATTAAGCAGCGCTCGAACGCTTGAGTCTTGCCATTCTGTTCTAAACGCTCGTTGATCAGTGGTAGGTTTAAAACCGTGTCGTTCAAAAGCATCTTCTGCATAAGCGGGTAGCGGGTGAAGGTTGAGCCCAATACAGCGATACCAATCAAACCCGGAATTAACGCTTCTTTTAGCGCCAGCCAACGCGTATCTAACTCTAGCAAGCCGATGCCGCCAGTTAACAGCACACTGATAAAACCAAGTGCAGAAATGAAGTTGAATTTCTTGTTGCGGATAAGGTCCATGCCGCCATACACCAATGGGAACATCAAGGCGACAACCAGTGCCATTGCTGTACCTAGGTGCTCTTCACCACTGAACTTCATCAAAATGAATGAAGGGATGATGACGTTAAACAGGAGCTCGAATAGGGGATTCGACTTTTTCGCCGTGGTGTTACTCATAACTTTACTGACTCTACTATGTCGGCTGAATTTTACTTTGGGGGAAGTGTTCTACTCCTTGCGTCAGATGTAAAGCCTTAAAGCCCCGAGTTGTGTAACGACTTATGAAATAAACAGCGAATGAGCCCACATTGGGCAAGGTTTTAGGTGTTATTGGGTAAGTTAACGAGGCCTACCTGAAGCGGGTAAGCCTCTTTGTCTTTTGAGGCGAGAAGGGGAGTTATTGGTCGCCTCTAATCACACTTAACCCTTTGTCTATCAGCTCTTGTGTTACTACGTCAGACAGATTGGAATCGGTAATGATGCCGTCTAATTGCTCGATATTTAATGCATGAAAGCTGGCAATTTGGCCGTATTTGGTGGAGTCAGAAACAAGGTAGTTAGTTTGTGCCGCTTTGATGATGGCCTTTTTCACAAGGACTTTGTTTTCGTTTGGCGTTGATAAGCCCTTCAAACTCCAAGAAGACGTCGAGATAAAGGCAATATCAATGTTCAATCCGTTCAAGAACTCTGCGACTTTTCCACCAACTGTGGATTGGTTCTCACGATCAATTTTGCCCCCAGTATGGTAAAGCTCACATTGACTGTGCGTCATCAGGAAACCCGCAATAGAGAAGTCATTGGTGATCACTAATAGATCGTCACGATCCGCTATTTGATGGGCGATCTCTAGAGAAGTGGTTCCCGCATCCAAGTAAATCGTCGCGTCTTTGCCAATTAACGTGGCAGCAAGTTTGCCAATTTGAACCTTCTCATCCGCTTGTTGCTCGACTTTAGCGTCATGGGAAAGCTCAGAATGTAAAGCCTGAGCCAGTTGCACTCCACCAGAAACAGAGACGACTTTACCTGAGGATTCCAGTTTCACGATGTCACGGCGAATGGTCATATGTGATACGCCAAGGTGGTCGGTTAAATCTGAAATGCTTAACACTTCTTGGTGTGATAACAGGGACAAGATGGTTCTTTGACGTTCTGCTGGGATCATGATTTCACTTCTATATTCTTGTTTTTCAGTATCCTACCAACCTTTTCGCTTTTTGTGAATATCTGTGAATATATGTTCTTAACCTAATAAGCCTTGCCCTCCCTTGTGTTAACTGATCGGGTTATCTCTGCCCATAAAGGGGTAAATATCACTCCTTTGTTAATTTGTGTGAAAAAATGTGATTTAAAGCGAAGTCTCGGATTAGTGCTTCACATATAATCACACCAACTAAACAAGAATTAACAAAATTCAATTTACCAAGAAGGCATTGTTGTTATGAGCGAAGTTCAATCTGTCGGTGTTATCGGTTTAGGCTCTATGGGAATGGGCGCGGCGAAGTCATGTGTGCGTGCTGGCCTTGATGTATATGGTTTCGACCTGAATCCTAGTGCTTTAGAAGAGCTGGGTGCATTTGGCGCGAAAGCGGTTTCTACCAACGCAGTCGAGTTTGCCGATCAACTTGATTCTGTGTTGGTTTTGGTTGTGAATGCGGCGCAAGTTAACACCGTATTGTTCACAACAGGCCTTGCGGCTGCGCTCAAGCCAAACACGCCTGTCATGGTATCGGCAACTATCTCGGCAGAAGATGCCAAGCAAATTGAAGCCAAATTGGCTGAGCACGGTCTTGTGATGCTTGATGCTCCAGTGTCTGGCGGCGCAGTAAAAGCAGAAGCTGGTGAGATGACGATTATGGCGTCGGGTGCACAAAGCACATTTGATGCGCTGGAGCCTGTATTGAGCGCAACGGCTGCCAAGGTATACAACATTGGTGAAGCTGTAGGCCTTGGTGCGACAGTGAAAATCATTCACCAACTGCTTGCGGGTGTGCACATTGCAGCAGGTGCCGAAGCGATGGCGCTTGCCGCTCGTGCAAACATTCCATTGGATTTGATGTACGATGTGGTGACTAATGCCGCGGGTAATTCTTGGATGTTTGAGAACCGTATGAAGCATGTCGTCGACGGTGACTACTCGCCGAAATCAATGGTCGATATCTTCGTTAAAGACCTAAACCTTGTGTCAGATACCGCGAAAGATCTGAAATTCCCTCTACCACTTTCCAGTGCCGCTCTAAACATGTTTGTAAGCGCAAGCAATGCGGGCTTTGGTCAGGAAGACGACAGTGCTGTTATCAAAATCTTTAACGGTATTGAGCTTCCTGGTGTGGAAAGCAAAGACAAATAAGCGCAAGTAAAGTGGAGAAGTAATTATGTTATTAGGTGTTATTGCAGACGACTTTACTGGTGCGACTGATATTGCCGGATTCCTTGTAGAAAATGGCATGCGCACCGTGCAGCTTAACGGCATTCCAAAGCAAGAGGTTGATATTAATGCCGATGCGGTTGTGATCAGTCTTAAATCTCGCTCTTGTCCTGTCGATGAAGCAATCAACGATTCGGTGGCAGCGCTGAAATGGCTAAAGGCCAATGGTTGCCAGCAGTTCTACTTTAAGTACTGTTCAACTTTCGACAGTACAGCTGAAGGTAATATTGGTCCTGTTACTGACGCGTTGCTAGCCGAGCTAAAAGAAGGTTTCACCATTGTTTGTCCTGCGTTGCCGGTTAATGGCCGCACGGTTTACAACGGCCACCTGTTTGTATTCCAAGACCTGCTCAGTGATTCTGGTATGCGCAATCACCCAGTGACGCCAATGACAGATTCTAGCTTGATTCGCATGATGGATGCGCAGTCACAAGGCTCATCTGGTTTGGTGAACTTCCAAGTGATTGAGCAAGGCTCCCAAGCGGTGTCTGAGCGATTTGAAACCCTCAAACAACAAGGTGTTCGCTATGCTGTTGTCGATGCATTCAATGCCGATCATCTTGTGACGCTCGGTCAGGCAGCGAAATCTCTCAAACTGGTTACCGGTGGTTCTGGCCTTGCTGCGGGGATTGCTAAGAACTGGGCAGAACATCTTGCCGATCAAAGCGATGCTAAGAAAGCGGGCAATCCAACCAAGGCGCCGACGGTGGTGTTCTCTGGCTCATGTTCTGTGATGACCAATCAACAAGTTGCCGTTTACAAACAACAAGCACCGCACTTCGCGATTGATGTGAAAGCCTGCCTTACCGATGAAGCGTACTCAAATCACGTGTTTGATTGGGTGATGACCAATATCGACAGTGAATTTGCTCCGCTGGTTTACGCAACCGCAGAGGCAACGGCTCTAAGAGCCATTCAAGAAGAGTTTGGCGCACAAGCCTCTAGCCATGCCGTTGAGCAATTCTTCAGTCAGTTGGCTATCAAACTGCAGCAACACGGTGTGAAGAACTTCATCGTTGCTGGTGGCGAAACATCTGGCGTTGTTACGCAAAGCCTCGCGGTAACAGGGTTCCATATCGGTCCTCAAATTGCGCCGGGCGTGCCTTGGGTGAAATCCGTCGATGGCGAGCTTTCACTGGCGCTGAAATCGGGCAACTTTGGTGATGAGCATTTCTTTGCCAAAGCGCAGTCGCTTTTTGAATAACAGGAGTTGTGATGAATAAAGACTTAATGACAGAGCAGCAACTGCGAGATCAAATGGTGACCATGGCTCGTTCTATGTTTGAGCGCGGCTACGCAACGGGCGGTGCTGGTAACTTGTCTGTGAAATTACCTAATGGCCATTTTTTGGCAACGCCTACGGGTTCCTCGTTTGGACGTTTAGTGGCAGAAGAACTGTCTGTAGTGGATATCGATGGCAACCATATCTCGGGTAAAAAGCCGTCGAAAGAAGTGGCATTTCACCTAGCCATTTACCGCAATAATTCGCAATGCAATGCCATCGTGCATTTGCATTCAACGTACCTAACGGCGTTGTCTTGCCTTGAAGAGTTAGACCGCGCCAATGCCATCAAAGCATTCACACCTTACTTTGTGATGCGCATTGGTGAGCTACCAGTGATCCCTTACCTGCGTCCGGGGGATCCACAAATCGCAGAAGAGCTCGCACAACGTGCTGGTGACTATCGTGCCTTCTTACTGGCTAACCACGGCCCGGTCATTACAGGCACAGACTTTGAAGATGCAGTAGACAACGCTGAAGAGCTGGAAGAAACCGCAAAACTGGCGTTCATTCTTAAAGACAGCAACATCCGCTACCTAACGGATGCCGAGGTTCAAGACCTAAAAGGGAGAGGTAAATAATGGCTAAGTTCGCAGCAAACCTAACCATGTTATTCACAGAAGTGCCGTTTTTAGAGCGTTTTGAGAAAGCGCATCAAGCGGGATTTAAAGCGGTAGAGTACCTCTTCCCATACGCATTCGAGGCGCAAGAACTGGCCAACAAGATGGAACAATTCGGTTTTGAACAAGCACTCTTCAACATGCCTCCGGGTGATTGGGATGCTGGCGAACGTGGCTTCGCCGCAATTCCGGGCCGAGAGGATGAGTTTAAGGCGAGTGTCGATACTGCGCTGATGTACGCCAAAGCACTGAAGTGTAAAAAGGTTCACGCTATGTCTGGCATCGTTGATTCCCGTTTTACTCGTGAGCAGCATATTGAAACCTTCATCTCAAACATTCGTTATGCTGCGGATAAGTTTGCCGAGCAAGGTGTTGAGCTGATGATAGAGCCACTCAACAATCGCGATGTACCGAACTACTTTGTCGCCCATCAACGCGAAGCGGTCGAGCTGATTAAGCAAGTGGATCGTCCAAACGTAAAACTGCAACTCGACCTTTACCACGCTCAAATTATGGATGGCGACCTAAGCACATTAATTCGTGAAGTCGCTTCTTACACCGGCCACATTCAAATAGCCTCCGTACCTGAAAGGCATGAACCGTCAGAAGGTGAGTTGAACTACCCACACCTGTTCAACGTGTTGGATGACTCAGGTTATCAAGGCTGGATCGGCTGCGAATACAACCCAAGGCACAGTACTGAAGAAGGTCTTGGTTGGGTTCGTCCTTACCTCTAATAAAAATACTTATAACAATTTCAGTTGCTTGCGCAACAACGTGTACTAGGTGATGAGAGTTCATCGCCTAGCCGCACGCACCCTACAGAATCAGAAACAAAAGGAACATAAAAATGGATGGAGCATTAATCGGCATTGTCATCGGTATTCTTGCCATGATGGGAATGATCATAAAAACACGTATTCCAGTCGCATTGGCAATGGTTATTGCGAGCATCATCATGGGTCTATTTGCAGGCATGGCGCCAAAAGAACTCATTGATGCTATTAAAGCGGGCTTCGGCGGCGTGCTAGGCGGAATTGGTTTGATCATTGCCTTCGGTGTCATCATGGGCGCGTGTTTTGAGCGCTCTGGTGCGGCGGTTCGTATGGCGAAAACCTTCGTTAAGATCTGTGGTAAAGGCCGTGAAGACTTGGCGCTTGGTTTCACTGGTGTGCTGGTGGCAATCCCGGTTTTTTGTGACTCTGCGTACATCATTTTGCACTCTCTTGTTCGCGCAATTTCACGAGATACGGGTAAATCTGCCGTTGGTCTTGGTGTGACGCTCGCACTTGGTCTGCTTATCACTCACGCACTTGTGCCGCCAACACCGGGTCCTGTTGCGGTAGCCGGTATTCTTGGTGTCGACCTAGGTGAGTACATGCTGTGGGGGCTAATGGTGTCTGTACCTATGATGCTGCTCTCGATGATTTACATCCGCCGTGTGGGTAATGAATACTACCGCGTACCTAACGGCGATGGCTGGATCACAAACCAAGCGGATTGGGCAAACTTAGAAAAAGTAGAAGCAACGGACGACAAAGAGCTGCCAAGTAACTTCCTTTCTTTTGGTCCAATTCTTGTTCCAATCGCACTTATTCTTATCAACACACTTGTTGGCTCAGGAGACACGTTCCTTCATACGGCATTGTCGCTGCTTGGTAACCCAGTTGTTGCTGTTGGCCTTGGCGTACTAATGGCGTTGTACGGTCTAACTCGCAACATCGACCGCAAAGACATGGTTGGCTCGATGGACGATGCGCTATCAACAACGGGTCTTATCCTAGTGGTAACGGGCTGTGGTGGTGCAATGGGCGCGGTACTTAAAGCGTCTGGCGCAGGCCCACAAGTGGCAGAAGCTATTGCTAGCAGTGGTATCCCACCACTACTTGTGCCATTGGCTATCGCGTCTATGCTTCGATTGATTCAAGGTTCGGCGACAGCATCGATGATGGTTGCTGCGACAATGACGCTACCTCTAGTCGAGACATTAGGTCTGGATCCTGTATTCGTGGCACTGGCGTGTGCGGTTGGCCCGGTTGGTTTCTCACACCTTAATGACTCTTACTTCCACATCATCAACCGTACGCTAGGTATTACAGAGTTGGCAGACCAAATTAAAATCTGGTCAGTATCGTCAACCGTGGCGTGGGCGATTGGTGCATCGATCATCATGGCGCTAAACCTAGTATTCGGTAAGGGCGGCACGCTCATCGACCCACTGGTACCAATCTTAGTGCTTGCGGCCGTCATCGTTTGGATGAAGTCAAAAAGCAACAAGGCAGCGAAGCCTGAATTAGCCGCTAGCTAATCACTCGCTCAAGGTAAAATGTTCAAAGCCCCTAGCTGAAAAGTTAGGGGCTTTTGGGTATCTAAGACGCTGCTCTTTCTGGATAAAAGAGAGATAAAGGTTAAGCTCTTAATTCGTCGAGTTACGCAATTTTGGGTCATCCGTCAGGTATTCTACAAACTCGATTTCAAAACCGGCAGGGTCAACAAAATAGACGTTCTTTCGGTATGGCTCATCCGCGCCGGATTGGGCGATTGGGTAGCCCGCTTCAACCAGTCTTTTCGTCACCGCGTCAACGTTATTAGTAACATAAGCGAAATGCGCTAACCCAACTTGATGACCATCTAAATCGCGATTGTTGCCTTCGCCGTGGTCGCTCAACGCAATGTATTGGTACTCATCGCCAAAGTGCAGCCAGTTTCTGTGCTTACCGCTCCATGTGCCTTCCCCTTCATCACGCACATACCAATGCGGAAAGGCCACTTGGTAAAACTTCAGCATTTCAGGGATGTCTTTTACCACTAAGTTCACGTGTTCTAGCTGGATCATGGTGTGCTCCTTTTTGTCATTTTCTAGCCAACGATGAACATGCTAAAACCTCAAGTTAAGTTTAGGTAAAGGGCTTTTTTGGAATTTTTTATATGAGCTTCTTGAAGCTTTATAGAAGGAGAGGTTAGGTGGGGGTTGTGGTTTGAGGCTGAATGTTGGGTCAGGTGCTTGCAACCTTCTTCTACCTTTTGTTTGTTCGCGCTTTGGCTAATGATTTGGATCGAGCTTGTGGTGAGTAGATTCCCAGTCTCACCTAGGTTCGCGGGAATGACGGAAAGAGAGAACTAAACGAACAGCGTCATTCTGAAGGAGCCTAAGCGAGTATTCAGAATCTATATCCAGCGCGTTGTTATGCTTACCGTGTGAATTGAATTATCCGTGATCGCAGAACCAGTCCCTCCCCTTTGAGCTCTGCGTGTTGGGAGCTTGGGAGCTTGATACAAGGGGAGGTTAGGTGGGGTTGGTGGTTTGAGGTTGAATGTTGGGCTAGGTGTTTGCAACCTTCTTTCACCTTTTAGTCTTCGTGTTTTGGCTAATGATTTGGATCGAGTTTGTGGTGAGTAGATTCCCAGTCTCACCTAGGTTCGCGGGAATGACACGGAGAGAGCGCCAAACGAACAGCGTCATTCTGAAGGAGCCTAAGCGAGTATTCAGAATCTACTTCCAGCGCTTAGTTATGCTGACAGTGTGAATTGAGTTATCCGCGAGTGCAGAACCAGTCCCTCCCCTTTGATCTCGGAGTATTGAGAGCTTTGGAGTTTGATACAAGGGGAGGTTAGGTGGGGTTGGTGGTTTGAAGCTGAATGTTGGGTTCGGTGCTTGCAACCCCCTCCAACTCCCCCTTTTCTCGACTTTGTTTGCCAAGCACTTGGATGTGGTGTTCAAGGGGGAGGGGATTCTTTGTTGCGGTAAGCTCAGTGTTTTCCCGCCGTCATTCTGAAGGAGCCTAAGCGAGTATTCAGAATCTACTTTCAGCGCGTTGTAATGTTGTATTGTGAATCGAACTATCTGCGAACACGAAACCAGTCCCTCCCCTTTGAACTCGGTGTTTTGAGATCTTCGAGGTTTGATACAAGGGGAGGTTAGGTGGGGTTGGTGGTTTGAAGCTGAATGTTGGGTTAGGTACTTGCACCCCCCCCCTCCAACTCCCCCTTTTCTCGACATCGTTTGCCAAGCATTTGGATGTGATTATCAAGGGGAGGGCATTCTTTGCTGCTGTGAGCCCAGTGCATTCCCATCGTCATTCTGAAGGAGCCTAAGCGAGTATTCAGAATCTGTTTTCAGCGCGTTGTGATGCTGACTGTAGTGGTCAAGTAAAACTGGCCACGGTTTTATGAGGAAACCAGAACTGTCGTTCTGAT
>NZ_JAHGAD010000090.1:0-7510 GCF_030248375.1 Vibrio sp. B181a | reverse complement strand
AAGCTAGTTGACGCTCTATAAAATGCATAGACCTCCACTCGGAGGTCTTTTTTGTTAGTGTTGGTCAGAGCGGGTGAACGAGTTGCTGTTTCATTGAGTTCGTGCAATTATCAATTTGAAACTAAACATGGCCGTTGCCATCATGATTGAGGAAAATACTATGAGTAATGCTACTAAACCTGTTATGAATGCTGTTGTTTCTGAAAAAAAAGCTAATCAACAAAAACGCTTTTTTACAGATATTGGCAAAGTGTGGACTACTAAGAACGATGATATTCTTTCAGTTAGTTTGTTCCCTGGTGTTTCTGCTAATGAGTTTTCTTTGTTTGTTGCGAAAGAGCAAGAATATGCATTACAGGAAAACGAAGTGTTTGGCGTTTTTGTCATTGAAAACGACACCTATTGGCACCGTGTGGGATCTGCATTTGCGTTCGTTGCAGGTGAAGCAAAAGGATTGAACGTGCGACTAAATGGAGGTATTCATATTAGTGGTAAGTTTATGCTTCAACGTAAAAGTGAAAAGTAATCCGACATAAAATATAAGAAAAGCCTCTTCGAAGAGGCTTTTTTTTACAGCGTGATATTAGCTAATTACGTCTAAGTGATACTTTAAATGATTGGACAGTGCAAACCATAGTGCTTTGTGCATATAGCTTTGAGCAACTTCAGGCACACGATTTACTAATGCATCCCAAGAAGAAGGGCGTAAATCTTTGTGGCCGGATTCTACACCATCAATCATAATCTCGTTGTTGTCATTTATTGATATTGAAAATGTCTGAACCCAGTCTTCACCGCGTTCTTTCTCAGTATTCACACAACCAGTAATAGATAATTTTGTTTTCTCTGGATTATTAAATGTGATTGCTGTTTCAATTTTTACATACTTAGTTGGTACTCCAGCAACGTTTGCTAGTACAAAGGTTCTTACTTTTCTAGGGTTTGGTGTATTCCTACCAAGTACCTCAATGGCAGGAGAAAGTCCAAACGCTGATAACATTAGAGCCCATGAATGACGGCTTATCGAGTTGGCCCAACGAATGGATGCAAGATCTTTAGTGTTTATTTCACCCGCGTTGTACTTATCTATCGCTTCTTTGATTTTGCTCTCGCCTCGTCCACTAGATAAGTAAGCGAGTCGTTTTGGGCTTTCCCCGCATATAAACGCTAGTTCATTTCGATGGATACCTGCCCACTTCATAAATGACAATATTCCTCGGTGGTCTGGGAGCTCTTCATCTTTACAATGGAATGGGTCAAGGTTCACATGGTCTAAAAAATCTCGTGGGCTAATCGAATAGAAGTCGTGGATGTTCCAAAGTGCTTTCCATACTTTTCCGTCAAAGAATGAAAAGTAGTAGTCAACATCTTCACCTCTCAAACGTTGAGCGTTATGTGCTTCGACCATTTTTACGAGAAAATCTTGCCAGTTTCTAGAGTCTGGTGCATCGTGCCTTAGCTTATTACCAACAGTATTTCCATGAGTGGACTTTTCGTGATTCATCGTGAAAGAGAATACGGGTCTTCCATCCTTTCTGGATTTTGAGCTAATCGAGTCATCGTAAAAATCAATCGTGACGCTGTTTGATTCGTACCAAAATTTGGCTCGTAACGTTATAGGTTTGTCCGGTGCCGCTTCTGGTGTAAATGTTTCTGTAACAAAGGTTTCAGGTTCACAACGACGAAATGCTACTTGTTCAATTACGCCGAGCCTAATCAAAAGGTATTGCCAAACTGGAGATGGAATAGTTGGGCATTCATCTACTGCTTTGTTGGTGTTGGTCCAACGTTTCATTTGGAATGCTTCAATTTTTGCCGCGTTAGCGAGCTTTTCAACGCCTTGTCGGCCACCGCCGGAATTACCTGACCATGTTGCAAGATCTTTTATTTGGTGTGCCGTAGGTGGAACGTAATGATTAGAAGCCGGTGGAATTAAGTTTTCGCGACGGAGAAACTTTAATTTTTTAACTGGTCGGAATGGTGACTCGTATGCTTTTTGAGTGTTTGTGACTGGTTTAGAAGATGGATTGCTACTGAACTCTTTTACAACAGCAGGATTGTTTGTCTGATCTGACATGGTTTTTACCTCATTGTCTTTAACAGCGACAGCCGAAATATTATTTGAAGTAGTGATAAACATAACTACATCCCCTTAACGATACCAGATGGCTTTCTGGTATGCACTTAGTCTAATTGTTGTCCGCCTTATATTTTTTTTTAAACAACAATCCGCTTAAAAAAAATTCTATCGAAAATCTGAGAAATACTAATGCCCATAAACCAAAGCATTGAACGAATAGGTGGGCAGTAGGGAATGGTAGAACTTGACGAATATCTATTTAAACAATTTCACGACAGTGTTCGCTTGGGGATTTCCAAAGAACTAAAAGTGCAAAAGGTAGAGCTTCCTGCTCATCCTATCTGCGTCAAAATTATTGTTGCTTATATAAACAACCATGCTGGTCAATTTGGTATGAGTGAGTTTTTAGAACAAGAAGAACTGGTCAAACAGTCTTATGTAAGCCTCTATGGATTTGGAGAAAGCGATACTGACATTAGTGTTGCTTTGTCGGCCATGCAAAAGAGAGTGGCCGACATTGAAAAAGTGGTGATTAGTTATGTCAAGAAAGGGACTAAATAAGAGTCGTCTATCGTTCGCACTGCGAACGATAGGTTGCGTATCCATATTGGTTTCACAATTTGGTTGTGTCCAAACACAAAGCGAAGACGAAATCAGAAACGAGTTTAATTTATATCGTCCTGCATTAGTAATGACCTATCAAGTTGCTAATGACACGCGAGTAAATAACCATTTAGCGATTAAAGAAGGTTTAGACGCTCGTTTAAAAGGTCGTAGGCAAGTTGTAGTTGTATCACGTATTGGTGGTAGTGAGCCTGATGTTGCGATGGAAAGAGCAAAAAAAACGGCTCTATTGCTCGATGATATGGGTGAGGATGACCCAAGAATGTATATCAGACAGGCTCGCCGTTCAGATAAAGAAAAATGGGATAACGGAGCTGTAGAGTTGTACGTATTCCCTATTGATAAATGGGATGATCAAGCCTTTGTGCGATTGATGAATACTCAATCGATAGAGGTTGCTGCACTTGGCGGGGTCTTGCGCTCTGATGTCGCTAGGATCAGTCTCAGTGAAGTATTTATGCGCAAAATTAACACCCCTAGTAGTGATATATCTGATCAATTGTACGTTGGTTTGAAGCAAGTTGGATGGAAGGCAATAACCGTAAATATGCCGAAGTTACAAGGTCAAAGGAAGCGTTACGTATTGTCACTTCCAGAATCAGGAATTGCCGATGAGCAAGAAGCCATAGCTTTTGCCAAGTTAATCGCGAAACAAGTGAATTTAAACAACATAGAAGTCTTGGTGGATGCCAGAAATAACACATTAACCTTGGGCTACAAACTGATAGAAAAAAAACCGGAGCAAACATGGAAAAGAAAGTAAGTTTTATTGCAATCGCGCTGGCGCTATCACTTCCCGTTAAAGCCGGAGTCATGGAAGAGTTAGTTGTGGACCCTAATACTGGTTTTGTTATTGCCGTATTGGATGAAGAGCAAGTAAATCCGAACGTGTCTGCTAGTAAATCTAACACCGCCTCGATGAACAAACCAACTAAAAGGGCTGCAAATAAGCAAGTTGCAAGTGGTTCTACTGCGGGTAAGACTAAGGCTCTTACAACACCGAGAGTGAATTCGAAATCGGTGAAAAGCGAATTAACGCAAGGTGCGCAATTACCTGCCGTTAACACGGCTCAAGTATCACATCCTGTGCGTCAACCAACAGTGACTAAAAAGCCAGCACAAAATGCGTTGTTAGGAAGCATCTTTTCTTATGTAAGAGTGATTCGTCCAAATGACCGTGTTCACATTAATGAGCGCGATGGGCTTGTTTACTTCCATTTAAGAAAAGGCCCTCTTAAAGAAAATATTGTGTCCTTACTTGAACCGACTTCAGCGTATCCGCCAGTGATGGGGGGGATAAGTGATAACCATCAAGTTAGTGCTGATATGTGGCTATCAGGTGAGAGCGTGTACGACATTCTCGACACTATTTTGTTGTCATACAACGAGCCATATCCAATCTATGCAAACCCTCGCGGGAATCGAATCATTGAAATTTTGTATGACCGCAAACGTATCTTTGGAGGTCAGTAAGATGATGCAAAACATATGGCATAAATTTAGTCGAGCTATTGGCGTAGCCGTCTTGTGCAGCTCTGTACTGGTCGGGTGCTCAATCACAGAAGAAATTGAACACCAACAAGCGCAGGCTGTACTAAAAAGGGCTGAGATCGAAGCGAAAAGCAAACGAGAAAATAAATATAAAAGAATTGTCTTTAACGAGCAGTTCTATGTGGCCCCTTTGTCTGCTGAAGCCGTTTCGTTGCCTGCTTGGTATAGTGCCACTACTTCGGTATCGCTGACTCAAGTGCCATTTGAGTTGGTGGTCGATGAAATTGTCAAGGGGAAGTCGATTACATTAGATTTCAGTGATCTAAGTAGTGAAGACAAGCTAAGGCCCATTTCGATCAAAGCGAGAGACGATCAAATTGGTGATTTACTCCGTCGTTCAGGAAATCTCGCGGGATTTGCCCTTAATTTTGTTGATGGTCGTGTGGTGTTTTCTAAATTTGAGCGAAAAACAATCCCAATCGTAGCTTTACCAGGGAAAGGAAAGCTTCAAATTGGGCGTGATGGAACGGCTAGTATGTCGAGCTCAGGTTCTTCTGCATCTGGCGTTTCTGCCTCAATGTCTGATTTATCTTCTGGTATGTATTCAGCAATTAAGGTCGATGAAAACGATATTTTTAAAGATATTGAAAACTCTGTTAAGCAGGTTCTGTCAAAAGAAGGGAGTGTTCATATTTCGAACTCTGGAGCAAGTGCTACTGTTCGTGATTACCCTTATAACGTTCGTGAAGCCGAAAAAATTATTGACTTCTTTAACGATGAGTACTCGAAACAAGTAGAAGTCAAAATTTCCCTTATAGATGTAATCACTTCAAAAGATGCCGTTTTAGGGGCTGATTTGAACCTTGCAATTAGTGCATTGGGTGATCGAATCGAGCTTGGATCGGATGCTGTGTTCACTACAGGTGGACAAGGTACGTTACCAACAAGTCAGTTCAGTTTTGCAGTTAAGTCAGGCCCATTCGAAGGGAGTCAGTTGTTATTTGATGCATTGAAACAACAAGGGGACGTTAGCCGAACTGTTTTTCGAACAATAGTAACAACTAACGCGACAATTGGTTCTTCAAAAGCTGTAAACCGAGAATTTTACATTGCAGAGCAAACGGGTAACTCGGCCACTTCGGGCGGTATTATAACGTCGGGTGGTACTCGCCAAGAAATGCTTGAGACTGGTCAAATTTTCAATGTTTATCCGCGCATATTCCAAGATGATGTGTTCTTAAAACTACATTCAAGCGTTAGCTATGACCTTGGGATCAAAACTAAGAACAATGAAGCAACGAAAACCTACGTTGAAAGTCCAAAAGTTGCCGATATGGAATTCGATCATACAGTCATTGTTCCGCACGGCCACACAATGGTCATTGGCGGTATGGAGGTGGATTCTGTTATTACTGAAATGGCAAATGCGGGATACGACGTTACTGGCTTTTCTAAGCGCTCTGGTGCAGAGAATAAGGAAACCATCATGACGATCTCAGTCAAAATCCTTCGAGGTAAGAAGGCGAGAATATGAGTCGAGTAAAGGCCGCGACAAAAGCACGAAAAGGACTGGGTTTTGTATTTGGTTGTGAGCGTACCTTAATTAAAGGCCGTCAGGTTCGCTCCAAAATCAATCAAACAGTTGATGCCAATGTTAAGAATAAGAACATCATTTTTCATACTTTGATTCAACGAGGTAAATGGTGGGCTCCGGATTTATGGTTGGTTGGCTCTAGGGCAAAAGGCATTCCATTTGCTGAGGCTGTGCTGGCAAAGTTTGGAACACGACCTCTTTTAGCTGCTGCCAAGTCAGGTTCTAGAGAGGGTAACAAGTTACATATTGTTACTTGTAGAGTAGGCAAAGGTGGGAAAGAGGAAATTGAGGAATATGAGTTACCTCTGAAAAGTGATGATCATGCACTTAATGTTATTGAATCATTCTCAAGAGAGATTGTGTCAAATAAGGGGAAGGTTGTTCTTCTCGCTGAGTCGTTTGATTCGGACCTTGTGCTTAGTGAAAAGGATGGTTCTTTAAAGCTTTCGTCTTCACAACCAAAAGAAAATGACACTTGTTTTTCCATTGAGTGGTTCGATAGGCATTCTGCAAATCAGAGGCTCGCAACCGAGAAAGGTAAAATAGCCAAGATCCCAACATCTCCCATGGCGAAGGCTCTAACAGGCTGTGTCATCGGATTTATTGGGTTGATGGTGTTGACTCGTTCAGAGCAGCAAGCCGAAGAGACCGCGATCAAGAAAAGTGAGCAAAGCAGAACTCAGTTCGCGAACGAGTTTTATAAAGGATACTCGCCTCGTGTTGCGATGTACCAATTGTATAGCACTATGGTAAAGAAAGTTTCTGATAGAAGGGAAACAGGTTTAAGGAGTGGGGTCGCGGGGTGGAAGCCTACTAAAATTCAGCTTACTCCGAAAGCAATCATGGTCAACATGAAATCAAGTAGTAACTCGCCTGCAAATCATGCAAGAGAAGCTGCACACCGAATAGGAGCAGGGATTGTATCCGTAGCGCAAAATGAAATTCTCATCGTCAAAGAGTTTGATCCTAACTGTTCAATTCCAGTGTTAAAGCAACCAACTTTAATTCCGATAGAAGGGACTATCAATTTCGTAATGGGAGGGCTCGAAAAGTTCATCCCTAACGCAAAAGTTACTTTCGGTAAAGAGAAGAAAAAAGGGGAATATGCAGTTCGAGACATTGATATCGATGTAAAGAACATGTCAGAGGAAGGGGTAGATTTATTAGGTGTTCTCCTAAATGACCTTCCGATTGGGTTCAA
The DNA here is from genome assembly GCF_030248375.1 of Vibrio sp. B181a. Taxonomy (NCBI): domain Bacteria; kingdom Pseudomonadati; phylum Pseudomonadota; class Gammaproteobacteria; order Vibrionales; family Vibrionaceae; genus Vibrio; species Vibrio sp. B181a. The sequence continues at coordinate 520 of NZ_JAHGAD010000090.1, read as the reverse complement.
GCAAGGTAACTTTAAAGTTGATGGTAATTTTGGATTGTTGAGCGGCAAGATACAACTGCAGGTAATCGGTTGCTCTTTAGATAACGTAACTTCTGCAGGATTGTGTAAGTGAGGCAGTAATGGAAGCTAGAACGAAAAAATTGATTGGTTTGGGGGCATTAATTATTGCTCTGCTTAGCATTGCGTTATCTGGAGATGACGTTGATGAAATTGTGGCTCAAGAACGGGCAAAGGCGGCTTCAAAAGTTAACTCTAAAACTAACGCGTTGGGTAGTAATGGACAATGTGAAGATGTACTGCGTATTGTCGCGCCGGATGCGAATGAGTTGTTATACGCCACTCGTTTACTTGAAGGGGCTGTCGACAAAAAATACGCGGCAGCGACAGTTACACTCCAAAAACAACGAGATTTAGCGATCACGCAATCAGAAATCTGGAAATACAAGGCAGAGGCCGCAAAGTGTAGTGGCATAGTGAATTTGGCCACCTGATTAAGAGGTGATGTATGATCATCTCGATA
>NZ_JAHGAD010000009.1:0-327948 GCF_030248375.1 Vibrio sp. B181a | reverse complement strand
CAAGGTTAAACCTTATACATTTGGTTTTATGGGAGCACAAGGAGAGTTCCATGGTAAGCTACCGTCAATATCCAATTTGATTTAACAACCCTATACGATCAGTTTTGCTAACGCAAACACGTTTATATCTAATCTATGCGTTCCACCATGTTTGCATAACAATGCAGGAGGAAGTCGCTGGTTAGAAACTCCGATTATGCGCGGAAATGGGAGATTCCGAGCACCGCCCCTCAACCGTCAGCCATTAGGAAAAGTACTGTGATTCCAATGGCACGATCTGCCACTGAGTAAGTGCGTTAAATTGGAATGGGGCACTTCTGAGTTAGAAAGTGCCACGAGTAAAAATCAACCTGAGAAGCTTTTGGACAAAAGTGTGCCTAACAAAAACACCCTTCACATAAGTAAAGGGCGTTTGTTGTTTGAGGCTGAGTGTTGAAGGTTAAAGCACTAACCCGCCGTCAATCTTGAGTACTTGGCCTGTGATGTAGGCGCTCTTGTCGGAGGTTAAGAAGGAGACGCCATTGGCGATGTCTTGTACTGAGCCCATTCGACCTAATGGGGTTTTGCCCTCCATCATTTGAATCACTTTTTCTGGCAGGTTCTTGGTCATATCGGTGGCGATAAAGCCTGGTGCAACGCAATTGACGCGGATCTGCGCCCCCTTTCTTGATAACTCTTTCGCCCAGCCTTTGCTCATCGAGATAACACCGCCTTTACTTGCGCCGTAATTACTCTGGCCGATGTTGCCATCCGTACCCACAATAGAAGAGATGCTGACAATGCTGCCAGTGCCCTGCTCTAGCATCACTGGCGCGACGCGTTGAGTGAGCAAGAACACCGCTTTCAGGTTTACGTCGATAACGCTGTCCCAATCTTGCTCTAGCATGTCTGGCAACAAGGCATCACGCGTGATACCGGCGTTGTTAACCAGCGCATCGATTCTTCCATGCTGCTTTACGATGCTGTCTACCACTTCGCTGACGGCTGCTGCATCGCACAAGTTGACTTGATAATTGCTTAGCTGCGCCGACTGGCTCCATTCTACAGGCGATATGTCTAGCCCGACGACGTGGAATCCATCCTCCAATAATTGCTCACAAATCGCTTGGCCAATACCACGAGCCGCACCAGTAACAACTGCTACTTTTTCCGCTTTCATCTTGGTCTTCCTTAAATGTTGAGATTACAAATTCGCCTTTTCCCTAGCGTTTTTTATTTTTATGCCTAGCCGCGTTACAGCTGCGCTTCTCATACGCAGGGTCTTTCATATTTACTTCAAACTATAGGAACAGTCTGGGAGCCGGATGTGAACTAATCAAGACAACTTGATGATGGTTTGCAAAATAACGGGTTTCCGTCACCGTTCTGTCGATATGTTGGTGTAACAAGTGCGCTGTTTGTTGAATAACTCGCCTTTCATTTAGAGCTCATGAAACTAATTCTTAGATTATGCAGCAAAGTCACAATAAACCTGTGGGTATTACATTCTTGTTATCAAAATTCTCGATTACGATTTAAAGATACGGCGTGCTTTTAAATATGGACGTAGCAAAGGACGCCTTACCTGAGAAAGATAACAAAACCTACGGGAGATAAAATGAATCAGGCTTACATAGATGCAGCAAGAACGCTGCAACAGTGCACGTTCGGGCCATCCCAACGTGACATTAATGATCTTGTTCAATCGGGAAGCATTGAAAACTGGGTCGCTCAACAAACACTTATTACACCGTCTTCTTGGCTGAAGCATTTTGAGCAAGATGAGCTCAACGTACCGGACTTAGGGCAAGGCTTGTATTACGCCAGCAGTTGGACACGCATGACCGTCGAAGGTGATGATATCTTGCGTCAGCGTATTGCTTATACCCTGTCTCAACTGTTCGTAGTCAGTGTGAAAGATCCGGCGTTTAAAGCGGCTTCTAAACGTCGCTACATGTGTAATTACTTCGACGGGTTACTCGACAATGCCTTTGGAAACTTCCGCGATGTGATTCGCTTTGTGTCGAAATCGCCAATCATGGGCGAGTACCTGACTTTTGTGAATAACGTTTCTAACGAGCTCACTGCCCCAGATGAAAACTACGCACGTGAACTGTTGCAACTGTTCACGCTTGGCCCAGTTAAGCTGCGTAACAACGGTGAAGTGCGTTTGGATGCCGAAGGTAACGAAGTGGCGTCTTACACTCAAGAAGACATCGAGCAACTTGCGCGTGTGTTTACGGGTTGGAAGTTCATCGATATTCGCGGTAACGATAAGTACAGCCAGCCAATGGAACCGCGTGGCGAGCACGATATGGGCGAGAAACCCATTCTTGGTAAAACCTTCCCTGGCGGTGTCGGTGCAGAAGAAGAGCTGGAAGCGGTGATCGAACATTTGATGAACCAAAACACGCTCTACACCTTTGTGACTAAGTTCTTCATCAACAAACTTGTGACCAGCAATCCAAGAGCGGGTTATATTCGCCGTGTGCGCCGTGCTTTCAAACGTTCTGATGGCGACATGCAAGCCTTAATCATCGCGATTCTAACGGATAAAGACGCGCTTCGCTCTGGCAGTACAGTGGGTAAATTGCGTGACCCACTTTCTGTGTTTACCCATGCGATGCGCGCGCTACAAGTGAAGCGACGTGACGGCGTATTGATGTGGCCAAAACAGTTCAATTGGTATAACCGAACGTTGCCGCTGTCGGCACCTTCTGTGTTTTATTATTACCAACCTGATGATGCGCCAAACCACCCTGATTTTAATGGTCTGGTGGCACCAGAATTCAATGTGTACCAATGGCATGACATCTACCAATATGGGATTCAGTTCCGTGAGCTTGTCGCTCGTTTCGAGGAAGAGGCCAAAGATTGGTACATGGATGAAGTGCTGTTCACCCGATACCTTGCTTTTGATGACGAAGGCGTAGTGGATTACCTCAACGAACATTTGTTTGCTTATCAAATGAGTGAGCAAGCTCGTCAATGCTATCTCGATTACCTCGCCCAGTGCCCAAGTCGCCAATCTAAATGGCGCAAAGAGATTAAGAATCTCGTTATGAACGCACTGCTTTCACCAGAATTCATCACACAGGGGTAATCATCATGAACTTAACACGACGTCGTTTTTTACAAGCAGGTTCCGCTGGTGTTGGGGTTTCTGCACTTAACCTTGCTGCTTTTCCTGCCTTTGCAGACTCTTTCAATCAGTGCAAAAACGGCTATCGCGCCGTTGTAGGTATCGACCTTGCGGGCGGTAACGATGGCTACAATATGCTGATCCCTACTGCCGCACCGGCGAACAGCCAATATCGAGCACTGCGTGGCAGCTTAGCTTTGGATGAGGCGAGCTGTATTCATTTAGATGCGATCAATGATGACGCCAAACTGGCATTAAACCCTGCCATGGCTGCGCTCAAGACCTATTGGGATAATGCTAACCTTGTACCTGTTGTGAACCTAGGTCCACTGACACAGCGCGTAAACAATGTGATTTATGGTGAGAGCACTCGCCCTGCTCATTTGTTCAGCCACTCTCACCAATCCACTATGGTTCAGTCTCACGCGACTAAGTCTCTGTCAAAAGAGGGCTTTGGCGCGAAGACTTCCACTGAGCTCGGCACTATGCTGCGCAGTCTAAATGAGCTGTCACCAATGTTTGATATTGGCGGCACGCAAGTGTGGACCAACTGTATCGAGGCGCAATCTAACTCGGTCGGCTCTCAACCACCGAGCGATATTTTTAATGATCAACGTTCGCGAGATCTGTTTGATCAACTGCAAAACACGGGCAGTTACGGCAACGTTTTTCAGTCTCATTATGCTGGTGTTGCAGTGGACTCGACCAGAATGTATCAGGAGTTCAGCGCTATTTTGAATGCCGAGATTACAGAGGTGTTCCCAGAAACACGCATCGGTAATCAACTAAAAGCGGTATTTAAACTGCTGCTGCATAAAGATCAGTTCCAGCATCCTGCGCAGTACTTTAGTTGTAAATTAGGTGGGTTCGATACGCACTCAGCTCAAATTAGCCGCCAAACGGGTTTGCTGCAAGAGTTAGCAGAAGCGATGGCCGCGTTCCAATTAGCTTTGGAAAACAATGGCTTGTTTGATCAGGTAACGACGTTCACTCATTCAGAATTTGGCCGTACTTTGATTCCAAACGGTACGGATGGTACGGACCACGGCTGGGCAAGCCACGCATTGGTGATGGGCGGCGGTGTAGCAGGAAAAGCGATCGTGGGTGAATATCCAGACTTATCTGAGACAAGCCCTTACTTGCTCTCGCGTGGGCGTGTGATTCCAACCATCTCTTCTGATCAGCTTCATGCGAGTTTAATGGCATGGTTGGGGCTATCTGAAGCGGGAATTAATCAATTATTCCCTGCGCTGGATAACACTTTGACAGATTCAATCCAACCTCAGACTCTCCCTCTGTTCAAATCTTGCTAATATAGAGGGAGATATATAAGTAACTAAGCAATCTATTAATAGGCTACATGGTTACTAATAAGAAAAAGCAGTGCTAAACAAAAGGCTCCGTTCACGCGGAGCCTTTTTATCATTTGGAGAATGGTCACGCCGTCTCTTCATTAATCGAGGGCGATTTATACAGCCAAGGCTGAACCAAGAGATTAAAAAGCATACCCGCGATAAATAGAGTAATAACAATGCTCGCTCCGCTCGGTAAGTCGTACCGAGCTGACGCCGCAATGCCAGACAAAATCCCCACAAGGCCGATACTGATGCTCGCAATGAAGAATCTCGTTCCTTTTAACGCCGCGGCACACAAAGCCGGAATCACTAACAGAGCAAACTCTAAATAGATGCCCGTGAGCTTAACCGTTATTGGCATCAAGATAGCAAAGATCAGGTAAAAGCCACTGCCCTGCATAAACGCAGGTTTTAGCCAAACCAACAGCAACATCGCTGCGGTTATTAATGCCAAGGGCCACACATCATCCCATGTCGACCACAATAACTGCCCGTTAAGAATGCCTTGGATAAAGTCTGCACCATGCGGATCTTTACTTACGAGTAAGATCGCCAACGAGGCGGAGACCACAAACAAGCTGCCGATCATCGGCTCCAAATGCTGTTGGTAACGCTTCTCCATTAAGGCAATCAAACCACACAGCAATAACGACATCACCCAAGGGCCGACCATCTCGCCGAAGAAGGAACCCGAGAAGAGCGCGTATTGGTTCAGCCAATAATGACTGAGTGCAGCCCCCAATGCGGCAACTTGTGCCACCGCCAAATCAATGAAGATAATTTGGCGTTTTAGCACTTGTTGACCAAGCACCACGTTACCGACTAACGCGATCAAGCCACACAGCACCGCGGGCAATAACCATACATACTCTGTCATGGTTTAGCTCTTCACCGGATCGGGCTGCACCAGCACACCTAGCAATTCGTCGATGACTTGGTCGTACATTTCATCAAGACTTTGTCCGTTAGAAACCGTGAGCGGTAACTGGATCAGAGGCTTGTCTGTCTGCTGCTGTAACCAGTTCGCGGGGCGTTTATCTTGGTGCGATGAGAATACAATCGCATCAAAGCTATTGGTCTCTAACTTGGTTAATGACTGCAGATGAGAGGTGGTTGGCGAGATTCCCGGCTTCGGTTCAAGGTCAGCGATTTGCTCCATACTAAGCCAATCGTAAAGATAACGATAGGTAGCGTGATAGCCGACAACTTGTTTGCCTTTTAACGGTGCCGCTTTCTCATGCCACTCATTCAGCTTTTTGCGCCAATGAGCTCGGAACTTCATGCCGTTAAGTTGGTAGGCTTGCGCGTTATCTGGATCGATGGTTTTCAAGCGTTCAGTGATCGCCCGTGACAAGGGAATCATGTCATTCGCCGCAAACTGCACATGTGGGTTTCCGTGCGCATGTATGTCCCCCATGCTGCGGTCAACATGATCATGAGTGTCTAACATGCGCACGAAATCGGTCGCGTAAACCATGCTTGATGCGCCATTTTGCACCGCGCTATTACTACTGCGAACTTGCAGCATCGGTAGCCACCCGACTTCTAGCTCCGCACCGGAACACATTGCCATGTCCGCTTGGCGCATCTTGGCAATTAAAGAGGGGCGCGCTTGCACGTAATGGGGATCTTGCTTAGCGGTCGTCGCAGAATAGATGGTGGCGTCTGGCGCATGACTTTCAAGAAAGGCTTTCCATTCTGGCTCGCAGACGAAGATGTTCAGCGCCAAAGCAGGCGAAGAGATGATGGCAGCCCCCGCCGCCATCATCGCTACACGGCATTTACTGAGCGTAAGCTTAGAACGCATGTGCACCGTGCGCTCCAAATGTCATCACGTATTGCAGAGTGAATACGTTGTCTGTCTCGCTGTCTTGGTTGTCGATACGAGAGTATTGCGCTCGGATTGTACCGAAGTGAGAAGAATCCCACGCGATCATCGCATCCATTTCTTTGTCTTTTAGAGCAGTGAAGTGCATGTGGTCACCGTGTGCGTGGCCATCGTAGCTTTCTGCCTCACCGTAACGTAGACCTGCAGACCAGCTTGGGTTGAAACGGTAAACACCTGACACGTAGTAAGCGCTTAGGTTATCTGGTGATTCTGCATCGTCTTTGAACTTACTGTCTACCACACCGTCTAGCAGCATGTATTCAGCAGATAGTGTGAAGTTGCTGTATTTGTAGTTGCCATCTGGGGCCCACTTCCATACAAAGTCTGCGCCGTAAAGGTTAGCGCCAGTTACCGCTGCACCGTGACTATGGTCGTGTCCATGCTCGTCTGCATGACCGTGGTCGTGATCTTCAAACTCCGTCACTTTGCCGTTTTCGTTACGTAGGTAACTTAGGCCAAACTGCCAGCTTGAAGACTCAGAAAAGTCGTCACCCAGTTTCAACGTTGTCGTGTAAACACCCACCTCAGAGCCATCTTCAACAGAAGACATCTTGCTGCCGCTTAGCGCTTCTACACCAAACTTCACGTAAAGATCAGTGGGTAGCACGATGTTTGCGCGTACACCATCATCGTAGTAATGCGAACCAAGGAAAGTACGATAAGCGATTGGACGCTCTACGAAACTGTCGGTATGCATATGCTGGTTGTTTAAGTAACCAAAATCAGAAAGGAATCGACCTGCACGTACATTTAAACCGTATGGAAGAGCTAGAGTCTCGATGAACGCTTCTTCAAGCATCAGTTCGGTTTCATCACTGTGGCTTTCTAGAACCGCCGTCAGTGAGCCGTGGAATTTATCATCGATGTTTGCAGACATGTTCACCTCAGTGTGACCAAGGCCGAAACCTTCTTCACGCTCTGAGTTGTTACGCTGGCCATCTTGATAGTAACCGTCTAGTACTACGCCGATCTGAGGGTTCGACAGCGTGTCGGCAAAAACTGGGGAAACAAACAAGCTACCAACCGCTAAAGAGACCAATTTCTTATTCACTACGTTTTTCCTTATTTTGTTATGTTATAACACCACTTAATATTTCGCAGATGTTATAACATAACAAAATCTAAAAAAAGCGAGGTATGTAACAATTTGTAAATTTAGATTCTATGCAAATTATCAATAGCAATCATAAGGTTAATGAGATTTCGCCACACTTTAAGCTCTGTATGATCATCATTACTCCCACTCTCTTTTTGGCTGCTCGTTCTTGGTAAACAAGGGATATTCACGCACTTGAAGGGGTGAAACGGCATATACTTAATAAATACGGAGGCAGCACTGGAAACACACAATGCTCAATATGGACTTCTCACAACGTTTAGTGATTAAAACCCATCAACAAGAATGGATTGCTAGCCCAGCCGCCGGTGTATGGCGTAAACCATTGGAAAGAGAGGCGAAAGAGTCCGGCCACACCACCAGCGTGGTCAAGTACGAGCCCAATTCACAGTTCGCAACACACCCTCACCCATATGGCGAGGAAATACTGGTGCTAGAAGGCGTATTTTCTGATGAAGATGGTGATTACCCAACGGGGACTTACCTTCGTAACCCACCCGGCAGTCACCATGCTCCGTTCAGCAAAGAAGGCTGCGTTATCTTAGTGAAACTCAATCAATTTGATCCCAATGATCTAGATAGCGTGCGTATCAACACGAACCAAGCAGAGTGGTTAGCAGGTATTGGCGGGCTAAAAGTGATGCCACTGCACAAGTTCGGGCACGAGCATGTCGCATTAGTAAAATGGCCGAAGGGCGAAAAGTTTCAGCCACACCGCCACTTTGGTGGTGAAGAGATCTTTGTGTTATCTGGAGAGTTCAAAGACGAGTTTGGCGAATACCCCACTTACACTTGGCTGCGTAGCCCTCATATGAGTGAGCATTTCCCTTTCGTAGACGAAGAAACGGTGATTTGGGTGAAGACTGGTCACTTACCTGCAAGTTAACTAAACCTTGAATTAGTTAGCTGAGCCGTGAATTAGCTGAGCCGTAAATTAGCTAAGCCGTTCTTATCAAGTAATCGAGGCGAAACACAAGAACGGCTCGAACCACCGAGCCGCTATCCATGAAACATAACCGTTAAATTATGCGCTCATAATTTTTGAGGAGAGCCAGTCTTTTAGCTCCGCTCTGTTGTGTTTGAGTGTGTTCATTTCATGGTCGTCGATTGGGTTTCCTTGCAATTCGAGTTCGCGGATTTCTTTGTCGAGCTGGTTGTAGTTTTTTGCATTTTCAGCAAACGCGCTGTCGTTTGCCGTCAGTTGAGTGATGGTATCCAAATGTTCTGGGAATTCATGAGTTAATGAGTGATTTTCACCTAACATAGAGACCTCTTTGGCTGAGTACATTTTAGTTAAATAAGCTGCTTAATTCCTAAGCAACGCTTAAAGCCACCATAGCATTTCAGCCAAAGGGAAATTGTCGATTTGAGCACATTTTGACCGACACTTTATAACTTCATCCGTTTGTAATCTATTTACAAACGTATCTATAAAACAAGCACATCGTGGGCTTTTCTCATCCGTTCAAAGCCTACTTTATGGCTTTGCTGTTTTCGTTAAAAGAAGCTGATCGGTAAATAGAAATCTAACTCGAACGCCTCTTCATGGTTGAGGAAATGATTTTTATGGTAGTGCACGTAGGCTGGCGTCGAGCGTTGTTTGAAGCCCGAATTGGGCAGCCATTTCTCTAATACCATACTGATCTGCGGCAGCAATTCACCATACACCCCAGTAAGTCGAAATACCGCATGTAAGCCACCCGGAATGGTCATTTGATTCACAACGCCCCGATACTTAAGCGGCTTATCAATTGCCATACAAGCAACGTAGCGGCATTTATCTAACTCAACCCAAGCAGGATTAGAATGATGCAAACCGTATTGGGTGGAAAAGTCACGATGCTCTGAGTTCGCCCAAGCTTTGAGCACCAACCAAGCATTGCGAATAGAGCGGTTGTAGCCTTCATGACGAACGTAAGCAGCAAAGCGTTGTGGCACTTCAACTATCTTTGGCTCCGGTAAGGTACGCTTCGCGACTCGATGGTAACCCGCCGCCACTTCTGGGTCTTTGAGGTATGGCTTCTCAGCGACTTGCAAATCGTGCTTACGCCAAGCGCCGGGTGACATATCAAACGTGGCTTTGAACGCACGGCTGAACGAAGACACCGAGCTGAAACCACACTTATTGGCAATCTCCAATACCGATGATTTGGTATCAAACATCAACTGGTTTGCGGCGTATTCCATTCGGGTGCGACGAACGTATTGGTGAATTGACTCGCCAACAACGTCTTTAAAAATACGGTGGAAGTGCTGCTCAGAATACGCTGCTACATCAGCCAGCTCTTTGGCGGATAATTCTCTACCGATGTCTTGATGAATATAGAACAACACATCATTGATTCTGGAAACCTGTTGCTGGCTCATAAGTGGGCGTTTTACTTAAATAGCATAAATGGACATGTTTAACAGCATAAATGGACACACCAAGTTTAGCAATTCCCATATAATATCTTTCAACTAAAACCAAAATTAAAAAAATACGAGAAGCACAACGCATGGAAATCGCACAGTCACTACAACAAGTAAAGTCATCGTACATTCGAGAGATCCTCGCTGCCGCTAGCGATAAAAACGTCATCTCGCTTGCTGGCGGTTTGCCCGATGAAAAGACCTTCCCTATCGACTTAATGAAGCCGACGCTAGAAAACTTGGCAAACATGCCTGAAGTTTTCCAATACGGCTCAACGGCAGGCTACGCGCCACTGCTAGAATTCCTAAACGGCTACTTCAAACTGCCTGAAACACACGCCGCAATGATCACTACAGGCTCTCAGCAAGGCCTAGATCTGATTGCACGTGCTTATGTAAACCCAGGTGATAAAGTCGTGATGGAGGCACCAAGCTACCTTGGTGCAATGCAGGTGTTTGGTTTGGTTCAGGCGGACATCGTGACTGTCTCTCAAACAGAATTTGGTCCAAACCTTGAAGAGCTAGAGCAATGCTTTGCAGAACAAAAACCGAAGATGTTCTACGCTGTACCCGATTTCCATAACCCAACAGGGGTGTGCTGGGCACTTGAAACACGTCAGAAAGTTGCAGAGCTTTGTATTCAATACAACGTCGCTTTTATTGAAGACGCACCTTACCGTGAGTTGCGTTTTTCTGGTGAAGCACTGCCGCTTGTCTCCGATTTCTGTCCTCAGCATTCTATCGTGCTGCGTTCATTCTCTAAGATCGCTTCTCCGGGTCTTCGCATTGGTGTGGTGACGGGAAAAAGCAGTTACCTAGAACCGCTGATTAAAATCAAACAGGGTGCGGATCTGCATTCCAGCGTACCAATGCAAGCACTGCTGCACGGTCTGCTTCAACACGATAACTTTGAAACCCACATCAGCACCATTTGTGAACTCTACAAGTCGCGTTACGATGTCATGTACGCAGAGCTAGAAAAACAGCTTCCTAGCAATTGTGTATTGAAGCCTGTTGATGGTGGCATGTTCGTATGGGTGGAAATTCCAGAATGCGATACCTTTGAACTAGCAAAATCATTGCTTGCGAACGGTGTGGCTGTTGTACCTAGCCCAGTGTTCTATCCAGAAGGATCAGAAGTAAAAGCAGCGCTGCGCCTCAACTTCACCAACGCAACGCCTGAAGAGCTCAAAGTTGCCGTGACTCGTTTAGCCGACGTACTGAACGCGCTGTAATATAAATTACACCTTAGAATCCAAATACCTGCCTTTGAGATGCGAATTAAGTCTCGAAGGCAGCGTTTCAAAAAGTTCCCCAAAAAATTTATTTTTTTCTCTCAAAATCAACTCTCTACGTTAAGTGTCTGTTTTCGCTTGATCCTCTAACGATCGCAAAAAAGAGATCTTGATCACGCATTTGAAGCCTTGAAAAGTTACGTCTATCTTTCAGAAAAAAGGCATCGACCTTGTCGCATCATCTGCGAATTCAAACACTTTTGATCATGAGGGCTTATCACTATCAAAAGTTGCGCTGAAACCATCAGCAAAGCAGTCTGTGAAGATGAACGCCGCAAGGACGCAACTACAACCATTCTGAATGTCGCTACACCAATCCGTGATTGGATTTATACACGTCGGCTTAGCGCATCATATTACAGAGGGGTTTATCAGGATGAACATTCGACCATCGAAAGGACTTGTTGTCACAGGCTTGTCCACCGTACTTTCACTCGCTGCCATGCAAGTAACACACGCGAGCAATTCACCAAACTGTAGCGACGTACTAGCAGGTAACAAAACCGCCGTGTCTCAAAAAATGACCGTGCTGTTGGGTGAAGACATCACGCAATCCAACCTAGTCACGACCGTTGTTCCAGCAAAGAACAACCCATTCGTCACAGAAGCGCTGGTTTCTGTTTCTAACGATGTTTCTCCAAACGGCTTGCTGCCGAAGAAGTCACTAGAAGAAATCCAGCAAGTGCGCGAAAACATCGAGAAAGCCGGCGTAGAGGTAAGCAAGTTACAAAACACGTTTGAAGTCGCGTTTGTTAGCCTTATCGACGGACATTGTCAGTTCTCGACCAACAAGCTAACGACCAACGCCAAGATTGATTTTGACCACTTAGAAGGTCTATCCGCCTACTCTATTCCTGCTCTATTGGCCATGGTTGATAAGTCGTACGCGATGGCAGAAGCACGGATTGAAGCCGAAAAAGCGCATGCGGCAGAAATCGAACGTGAGAAAGAAAAACAACGAGAGATGGCAGCCGCAGCGGCCGCCGCACGCTATCAAGATGCTAACGTACTAGTAAGAGTCGAGAAGTTTGATGGCTCTAATGTCACCTTCTCTGTGACTAACCTCGCTTCTGACGGTGAATTACAGCCGAACTTCAATACTTTTAGAGCGTACCAGACCGATAAAGGTGAGTTGATTTATAAATCGGAATCGCTACTCAGCCTCGTCGATAGCGAAGGGAACGGACTGACGACCATCGGTATTGCCGAGCTTGGACCAGATAGCGGCACAGAGATGAGTATCTCTCCGGGTGAAACACGTAAGTTCATTACGAGTATTAAATCTGAAGTGGCGCCAGAGATGAAATTGAGCTTAGAGTTCCCTGCAAAAGTGTTTAACACCGATGAAGCCTTCACCCTATCCTTTACTGATTCTGTTGCGATGGCGACCGCAGGGCTAAATTAGACAGTAGCTACATTAAGCCGCAATTGCACTAGGCAATAACTGCGTCAGATAGAGATAACATTACATATCAAAACAAAAAAGCAGACTATCACGTCTGCTTTTCTTTTAGTTTTTACACTGGTATGCGTTAGCGAACATAGTCACTGAGCTAGAGAATCCTAGCGGTTGATACAAGTAAAGCGTATCCGCGCCCAGCTCTGCTGCTTTGATGCGCATTTGGTTGAGTGTTCCCCAAACCATGTCTTTATCTGCGTGCAGCCAGTAGTCGTAAAAATGGCCTTCTGAGCCCATTACGGTGCCGAGGTGCTGGCAGTTTGCGATTGCGTTTACATCGTCCCAAATCACTTTCACTTGCTCGGACTCTTGTGTTGGGAAGGTCACGCAGCCAGTTAATAACGTTGCCAATGCTGCAGCAGTCATTAACTTTTTCATAATTTCATCGCCTTAGAATTAAATAGACTGCGGATTCTATTTATCGTTTAAGCAATGAACAACAAAAATTTTTTATGCTTTACATAACCGTTGATTTCACAGTTTTTCTTGGTTGTTTTAGTGCTCTTGCGTCACGAATGTTCAGTGTCATTAAGGTCAAGTTGGTGAAGCCTGCAAACAGCTCAACGATTTGTATCACATAGAAAGTGGTATCAAACTGCCCAAGCTGAGCAAGATGCTGAAGGTAAATCGCCGCAGGCACAAGAATTAAAACACCGTTCATGGCGACAAAAGGCATGCGTTTTTTCTTAGCTGCGATAGGGCCTTTTTTCACTTTAGGCGCCATCTTAGCACCTGTGATTCCTGCCGCTGCCATCAAAGGTACTACCGCCCAAATCGCATACGAGATATAGGTTTTCACCGCAACAATCGCCTGCTGATCACCAAAAAGTTCAACAAATACGGTACTGGTGAAAAAGCTCATAATAAACATATATGCAGTCATAGAGCTGATTCGGTGAACGAGGCTGAGTGTCTTTTTCATAGCGATATTCTCTTTTTTAGATGTAGTAGTAACGGTACGAGACAAAGATTACACAACAATCATTGCGTACACAACAGTTGCAATTAAAATTAATCATCTCAATTATCAGAGGAATAGCAAAGACCTCTATTAACCTCATGTTTTAAAACATAATTAATAAATGTACAAAAATGAGAGCGCCATTGGATTTTGTGAGCAAATTGGAGTAAAACTGAAGAGTAGATGAAAAAGAGGGACTGAATTTGGCTTCCAAAAATAAACTGATCCGCTATCAATCCATTGAAGTCGAGGATGTCTTCAGCAAGGAAGATGAGTTGATCAAACTCGTGCAAACGGATCAACTCTCTCAGGTGCTGTTATTATGGCAGGTGAAAAGCCCAACACTGGTTCTTCCGGCAGGAAAGAAGTGGCCTATTTCGGATGAACTTGAACAAGGCCTTGAAGACACAAACTGGAAGCTCTTCTCAAGAAAAACAGGGGGCGCACCAGTCCCGCAAGTCCCGGGGATCATTAATCTCTCACATATTTACCATTGGCCAGGAGATCAGCCATACGACATTAAGAAAGCATACCTTGATTTGTGTTCCGTGCTCACCGTCTTCTTTGAGCAGCTTGGTGTAAATGTCGACGTACACGCAACGCCAAATTCCTACTGTGATGGCGACTACAACCTAAACATCGGTGGACAAAAAGTAGTGGGGACAGCGCAGCGCGTATTACTGAAGAAAGGCGGCGGACAAGTTGTGCTTTCTCAAGCCTGTATTCTTATTAATGCCGATGTCGAGAAAATCGTTGAGCCAGTAAAACTGTGCAATCAGTTATGTGGCCATGCCGACCATATTCGCGGTGATGTCCACACTCCCCTATTTAACCACATTGAACAAAGACCAAGTGTGGATGCCTTGTTCCAACTCATCACTCAAGCTTTCTTAGATCATGCCAAGCAAGACTAACCTGTCTTCACAAGCTCCCATCTCTTTTGGGAGCTAACCACAGCGCGCGAATAAGTCTCTCCCATACTGCGTATCAAATAGCGATTTTCCTTATATCACCATACGGGCTGAGCCCTATTTGCCACCAGCATCATATTATAAGAATGTAATGTTATAACAGAGATTAGATTTAATTATTTATCAATTGCTACCTCTTAATTATTAAAAACTACATTAACATCCTCTTCATTAAAGGTTGGTAATATTTATATTGAATAATATTCACCTTATTTTTATGCAACCAATAACTGCACAGTATTTATATGGTTAATTCGTAAAAACCACTTTTAACCACAATATAAGATTAGCTTAATTAGTAACCACTAATAGCTTATGTGACCATTGTTCAAGTTATTTATATATAAACTATTTAATCAGAGAAACATTTTTACAAATTATGCTTTCTATGTATTTTATTTATCTGACAAATATTCCAACCCCAATGTTATTTGTCTCATATATAAGAAATATTTTACTCACACTAAAACATAACAGGTAAATAAATGAATACATTTGTAAAAATTACTGCGCTATCTGCTCTCACCCTTTCATCAATGAACGCTTTTGCCGTGAGCGATACTTTTGACGCGACTCTAGAAGTAAAACAAGCGATCACTATGACTAGAACGTCGAATCTTGACTTCGGTATTATCACTTCAGACCGTACGACAGATGTTGTGATTGCTCAAGGCGACGCTGGCGCTGCGACCTTCACTATCGACGGCGGTGCTGGTGAAGTCGTTGATGTTGCTATCGCTGGTACTAACCTTGTAAATGGTGCAAACAACGTTGCAGCGACCTTTGATTTCTCTCCTACACTGACGCTAACAGGCGGTACAGCAGAGCTTAAAATTGGCGGTACAGCAGAAGTATCAACAGCGACACTTGTTGCCGGTACGTACTCTGCAAGCGTTCCAGTTGATGTTACTTACCAGTAATCAATAGTATCGTTTAATGAAATGGCGGCAATAATATAGTGCCGCCATTATTAGTATAAGAATATCATGCTATTAAAAGTCGCTTTTTATTTAGGGTTATTTTTATTTACCCCCCAAAGTTGCTTGGCATTGACGATCGTACCAGAAAATATGGGTATCTCTTTTCCAGGAACATATTTATCTGGACGAGGACAACATGCGGTTTCTAGCCCTGCCCATAATCAACTGTATGTTGTCCGCTTTTATGTTGAAGGTGAACCAGGGAAAAAAATTACCGTCACCGTACCTAATAACCAATATCTTAATCATGACAAGACATCTCGAAAAATTAAGATACGTCGAATTTTTTACGGGTGCGGTTTATCTAAACGCGGGCGCACAAAAATAAACAGCAATGGAAGAAGCAAATTGTTATGTATCGGCGCAAAGATTCGGATAGGCGCAAAAATTCCAGCTGGCAACTACTCTGGCACCATTCCTTTTGAGGTTAATTATCGATGAAGCACCTAATTCTACTGCTGACAACAGTGGTCATCTCGCTACCTATTCATGCGCAACTGTTGATTGCTCCGACCCGCTTGGTGCTGAATGCAGATCAGTCAGTGACAGAGAAGATTATCGTTGAAAACAGCTCGGACAAACCCATTCGACTTGAAATCAAACCGGTTTATCGCCCTATCACTTTGCGAGGCGTCACCCGCACCGATCAAAACATCGCACAAACGGAAGATATTGCGGAGTGGATTAAAGTCTCTCCACCTGTCATTCGTGAATTAAAGCCAAACCAACGACGCACCATTCGCTTGAGATTTAGCGCCTTACCAGCAGATAAAGACAATGGTGAATATAGAGCGTATTTGTGGTTTTCTCCAATCACGTTGGCCCAAGGCCAAACCACAGACTCCCAAAGCACGGGCCCCTCTTTTAATCTCGACTTCAGAGTGAACAGCTATATCCCTGTATATGCACAACGCGGCGAGATAAAACAAGACGTGTCCTTCCAGTGTGAAAGCGGCAAGTTACGCATTCAAAATAAAGGCAAACATCAGTTTAACGCCATGTTAAACACTGAAAACCTTCAAGAAAAGTTGGTACTACTTAGACAATCAGAGCTTGTGAGATCGCTACCGGCTAAGACTAAAGTTCTGATCACACAAGACGAACAATCACTACACGAATGTACCTTGTAATCTGCCTTACATCGATTCACGCACCGAGCCCAATCTAACCAGAATGAGACTACGTTACATTGGGCTGTGTTTGTCGATGCTCTTCACCCTCTCTTTTCCGTTATTCGCCAACGAACCATCGCAGTTATCCTTGTATCCTGCGCACATTGAAGTCCGGTTAGGCAATGTAGGAGACAGTTTTTATCGTGTCATGATGGACGATGAGGAAGAACCCTACCTGCCTATCGAGAGCAGTATTGCTTACTTATTAGAAATGCATGGAGATTGTGTTCAACAGCGATGTGAAATTCACTTGCCACAGGACATGGCACGAGAGACTCCGGCCTTCATTATCGACCTAGCCCACAGTGTGTGTTACCGATCTAACTCGCCGCAACAGCCCATTCAGGTTCTCAATTATGAACAGGAATGGCTCATCCACTGGCGTAGCCTGAACGATTGCTTACCCGTTAAAGCTCGCTGGTACATCGAAGACTATCAACTCATCACCGACAAGGGCTATAAGTCTCCCTCAGAGCTGGAAGAGGAAATTCAAAAGTTAAAACGCGACTCTCGCGAAAAAGCCAAACAGCTTGAAAAACTGGCAAGACAACCTGCGGTCAGGCCGCTATCAACGTTGGGGGTCTCCACACGCCTTTCCGCAACCGCGTCATATGAGAGCGATAACAATGAAGGAGGATACCTTCTCTCTGACTCGCTGATGAGCACTGAGAACTGGATAGGTCAGCTGTCTATTGACTCACGGGAAGATCAACCTGTGGCTTACTACAACTTCACGCTCGCCCCACCAAACAATAGTAATCAAGTTGAACTCGGGCATGTGTTACTAGATGGCGGCCTCTACTCCAACCCTGTGATTCTAGAAAATGGGTTTCACTACACCAATCATGAAACAACACCTAAATTTGGCGATCTGCAACTTGAACGAACAACGCAGCCAAACATCAACATCGATGTGTTGGTCAACGGGATTTATCAAAGCTCCTATCGCTCTGATGATTTTGGGCGCTTTGTCATCGAAGAAGACAATATTGCGCCAGGTGACACACTCACGTTTCGCTATTACTTGGCGAAAGGCGTTTGGCAACAAGAGGAAGTCGTTATCGCAGGCTTGGATGGCGGTTTCCTTCCGAAAGGAAAGTGGGGAGTAGATGCCATCGTCGACTTTGAAGGCGCCAAAGTTGGGGCGGGTATCATCGAGTATGGCATAGATGACTACCTGACCTTTGGAGCCACCGCGTTAATCGAGGAACGCGACACGCTGCTGGCTTTCCAAACACGGTATCTTCCGAGCCACTGGTTGGCAATGCAAGTGGGTTGGATTCCTGAATTACAGCGTTTCCCTGTTGAGCTAGATATGCAGTTTGGCCGCGCCCAATCGTTAAGCTTGGAGCTCAACAAATCTGTGAATTTCACACGGAATTCCGACTTGTACGACGCCTTAAAATACAGCTATTCAGGCGCTTACTATAATGCCTATCTGGATCTAAGGCATGAAGACGGTGGCTATAAAATCTCGCCTCAAGTCAGTATGAAAGTCGCTCGTAATCTTTTTCTCCGCTATGAATCTAATTACACCCACGATAAGAAAGAGAATGTCGACGACTTCTTACACACTATCGAACTCGCCAAAAATGGCTTTTCAGATACCTCATGGCGTGTGAAAGGGGCATGGGATAAATCCGGCTCTCTCGAGCAGACCGAAGCTTCATTACGAAATATTTGTACCGATTGCTGGCTCAACCACGGGCAGTACTTCGAGGAAGTTATGTCGAACCTGTCTGCCAGCTATAACAATACTGATCTCGAATTGTCCGCAACGGTCGAAGCTCGGGTGAACTCAAACTTCAAAATCAAACTGTTTGGCAATCATGAACAATACGGTGTCGAGCTTACGACGGAAGCCGCAGCTCGCAGCCATTTCGACGACAACATTGCCGAGCTATTAGATTGGAGCAAATACAGTTTCGCAAAACTCGTTGGTACCGTCGTCGACCAACAAGGCAACGTAATCCCGAATGTGAGTTTGCGCGTGCTCGATCAGTTCGCCATGAGCGATGAAAACGGCGAGTTTGTTTTTCACCAAGTTCCTGCCCACGATAATCTCTCCATCTATGTTGATGAAAGTGCACTCGACCTTAACTTAACCACGCAGCACAACCCCATTCTCGTCAATACGCGCCAAGCAGGGATCACACAAATATCCGTGGTTTTGATCGCCTCTTTTGGCGTTGATGGTGTGATAGAAGGCCAACTCGAAAGCAACAGCTACCTGCACTTTAAACACATAGCCAATGATATGGAGTTCTCAAGCAAAATTGAGGAGGATGGCTTTTATATGGTGGAGGGACTAACGTCTGGGCTCTATCTCATTACTTTAGAAAACGGCCAACAAAAAAGAATGATGCAAGCGCATCTCGACAATGAGTTTTGGATAAGCGGACTTAACTACCAAGCTTCCGACTTCTATTGAAGGTCTAATAAATACGGATACTGCTGATTTAAAAGATAAATATATAGAGCACATCACCAAAGCTCCCTCATCTTTTTGAATGAAAAAGCGGCGTGCCGAGCCCTGCCTCCATTGAGCAATTTGAAAATGAGATCTAGCTCAAATATTTATCCATGACGGAAATAGTTGAAGCCAACGCCCAAAAGCCTCAGAATGTCGCACTTTTCGCGTCGAACATAAAATCGACGACTTTTTATCCAACTCGACAATTGAGAATCATACATATGGGTTTTACCTCGTTAGGTCTATCTGCTCCAATCCTTAAAGCTATTCAGGAAAAAGGCTACGACACCCCTTCACCAATTCAGGCACAAGCAATTCCAGCTGTTTTGGAAGGGAAAGACGTAATGGCAGCAGCACAGACTGGTACAGGTAAAACGGCAGGCTTTACGCTTCCGATTCTTGAACGTCTGTCGAACGGTCCACGTGTACGCAGCAACCAAGTCCGCGCATTAGTGCTCACGCCAACTCGTGAGCTTGCTGCCCAGGTACAAGAAAACGTGTTCATGTACAGCCGTCACCTACCTCTAACGAGTGCAGTGGTATTTGGTGGTGTGAAGATCAACCCGCAAATGCTTCGCCTTCGTAAAGGTGCGGACGTATTGGTTGCAACACCAGGTCGCCTATTGGACCTATACAACCAAAACGCAGTGAAGTTCGACCAACTAGAAATGCTAGTACTGGACGAAGCAGACCGTATGCTAGATATGGGCTTCATCCGTGACATTCGTAAGATTCTTGATTTACTGCCTAAACAACGTCAGAACCTTCTGTTCTCTGCGACTTTCTCTGATGAAATCCGCGATCTTGCAAAAGGTTTGGTAAACAACCCGGTTGAGATTTCAGTAAACCCTGCAAACTCAACAGCACGCACCGTAGAGCAATGCATCTACCCAGCAGACGTGAAGAAGAAAGCGCCAATGCTGGTCAAACTGATCAAAGACGGTGATTGGAAACAAGTATTGGTGTTTACCAAAACCAAGCATGGCGCTAACCGCTTAGCCAAGTTCCTAATCGACCAAAAGATTACAGCAGCTGCGATTCACGGCAACAAGAGCCAAGGTGCACGTACTAAAGCACTGGCTAACTTTAAATCTGGCGAAGTTCGAGTGCTGGTTGCAACCGACATCGCTGCACGCGGTATCGATATTCCTCAGCTTCCTCAAGTGGTTAACTTCGAGCTACCTAAAGTGGCAGAAGACTACGTTCACCGTATCGGTCGTACCGGTCGTGCTGGTGAAGTGG
Source organism: Vibrio sp. B181a (assembly GCF_030248375.1). NCBI lineage: Bacteria > Pseudomonadati > Pseudomonadota > Gammaproteobacteria > Vibrionales > Vibrionaceae > Vibrio > Vibrio sp. B181a. The sequence goes on along the minus strand of NZ_JAHGAD010000009.1, from coordinate 307,502 downwards.
GTAAAGCGATTTCTCTAGTATGCGCACTTGAAGCATCAGAACTGTTTGCGATTGAACGTTTGATTCAACAACTGCTGCCTCGTAAAGAGCTAGAAGGCTACGCACCAACTAACGTATTGCCAGAGTCGAAGCTTGATACTCGCCCTATCAAGCCAAAGAAACCGAAAAAGCCTAAGAAACCAAAAGCAGAAGGTGAAAACGGTCAAACTGCTGAGAAGAAAAACAGCGGCGGTAACAACAAACCAAAGCGTCGTTTCAACAGTGACAACAAAAACGGTAAAGCCGAAAACAAATCAGGCAAAGGCGGCGCTGGCAAGCCAAAAGGCAACCGTGACGGTCAAGCTCGCTCAAACGGCAAGCCAAGCGGTAACAAGCCGAATAACAACCAGTCTGGTGCGAACAAACCGGGCGCAAGCAAAAACGGTAACGGTGGCAAGCCATCAGGTAACCGCAAGCCTAACAGCGGCAAACCATCAGGCGCAAAACCATCAAATGGTAAACCGTCAGGCAACAAGCCATCAGGACAACGTCGCAAGCCACGTCCGCAAGCTGCTAAGTAATTAGATACCGAGTTAAAACGACAAAGCCGCTGATAATCTCAGCGGCTTTGTTTTTTCTAACAGTGAAAACTATGCTATGGCTGGTTAAAGGATATACATTTTTTGAATTACTCTCTGGAATCTAATATCTCTCTAATCTTCTTATAAGATTTTTTAGAGTTGAAGATGATTTTATGCTCACCAAACTCTTTTTCGATACCAGCAATCACTTCCACTACTCAAGATAATAATCCACCATCGAAATTGAAAGAAAGCTCTTTCATTAGCCACGCTTTAAACGCACTGATACGCAAAGAGCGCGAAGAAGATGGGTCATCAATTACCGAATAACGAACACCTGGTTTTAACCCAATATCAAAAGGTTTCACTAACATCCCTCTTTCAATAAAGTCGGCACAAACACTATCTGTTGCTAAGCACGCCCCGTGACCAGCTACCACAGCATTAATTCCCATATCAAAGGTGCCAACCTCCATCCACTGAAGTCTGTCTTTTTGAGTGTGAACGTTGGCAGCTTTAAACCATTGATCCCAATTGAATGCCTCTGAGTGAAAGTCAATCAGCCAACAACGTTGTAACTGCTCAGGGTGGGTAAACTTAATTGATTCAGCAAGTTGTGGAGAACAGTAAGGATAGATTTCTTCTTCAAATAACGTCTTTTGCTCCAACCCTAAATCGGTTGCATCTCCATCGCCTTGCCAAATTAGTACATCGGTCTCAGTGTGTCTGATATCCATGGTGTGGAGGTTTTGCATTCTGATAGGAATATGCGGGTACTCCATTGTAAATTTCCATAGCCTTGGCATTAGCCAACGAGTCGAAAAAGAACGCGGAGCACTAACATTCAACACGCCTTCTAGCGGTTCATTTTGAATTCGATTTAGGCCTGTAATTATGTTTTTGAAACCATCATTAACGTGTCGATGAAGAATTTGCCCTTTATCCGTCAGATGCATTTCACGTCCACGTCGAATGAACAGCTTGCAACTCAAACGTTGTTCTAACTGCCTCAACTTTTGGCTTATCGCTGCCTGAGTGATGCAAAGTTCCTCAGCCGCTTTACTGTAGCTTTTTAGTCGAGCTGCAGATTCAAAGTAATGAAGCGCTGAAAGATAGCGAAGTCTATTGTCCATAATCTCTACTTATAATACTTGTAATAAATCGTTGTTCGTAATGGAGCTTTGTTGGTTCGATAATACTGACATCAAATGGTCGAACAAGGAAATTCAATTGAAGAACATATTGTTAAAAACTCGAAAAATAGCATCTATACTATTGAATAAATTGAATTTAATTAAAAAAACCAATATTGATAGGTATTACATTAACGACCTCAGCAATCACGTAAGAAAGGATATAGGAGTCCAATCCTACGAGGAGAAAAGTTCACATTACTCAAATTATCTATAATGTAAAATTATTTAAATTTCACTCTACCTGAGTTAAAACAAAAAGTTCAGACAGAATCCAACCTTTAAAGCTTTACAATGAACCGTGATACATCAAGACCAATCAACCTGTGCTAACCTAGCCAGCACCGTAATTCTCATAAGTTAAGGTTGACCATGACATACGATGAATTTAATCAATTCTGCGGCTCATTCGCTGCCACTTCCCATGTTGTTCAATGGGGCGACGCGCATGTTTGGAAAGTCGGTGGAAAGGTATTTGCTATTGGCGGTTGGAGTAAAGAAAAGCAGCCGGCATTTACGTTTAAAACTTCCCCTTTAAACTTCGACTTTTTAAGTGATTATGAGGGCTACATTCCTGCCCCTTATTTCGCAAACCGTGGTATGAAGTGGATTCAACAAACAGAAACGTCAGGACGCCTCGACGAAGAGCTAAAGTACTATTTATCAGAATCTTATCGATTAGTTGCACTTGGCTTGAGTAAGCGGAAACGCGATGAATTGGGCATTGAACTGCCACCAGCGAAGTAATGCCGATGCTTGAAGATAAACTTGCTCAGTTTTTAGCAGAAGATCCACTTCGCATTCAAGCATTGGAGTGTGTTCGCTCACTGGCTTTACCAGATTGCTACATTGCTGCGGGCTTTGTGCGAAACTTAGTTTGGGATCACCTTCACCAGAAGCAAAATCCAACACCATTAAACGATCTAGATGTTGTTTATTTCGATCCGAATGAGTTGGACGAACAAGCCTACCTCAAATACGAAGCTCAACTAAACGCCTTAATGCCAAAGCTCAACTGGCAAGTTCGCAATCAAGCAAACATGCACCTAAGGAATGGTGATGAGCCATACCAAAGTACCTTAGATGCGATGAGTTACTGGCCAGAAAAAGAGACAGCTGTCGCTGCCAGATTGAACGAAAAGAACCAGATAGAGTGCATTTCAGCGTTCGGGTTTGAGTCTTTGTTTGAAGGCCAGATTACTTATAATCCCAAGCGAAAATTAGTGCTGTTTCAATCTCGGGTAGAATCCAAAAACTGGCTAATCACATGGCCTCAATTACGGGTTGCCGTCTAAGTCTTGCTTATTCCGGAAACTGGCTATGAAAACGCTCAATCAAGAAGTCCAAAAACAAACGAAGTCGCTTGGGTTGATACTGGCGGCTCAGATAAATCACGTTCAAATCTGCGCCTGCAGAAGAGGTCGATGCGTTGAAGTTCTTCATATAGCCATTTAACAGCGTCACTAAACGCTGCTGTTTGATGTCCTCTTGTACATCGAGAATCGATTTCAACGCAATACCCGCGCCATCTAACGCCCATTGACGAATCACTTCGCCATCATCAGAAAAACGCTTCGGTACGACAGTAATAACGTTGTGCTGCTCTTCATCTTGGAAGTGCCATGTTTTCAACTCTTCATTGCTACGAACCATGGCTAAACAATCGTGATGTGCTAAATCTTGTGGCGTGATCGGCGTGCCTTTCTTTGCCAAATACTGAGGAGAAGCGCAAAGCACTCGGCGACTGGACGCCAGTTTGCGAGAGATAAGGTTGCTGTCAGCTAACTCCCCATATCGGATAACAATATCCAAACCGGACTCAGCCAAGTTGGATAAGTTATCGTTCAAATACAGATAAGGGATCACATCGGGATAGAGCTGACTAAACTCCGACAGTATTGGCGAAATGTATTGCTTACCAATATCACGAGGAGCCGAGATTTTAAGAGTCCCGCGCACTTCTTTGGTGCCAGTTTGGAGTAAGTTCTCCGTCTCTTTGACGCTGTCGATGATTTCCAAGCATGCCTGATGGTACATAGCGCCAGAGTCCGTCAGTGAGATATGCCTTGTACTGCGATTAAGTAATTTCACCCCATAACGGTCTTCCAGCGACTGCAATCTTGCCGTTACTGTTGCTGGCGATAAGCCGAGCTCTCTACCAGCCGACGCCAGCCCTTGGTTCTTCACTATGCTGACAAACAGCGTCATATCCGAAAACTTGTCCACATTCCCTCCTAAAACCTCATTATTCACCTGAGCTGAATAATCAATTCAAATATTACCCAATTATCAAATTTCTTCCAGTCAATATACTGGCTCCAACGAAACGAGATTGGAGAAACAAATCATGAAAACAGAAAAAACTGTTTACGTCGTACTAGGTGGCACATCAGGTATTGGTGCTGAACTTAGCCAACAACTTGCAAACGACAATTCGATTATCCACGTAGCAAGCCGCAAAACAGGGCTAGACATCAGCGATGAACAATCGGTTTACCACTACTTCGAAACCATTGGTGCTTTTGACCACCTGATCGTCACAGCAGGTTCTTATGCTCCGGCAGGCAAAGTGGTGGATGTAGAAGTTTCCCAAGCAAAATACGCGTTCGATACCAAGTTTTGGGGCGCCATCAACGCGGCGAAACATGGCGCACGCTACATCAAGAAAGGCGGCTCAATCACGCTAACGTCTGGCATGTTATCGCGCAAAGTTGTTGCTAACACCTTCGTCAAAACTGCCATCAACGCGGCCATTGAAGCGACCACGAAAGTACTGGCGAAAGAATTGGCTCCGATCCGAGTAAATGCGGTCAGCCCAGGTTTAACTAGAACTGAGGCGTATCAAGGCATGAACGAAGACGATAGAAATGCCATGTTCAAACGTACACAAAATAGCTTGCCCGTACGCAAAGTAGGCGAAGCCAGTGACGTTGCAAAAGCTTACTTACTCCTGATTGAAAACAGCTACATGACCGGCGCCGTGATTGATGTTGATGGTGGCGCACTGCTTGGCTAACAACACACGCTTAGCTAACCGCAAATAAAAACAAGGTGCCAGAGCAAGAAAAAAGCATGGCACCAATGGGTTAAAACGAAATAAAAAAGAGACTCCCCCATGAATAAAGAAAAAATGCCGCTGCAGGTATGGATCTTAACGCTTGCAGCTTTTGCTATCGGTACCGCGGAATTTGTTATTGCAGGAATCCTTCCTCAAGTCGCCAACTCTTTGTCCATCACTGAAGGGCAAGCGGGTTACCTAATCAGTGCCTACGCGCTTGCCATTGTGTTTGGTGGCCCATTACTTACGATTTACTTAGCGCGCTTTAACAAGAAAGCCGTACTAGCTGGGCTAATGGTGCTGTTTATTCTCGGCAACGTATTGTCCGCTTTCGCACCGAACTACTTTGTGTTGATGGTCAGCCGAGTGATCACAGGTTTGGTTCAAGGTCCTTTCTACGGCATCGGTGCTGTGGTGGCGACCAATTTGGTTTCAGAAAAAATGGCAGGTCGTGCAGTCGGACAGATGTTCGCAGGCCTAACACTGGCTAACGTTTTAGGTGTGCCCGGCGGTACTTGGATTGGCTTGCAATTCGGCTGGCACACCACTTTCTTGACCGTTGCCGCTTTTGGTTTAGTGGCTCTGTTCTTTATCACTTCAGTGATCAAATCGACTGGTCATGGCGAAGCAAAAGATGTCAAAGCGCAATTGGCTGCGTTCAAAAACCCAATGCTACTTATCAGCCTTGCGATCACCGTATTTGCTTGGTCGGGGTTTATGACTTTGTATGGCTACATCGCCCCTATCGCCATGCACATCACTGGGTTTGGTGAAAGTGCCGTGACTTGGATTTTGGTTATCGTTGGTGTCGGTCTGATTGTTGGTAACACCATGGGTGGTCGTTCATCGGATAAAAACCTACAAAAAGCGTCCATGTTCTGGGCTATCGCGATGATTGTGTCACTGGTACTGGTCGGCCTAACTGTCGACAGCAAAGTTCTGTTTATTGCCGCCGCCTTCGTATTTGGTATTGCGTCATTCGCTAACGTGCCAGCAATGCAGCTACGAGTAATGAACCACGGTGGTGAAGGTCAAGAGTTAGCAGCGACGGCAAACATCTCTGCGTTCAACTTAGCCAATGCCTTTGGCGGTTTCTTAGGCGGCATGGTGCTCGATAGCCAAATGGGGGCAGGCATGATCCCTTACGCAGCCATCATTGTTCCACTGATTGGTCTGCTATTCATCGCCAAGGCGAACCGCAAAGAAAGCAAACAAACTGAGCTAACACCAAGCTTCAACAACTAATTTCATCCCTACTGGTAGCCCTGACTTAACGCCTCCCGAACAAGCGGGGCTACCCAATACGAATCGATAGGAAAACACTATGAAACTCTACATTTACGAACATTGCCCATTCAGTGCTCGCGTCCGCTATGTTGCTGGCATGCTGAATATCCAACTCGACGTCATCAATATTGCTTATGACGATGACAAAACCACAACAGACCTGATTGGAACCAAACAAGTACCACTTCTTATCAAAGACAACGGTGAAGCGATGGCAGAAAGCCTAGATATCATCGCTTACTTCCTTGAACTGGCTACATCAAGTGAAACAAGCCAACCATCTCAACAAGCGCTGGATTGGCAAAAAATCGCGTTTCTTCCACTGCAGAAGGTGGGTTACCCACGTTGGTCAAACATTGATTTACCAGAGTTTGCCACTCAGTCTGCACAGCAAGCTTGGCGCGCGAAAAAGGAAACGGAAGCACTCAATTTTGACGCACTTCTGCAAGACACACCAAACATTGCCAAAGAGGTCGAAGCACTCATTAAACGAGCGAAAAGCGTGTTGAATCTCGATTCCTACCAGCATGTGACGTTGGTAGACGAAGCGATCCTATTTTCTATTTTTCGCGGGTTCTTCAGCGCCGCAGAAATCCAATGGGACAACACCGTGAAAGATTGGATGGAATCGGTAAGCAACAAAACCCAAGTGCCACTACTTAAGTAAGGAGTCGATCATGAGCAAGCTATTTGAACCAGCACAGCTGAAACAACTAACTCTGCAAAACCGCGTAGCCATGGCTCCAATGACCCGAGCGCGCACCAGCCAACCGGGAAACATTCCAAACCAAATGATGGCGACTTACTACAAGCAGCGTGCTACCGCAGGCTTAATCATCTCTGAAGCCACCCAGATTTCAGACGATTCGCAGGGTTACTCATTCACACCAGGCGTCTACACTGATGAACAAGTGGCAGGCTGGAAAACCGTCACTCAAGCAGTAAAAGAGCAAGGCGCAGCGATGTTTTGTCAGTTATGGCATGTTGGCCGTGTATCACACCCGACATTCCAAAAAGGCGAACAGCCTATTGCCCCATCAGCACTAAAGCCAGTAGAAACCCAAGTGTGGATTGCCGATGAACAAGGTAATGGCAACATGGTCAATTGTGTAGAGCCACGAGCCATGACTCAAGCCGATATTGACCGTGTGGTAAGTGATTTTGCCCATGCCGCGAAACGTGCGATTGAAGCAGGCTTCGATGGCGTTGAAATCCACGGCGGTAATGGTTACCTGATTGACCAGTTCCTACGTACCAATTCAAACCACAGAACAGATAACTACGGCGGAACTCGCGAAAACCGACTTCGCTTTTTGTTAGAAGTGGTCGATGCGGTGAGCGAAGCCATTGGAGCCAACAAAGTAGGAGTACGACTCGCCCCATTCATCACTTTCAAGGACATGAACTGCCCAGACATTGTGCCAACCATCCTCGAGGCATCGAAACAACTTCAAGCTCGTGATATTGCGTACTTGCACCTGTCTGAAGCGGATTGGGATGACGCACCAGTGATTCCAGAAAGCTTCCGCATCGAACTGCGCGAATACTTCACCAATACGATTATCGTGGCTGGCAGTTACACCCAAGATCGTGCTAACGAGGTACTTGAGAAAGGTTATGCGGATTTAGTCGCGTTTGGACGCCCGTTTGTTTCTAACCCAGATTTGGTGGCGCGCTTACAGCACCAACAACCTCTGGCTGAACTGGATGGCTCTACGCTTTTTGGTGGTAATGAACAAGGCTATACCGATTATCCGGCGCTTGGTTAAGAGGCTTTACCCGCTTCTGATAGCGATTCATAGCGTGCCGTATTTCTCAGATTAATCAGTTGCTATCCCATAAAGGGAAAAGCGCAACCCAGCTCAACGTTTTCTTAAGTTTGAGTGTAATAAACTGGCTGCATATTCAGAATGCAAATTTAGGAGAACACTCATGTCTGATGAAACTACAAAACAAGAAGTGACGGTTGTTGATATTAAAATGCCATTTATGTCGATGGTGATCTTTATGGTCAAGTTCGCTATCGCTTCAATTCCTGCAATGATCATTCTAGGGATCATCTTCAGCATTTTAGGGATGATATTTGGCGGAATGTTCGGTGGCATGTTCCACGGTTCTGGTCACATGTAAGCGCAATCACCGCTGATGTGGTTTCTCTTAAGTTCGGGATAAAGCCACGCTGTCTCTTTTACCAAAAAATCACTCCCTATTTTCTATTACTCGTTAAAAGTAGATAAAAATAAGTAAGGGAGTGATTTCTCGATGATTCACCTTACAAGGTTTGCTCAAGCGCTTGTTTAAGTTCTGCCTCTGCTCGCTCAATCACTTGTTGAGCCTGCTCGCGTTGCGCTCTGCCTTCCTTCACTCGCGATAGCGTATTGTTCAACGTTTCTATCGTCAGTTGATTCACGGTCTCTAGAGAATCGAGATCGAGAATGCCACGCTGGTAGTTTTCTGCAATTTGTTCTTCTAACGCCTTCAGTTTCTCTGCGTTTTGCACATATTGCTTATTGGTGTAATCCTTCACCGCACGCGTTACCTTCAACGCTTTCTCTTTTTCATAATTGGAAATCGCAATCAAGAATTGGCGCTTCCACAATGGGAAAGTGTTGTGCACGATATCTTGAATGTCTTCCATCAGCATTTTATTGCCTTCTTGAGACAATCGAATCTGAGGTGCGGTTTGGATAGCAGCCAGGCGAGTGAGCTCAAGGTTATGCACGCGCTTTTCTAAACGCGCAACGGCTTGGGTCGCATCACGGTATTTCTGGGCATCCAACGCGTCACCACTTTGCTCAGATTGTGCCAGTAAGCTTGGTAACACATTTTGCGTAAGCTGGTTTAACTTATACTTACCAGCGGCGATGTACTGCTCTAATCCGCCGAGCAACTCTAAATTATGGTCATAGAGCGTATCGAGCTGGCTAATATCATGAGCCAGCTTCATTTCTTGTGCTTCTAAACGCCCTGAAAGCTGTTCCAGTTGGCTTTTCACTGAATCAAAACTTGCCGAGAATTTTTTGAATGAATCAAAAAGCTCACCAACTAGAGGAAGTCTCGATAACAAGCTGGTTTTGCCTAGATTTGAGAATTCAGCGCTGTCCATAGACGATACCATTGCATGCAAAATATCGCCCGCTTCACCACTGTCGCGAACACGAACTTGCTCTAACACTTCGTCAGAGAAAGCGGTGATTTTTTCCAGCGCCTCTTTACCAAAAGTGATCGTCGCTACGCTATCAAACGCATCAAATTGCTCTGCGAGTGCGACGATTTGAGGAGTAGCGTCCACCTCAAGTACCTGATGTTCAGAATTCATCAATTCGGTCATGGGATCTCCCTATATTTATGACGGCTTATGGCAAGGAAATTTCTGCCATAGCGTTTCAAATTGTCTTAAGAACGCAGAAACAAACCTGCGGTCGTCGGTAAGCGTGATATCTTCCTGATTGTATTTAGAAGCGCTGCGTGTCCAGTTAAAGCTGCCATTGATCAACCGCTGTTGGTCGAAGAGCGCGAACTTATGGTGCATATGGTATCGAGTCGTATCAATTTTGACCGCCACGCCCTGTGCTGCAAGGTATTCAACATCACTGCCTTTATCGTACATCTTGTCGTTGTCGGTCACGATTCGGACCGCTACGCCTCTTTTATGCGCGGCAAGGATCTGATCGGTTAAGTCGTTATCCGCGATAGTGAAAACACAAATGTCCACCGAGTGACGAGCCAGCTTCAGCTGTTCAATGATGCCGGACGCACACGCTCTACCCGGAGAAAACCAGCTCGACGCGGTGTCTGCCGAGTTCTCACTCATGACATTGTCTAAAACCTTGACCACGCGCTCCAACCAACGAACTAAAGCGGCTGCATCACCTTGATTTTGGATTTCTTGCTGCACGAGCTTAAAGCTCATATTACGCAGGTAGGCGCGGTCTTCATGACTTAATACCGAGCCCTGCAGCTCTGATTGGAGCTCTCTTCGCTCACTATCATCTAGGCGATAATCTTGTATCGAAGCCTCTAACCACGCTGACCATTTCTGTCGATCCATTTAGCTCCCCTCCTGATCATGACGACCAAATCGAGCAACATGCTGATTCAACATAGCAAGTTGCTGCACAACCTGTCCTGCTCGGTCTTCCGAATCACCCATCATTTGCTGACGCTGATACCCTTCTTTGATTTCAGACCAACGTGCTTGCTGTTCATCCGTCATGTCACCACGTAGTTCTGCAAGCTTGAGTAGGTTCTCCTCAGTGCCCGCGGCCAGTGTTTGTGCTTCACCCTGATAGTGATCTTGAAGCAGTGTGTTCATCTCTTGGTCAGTCATCACTGACGAGATTTTCTCCGCCAGTTTATTCATGTTTCGATACGAGCCTTGCAGCTTGAAGGGAGGTTCGACACGATACTGATCCGCTGTTGCGGCTGACTTGATGTACTGCTGATTCACCTTCAAGACAATTTGCTGCGCCATGATCAGTTTTTGCAAGGTTGTCACGATCTCGCTAGATTCGATCGCAGAGTACGAATGGCTCATCTCACTCAGCGCAATGCTTTCTCCCTCTGCCATTCTGACAAAGCGGTACAAGTCATTTAGATCTCGCGTTGCTAAAGGCGCAAGTACGCTGTTGGAGGTGAGCGAGTTTTCGATAAAGCTTAAATCGAAGATCGATTTCTGGTCAGACAGCATGTCACCGAGGTTGTAGATGTCCGCGCGGTTAGCCAACATGTCTGGGATTCTGAATGCTTCGCCACTCTCGGTGTAAGGGTTACCCGCCATCACGACAGCAAACTTTTTGCCGCGCATGTCATAGGTTTTCGTTTTCCCTTTCCAAGTGCCTTCTATGCGACGCGTACCATCACAGAGTGAGATGAATTTCTGTAAGAATTCGGGATGGGTATGTTGAATATCATCCAAGTACAGCAACACGTTGTTGCCCATCTCGAAAGCAAGGTTAATTTTCTCAATTTCACGCGCCGCATTTTGATCGGGGGCGTCGGCGGGGTCGAGGGATGTCGCTTGATGACCGATGGATGGGCCATTGATCTTCATGAACACCAAACCCAATTTGTGTGCAACATACTCAATTAACGTCGTTTTACCGTAACCAGGCGGAGAGATAAGAAGTAGCATCCCCATCAAGTCAGTACGCTTTTTATCGCCTAACGTACCCATTTGCTTAGCAAAGTTGTCGCCAATAAGAGGTAAGTAGCTCTCACTGATCAGCTTGTTGCGCACAAATGACGTTAATGGGCGAGGTTTAAACTCACTAAGACGGAAATCTTCCTTAGCAGAACTCAACAACTGGGTGCGCTGGGATAGATAAGCTTCAAAATTCGGAACGACCGAGCTTCGGTGATGTTCATTTCTTTGAATAAAGTCATCCAATACGAGCTCTAAACTGCCTTTGCTAATTCGAGTGTGCTCTCCCAGTAACCCTTCGACATGACACACTAATGAAAAGTCGACACTGGCTAGCCTTTTCTCAGACAAGGTATTCACCACAGCAACCGTCGCCGCTTCGCATACGAAAGCCTGACCGTATTGCTTTTTCACAGTGTACGCACTTAACCACTGATGATGATCGTTAAATGATTCGGTAAAGCTGAGCGGTTGAGGTTGCCAGCCCAAACTGCGTCTAAATTGCAAATAATCTTCGCAGAGAGAGAGGGAATCCTGACTCACTTCGATTTGCCAATCTTGCTCACCCAATAGCTGCGCAAGGTAGTCAGCGGCTTCATGTTGATCATCATTTAGGGAATCAACCAGTTGTTTTTGCAGCTCTTGATACGCTTGCGATGCATTTAAATGCTCTCGCAATAACTTCGCGTTTTGCGCCTGTTGTTGATAGTGACCTATTTGGTCAGCATCTTGCTCTAATAGCCACAAGATGGCCTTCGAGCGCGCGGTTTGGCTGTAACGCAATAACCCCGCTTGCTGATAAACAGGCAGCACCTTACGTAAAATGTTGACCGCATCATGATCGTGGATACCTTTGACATACCCTTCTCGATAACGTGGCGCTGCAAAACGTTGAACAAGTTCGTTCAACTTATCTTCTCTCAAAGCATCATAAAGCCTATCTAGGCTCTGCCCATCTTGATTGATAGACGCTTGATGCAAGATTAAGTACGCCAGATACTCCGCTCGATAGACGTCCTCACTCTCTGAGGCAACGTCTAAACGAGAAACGGTTTGCAGATCGAGAAACGCTTTGTCTTCTACTGCTTGGTAAAAATCCGTACCGGAGATGTGTAGCGCCAACTCACCACTTTGATCGACCAAACTAAGGTCAAGTGGCTGCTGGTTGACACTAAATCTATGCTTGCCCAAGCGTAGAACCGTACCACCTTTCTCGAAGATGTCTTGGTTATCTCGTAATGCGCGTAGCGATTGGTCTTGAAGCGACTTCAATTTTGAGTCAACGCTGTCTGCTTTGACACTGTCGCCAAGATCACGAATAGTCTGAGACAACTGTTGTAGCTTGAGTACCATTGCGTCGGTGGCAAAGTAGCTGTTCAGTCCTGCAACATCATCGAATCGTTCTACCCGCTTTTCTATGCTGCTCATGGTGACGTTGGCGGCTTGAAGTAAGTTTTGTACTCGACGTTGTTGACCTGCAATAAGCTGTTGCTTGTGGTTATCCAACGTTGATTGGATCTCATCACGCTTTGAATAAATCTCGCTTAAAAACTGGTCGAAATCCGCGAAGCGCGACTCTAACTTATCCAATTGCCCAACAAGCTTAGCAAGCTGGGTATCACAATCGTCTGGCGTTAACGCTTGCTCCATTGCACTGCTCACAGACTGGCTGAGTAGCTTAAATTGAGCACTGAATTCCGCTTGAGCTTCTTCACTTTGTAAGCCTTGAGACTTTGCTCTTAGCTTGGCTGAAACAGTGTTAAGCAGCGACGTTACTTCTGTCGTGAGGTCTAAGATTCGAGTTGCTTGTGTCGGATCTTCTGTTTCGATGTCCGTGACTTCTTCTGTCACTATCTGGAGCTCATGACGAAGCGTTTCCACTTCTTCATTAAGCTTCTGAATCTCAGCCGTTTTAGTTACTTCTTCGAGCTGTAATTCAATTTTTTGAATTTGCTTCTTGAAAGGGACGTACGCTTTTTCGTCTTGAAGAAGAGTGAGCAAATGCAGGTTAAGTGACTCGCGCTGTGTCTGTAATTCTTCAAGCAAACGGTCAACTTGAACTTCATCAATGTAATGTTGCTGACGGAGCGACATAGTCACACCGACTTGCCCTTTTACTTCACTAAGCAAACTCAGTAATGTGTTCGCTTGCTCTTTTGGGGCCAGTTTGATTTTGCCAATGAGCTCGGAAACTGCCGATTTTTGCTCATCAAGGCTGCTTGAAGCATGTTTTTGTAACTGCTGAACTTTGGCAAACTCATCGATGATCTTATCGGTAGTCCCCATGAGTTCATTGATCGCACTGCCTATTCCGCAAGCGTAATCATGATTGAGCCAAGTGTAGTGATCGAGGGTCGAGCGACACTGCTTGATAAGTACTTCATAGGCCGCTTGAGTTACTTCTTCACTCTGCGCTAATTGGCAAATCGAAAGAACAGAAGACAGCGCTCGAACCAACTCCGTATTACCAAGATTGAACAGTGGACTGCTGCCTTGGGTTTGCGCGTTGACTTTCGCATAGTGCTCTGGGGTAGAAAATGGCGTATCCCAAATTCTCATCGGGTGGATGGTCGACGCCTCTTCATTCTCAGACAATTGAAACACTAACCAGCGGCCATCTGGGTATAAGCTGTAACCGTGGCTCTCCATTGGCGCTTCAAATTTCTTCTCAATCAAGTTGTAGGTGTACGCGATGTAATAACCTTCAACGGCGTTGAAAAAGATATAAAGAATATCCTCACCATTCGGTGACGTGATCTGCTGGAAGAACTTGAGTTGGTCAGCGTCAAAGGCGAACTGTTTGTCTTCACCATTAGATAGAACGTAGCCATTGGCGTACAGCACGCCATGATCTTCAGGTAGCGTTTTTGCGCTTGCCCCTAATGCATCAGCCCTTACGACGGACTGAGTCACTGAATTGTAGAGGAAGTATCGAGCGTGTTTTTCTCGGTTTGGCTTTACTCGTAGTGCAATTAAGTCTCCGACAAACGCGTAATCGATGTGTGCGTCAGCCACGCTTTGGTGTGGGTCTTCAACGTCTTCTCTATAGATACCTTTACCATCTTTGGTATTGTCTTCCACCTTGATGGTTAAGTCCCCGCCAACACATTCAACAAACAACTTATCTTGAATAGACACATGCGGATGATCGCCAAGCACGTGGTCATCTCGCGTTGTTGGGATCCAATCAAAATCATGTTGAGGAACACTGGTTAAGGCGTTCTGACCTAAGGAATCAATGTACTCGATAGAATGAGCGTTGATCTGAAAACGGAAGACTTTTCTGTCTTCTGGACGCATGCCAATTTGGAAGGCGATATAAAGCGTGCTTTCTTGACGAGAGATTTGAGAAAGCTTTGCGTCTCGGTAGTACGTAAACAGTTCCGTCAATTCATGGCTAAAACGGGAATCGGATAAAAAACTGGATTCAAGTGGAAGCGGCTCAACACGAAATGTACCTTCATTTTCGTGGAGGTGATAAAGCCCAAACACATCGTCTAATGAAGGCGTCGCTTTCATCCCAACTTGCACATGATAACCGAACAATAAATGCTGGTTTACCTGAGCCATATCGATTGGAATGCACTTAGCATCGGTTTGAACATTGACCTTACCGATCAATTTAAAATCTTGGCCGCCAAACGTTTCTTGGCGTTGCTGATTGAAGGATTGGGAGAGAGACTTTAGCTGGCTGCCTTGCTGCAACAAACGCGTCTTTAAAACATCGTATGCACCAGCATCACTCACCGCTTTTTGAGTCATATCTGACATGCTAATACCTATAAATCCCGCTTACGAAGAAGCGGGATTTTTTAGAGAGAGTGAAAATTATGATTTATCGCTGGTTGTCGTATCTAGGGAGCTTTGGATTTTCTTCATTAGCTCCGCAGCGCCACCTTGTGAATTCAGTAAACTCGCGAGCGCGACATTGCTCAAATCACTGCTTTTCAGTTCTGTACTCTCTAACACGTCTTTGATGTCTTGCGGCAGGCTACGGTTGCCATTCACATAATCTGAGACCAGTGGGTTAAGAACCTCTGATTCATTAAACTTCGCATCGACGACAGCGGCATCCATGATAGTGCGACGGATTTGCTCCATTCCTTCACCACCAAACAAACGGATATCAGCTTTCGATAGTGCCTCACCCAAGGCTTGAGCGTTCGCCCCAACCACGGTTTTCTGAGCATCAATGCGCGCCAATTCAAGGTCTTTCTCTTGTTGCAACTGCATTACCCACTTGTCGTGTTCACGGGTGTGATCATCGTATTGCTGAGCCGCCTCGAAACGAGCTGTCTGTGCTTCTGCTTCTGCCAGGCCTTTAGCACGTAGAGCTTGCGCTTCCGCTTCACCGGCACTTTGTAAGGTGTAAGCTTCTGCCTCACCCGTCTCTTTGATCGCAAGTGCACGCTCGCGCTCAACTTCCACTTCAGCAAGACCCGTAGCACTGATCAGCTCTTTTTCTGCCTGTGCCATACGCTCTTTTGCTGCAGCTTCACGGTCTTTCGCCACAAACTCAGCTTCTGCACGCTTGGTCGTCACTACTTGTTCCGCTTCGGCTTGACGTGTCTTCACCGCTAGCTCGTTTTCCGCATCACGCGTTTTCACTTTTAGTTCAGCTTCGTTCTCAATCAAAATACGTTCAGAACGTTCGCGAGCGGCATCTTTTTCTGCACGAGCGGCAACCAGCAGTTCAATCTGTGCAGATTCAGCAACCGCTTCTGCTTCAGTCAGTTTGATGCGTTTTTCACGGTTAACACGCTCATTAACGCGCAGGTTTTCCGTCTCTTCTTCTTCACGAGCAATCTTACGTTCGATTTCTACTCGTTGAGAACGAGTTTCCGCGACAGACTTCATCGCTTCTTCTACCGTCGTCTCTTTCTGCATTTCTCGCTCAGCAACTTCTGTAGAAGTACGAACTCGCTCAGTTTCTACTGAACGGTTCAATTCTTCTTGTTGAATTGCCACTTGGCGTTGGTTTGCGATACGCGTCATCTCGACTTCCATCTCGACACTTTCGCGCTTCTTGGCCACTTCTTCTTCAGTTTCCAGCTCCGCTAGCTTAGTGATTCGCTCATATTCTTCACGTTTTTCAGCGGCCAACGCTTCTTCTTGCGCTTTGATAATATCGATTTCACGCTGAGTGCGGGCAATACTCTCTTTTTCTTGCTTATCAAGCTGTAAGCGGTTTGCTTCAGCTTCAACATTTTTCTTCTTGATCGTTGTGCGTTCATCCTGACGAATCGCGTTGGTTTCCGTATTCTTTTGCGCTGTGATGGCAGAGATCTTACGGATACCTTCTACGTCAAGAATGTTGCCCGGGCTATGGGCGTCCAGCGCGGTTTGGTCAACTTTATCGATAACAACGTCGTAGATCTTAAAGCCATCCATTTCGCTACCGATGACTTCAACAACGGCATCGCGGAAAGCGCGGCGATTCGTTAACAGCTCTTCAAATTCAAACTGTTTTACTGCCGTTTTCAGTGCTTCAGAGAACTTAGGCTGGAAGTGCTCTTTTAGGCGATCTAGGTTAGAAGCATCATGAGCAGTAAAAAGTTTAGCAACACGAACAATGTCTTCTTCTTCGTGATTCACACCGATGTAGAAATCAACTTTAAGGTCCGCACGAATGTTGTCTCGGCAATGAAGGCCTTCGTATTCTTCGCCTTCTTGATCTTTGCGGCCACTTCGAACAACAGAGATCTTCTTACGAGTAATATCCATAAACTCAAATTTGTTGATCACTGGCCATACAAAAGTACCAGTTAGAGAAGCGCGCGTGGCATGCAGTCCATTGACAATTAGTGCGTCGCCTTCACCTCGAACCTTTTTATATCGGGTGGTGAGAAAGATAAGAATAATCAAAAAAATCCCGATACCAATCCCAAGGAATATCAGACTTGGAGAAATCTGCATAGCTGCTCCTTAATTTTCTAGCTACTGATTAATAATGTAATATTTTTTTTGTTTATTGAGAGAAACGATCACAACATCGTTCCCATATTCAATGGGTGCATCAAACTCCAAAATCCGTGCATCCAGTAAAAATTCGCTGCCATTATGATGAACAATAATTTCACCACGTTGACTGTTCACCTCACTGCTGTGAACTTTTGCTTTCATTCCAATAAAGTCGACCTTTGCAAAAACTTTACTCTTATCAAAAAGTGGCGCTAAAGGGCTTAATAGCTTCGCGCTGATATACAAGGATAGGTAGAAGTTAACTGGAATAGAGACAAGTTCCGCAACCATCAAAAAAACAGAACTAAGATGTTGATTTAGAAAAGATGATGAGTAAAACGATAGAATAGTGGCGAAAAAGAAACTAACACACAAACCTACCGCCAAGGGTACTTTAGATAAGATAGGTGGTAATAAAAGCCCACCGCTAAATAGACTGCCTGACTCGAATAATTCTATATCTGCAACGGCTACATCTACCACGTTGAAGATGAGATCAATGCACATAATAAGAAGAAGAAAAACAAAAGGCACAAAGAAAACATTCGTCGGGAAAGACAGCAATATATCGGTCATTACTAGCAACAATATTAAATGATGAGTGTCATCGCGTTATGGTAAAGGATCATTAATTAAGTTTATTTCCTTACCTTTTCTTTTGTGACTGATATCGACAAATTTAAAACCAACCAAATAAAATGTACTTTATTTAATAGTTACTAATATTAACAGCGTCACAATAAATTCAGATTTAAATTACAAAACAAACATTAGAGATAAGAACTCTAGGTATGGCTAAATATATTTAACACGGCATCCTATTTAATATTATTTGTTTTTATCGCATAAAGTTCTTTATTTTAACCACTTCTCAATGCTATTGCTCCCCTTGTTTCAAGCAATCCAATGCGGATAAGAAGGACACCAGCCCCTTTCTTTGCGACGAATGACTGGTTAAAATGCACAAAATTGCGCACTTACTGGATAGAACATGGCAAAACTTACCCTTCAAGAGCAGATGCTAAAAGCAGGCTTGGTTAACGAGAAAAAACTGAAAAAAGCGAAAAAAGGCTCTAAAAAATCACGCGTTCAAGCTCGCGAAGTAAAGGCGGCGGTTGAAGAGAACAAACGTCAGCAGTTAGAGCGTGACAAGCAATTGAGCGAGCAACAAAATGCAGAACGCTTGAACAAAGAAATCAAAGCGCAAATCAACCAGCTGATTGAAATGAACAAGGTTGATTTGAAAGATGGCGACATCAAATACAACTTCACACACGGTACACTTGTGAAGTCGCTTTACGTCGATTCAATCATCCGTGATCAATTGATCAAAGGTATCTTGGCGATTGCCATCGTCGGTGAGAGCTATGTAGTTATTCCTCGCCCTGTTGCAAACAAGATTGCTCAGCGTGACGAGTCTGTGATCATTGAACAGAAAGAGCCTGAGTCAGATATCCCAGCAGAAGATGACCCATACGCAGATTTCGTCGTGCCAGACGATTTGATGTGGTAAAGCGAGTTCGCAACAAAACTCGATAAGTAAGGTCAAGCTCCCGTCTGGTTTCACTCTTTGTAAACAGCAAAACCAAGATCACGGTTGCTTGACCTTCAAACTGTATAATTCTCTCTCATCGTTGCTCAGTTAGTTTCGAATGTTTGGCATTGGTTTGGATCACCCGATTGAAAGCCTTTTTGAAACCACTCGACCCGCTGCTCTGAAGATCCATGAGTAAAACTATCGGGCTGTACACTTTGCCCTGCCATAGATTGTAATCGGTCATCGCCCACAGCACTTGCCGCAGCAATCCCCTCTTCCATATCTCCAGGCTCAAGCAGTTTCATCTCATTATTGACGTAGAATCCCCATACGCCAGCGTAGCAGTCAGCTTGCAGTTCAAGTTTGACACTCAATTCATTCGCTTCAACTCTAGAGGATTGCTGTTGCAATTGGCGAACTTGATTGCTGGTGCCAAGCAGTGTTTGTACGTGGTGGCCAACTTCATGAGCAATTACGTAAGCGAAGGCAAAGTCTCCCGGTGCTCCGAGCCTTTTAAGCTCATCCATAAAACTCAAATCTAGATATATTTTCCGATCTGCTGGGCAATAAAACGGCCCTGTCACCGCCCTACCCACGCCGCACCCTGTCATTGTAGAACCACTGTACAGCACTAAAGTCGGCTCCGAATAACCATTAGGCAGCAGTTCACCCCAAACCGTTTCGGTTGTCCCTAGTATGGCCGCAACAAATTGGGCATTCTCATCCGTTAACGCTTGGCTATTTGCTGAGTTGTTTGACTGTTGCGTCACCGCTGGCGTGCCTGCAATTTGTCCCATCAGGTCACCGTCTCCCATAAGAGCTTGATACCCAAAGAACAGAACGCCACCAAGTAACACCACTCGCCCTACCTTGCTTTTTAAAAGGAAAGGCAGAAAACGGAACAATTGCGCAACGAGCAAGCCTGTAGAAGCAGAGCTTCTTGCCCCTGGTTGTCCTCGACGGTCTTCTACGTTTGAGCTTCTTTTACTATTGCGCCATCGCATGTTTTCCTCCTGTCGCGATGCTGATTTCACTTTACATTGTGGTTCAATTTTAAGGATATTACCCAAATCACAGGCTTCTAAAATCAACAGGAGCCTAGAATCACACGACTGATCCTAGGCACTCGTGATCATTATGCGTTAGAGCTACTTTGTAATATCTACGCCAAAATGCTCGGTACAAGTCACTTGGCTAGGCTGACCGCCCGAATCATAGCCACAAAAGTCTTCCTCAAGAATGGCGTATTCGGCACGCGCATCTGCCAACTGCTGCATAAATTCTTCTTTGGTGACTTTCTTTTCTCGGTAGAAACTTGCATAAGTTGGCTGGTCCATAAAAAAGCCTTGAGCTGTGCGCACTCTCGTATCGTTTGGTGGGAGGGTCGTTAACTGGTTTTGCATGATACTTCCGTCAGGCAAATACACTTGGTAAAGAACACTGTCCTCCCCCATCAAAGTGGTTGAGGTGTCAACCATCATTCCATAAGCTTCGTAGGAACCCGCCAAGCCCCCATTACAGTCCGATGCACTTTGATCGGCACTAAAGATTTTTTCATTACCATTCGTTCCACAAATACCAGGGCCAATCACGTCGGTATCGCTGGAACAATCTTGTGCCAGTTTGGGAGGGTAGAGGAATACATTACGCTGCTTGATACTGTTACCCACCACTTCGAGGTGGATAAAGCCTTTGTAGTGGTCGTATCGATAAGGCCATCTCGAAGACACATTTGGATTACCATCACTTCCTAAAAATGTATATTCACCAACCCACCAGCCCTCTTCTCTCTGCCAAGCTTCGAAATCGAGTAAATTAACCGCTTCTAAATCACATGAAGATTCAAGAGCGAAAGTGGTATCTTCTGTCGTATCGCTGTTACACGCTGCAATTAAAGTACACGTAAAAATGGAAACGATTACACGTGGGTACATAAAACCTCCTTGTATTGGCTTTTATTTGGAACCAAGGCCAACGATGCAGGTTTTATGCCCTTAAACACATAAGGTCATAACTTGTGTCTTTAGTAAAACGACTCATCCTTCAGTTGTGAAGTTCGGTATAGTTAATTAAATCAATTACTTTACAGAATTTCAGCTTCGAAACGCGCTGTCCTTGCCTGTATCAAAGTGCAATTTGTTTCCGACATTAGCTCTGCCAAAGTAATGTTTGGATTCTCCATTACCAATCGAATAAGTTTGGCTTCCAAAGGTTCAAGCTTATCGCTGTGTTTGGTAAGACCAATTTCCAATTTTTTAATCACAAAATGCAAATTTTCGTCGTCTTGGGAACGGATAACGTCGAGAAATGCTTTTAAATTCAGAGCTTCACCAGCAATTTGCCAATTGCGAGAGCGTCGAATGCGCTTCAGTTCGCACTTGTTCTCTGCGGCTATAGCTTTGGCTCGCTTAGCATGGTCACCACCAATTCGGTGAATCAAAGATGGTAAAGAGATGGTAATCGTTGTGTCTTGCATACCGTTAAACCTCTACCACAGATACATTCTCACCCACCCACTTCAATAACTGTTTGGCAGCTTTGGATAACACCTGATTCTGGCGCACGATGTAGCCAAAATCAGTGTTGGGGAAGCTGGGTAAGGGCGTCACGTCTCGTGAGAGTTTTAATCTTGGATCGAGTGAGAAGTCCGGTACAATTGCGGTTCCGAATCCGGCTTCTGCCCAGTCGATTTGCGCCTCTACACTACCCACTTCCATAACTCTGTGTTTTGGCAGGTTTAGCTCTGGCAGAGAGGCATCAATCAGTTCACGTGTTCGGGTATCGTGCCCCAGTAGAATCAAGGTTTGGTTTTCTTCCGTGTTCTCTTTCCATTTGAAAATATTATCGCCGAAAGCACACCAGTGTATTTGCGTCAGAGGAGTAAAGTGCAGCGGTTGACTCTCTTTCTGCGCAATAACAAAGCCGATGTCTGCGCGGGCACTTTTTACTAAATCTACCGCTTGTGATGAAGTGGTGTTGAACAGCGCTAAGTCGATACCAGGATATTCGTTTTTGAATTGTTGGAATGGCTTGATAAGTAACAGGCGCGAGACAATATCACTCGCCGCAATCGAGAGCGTTCCTTGCGTTAAGTCATTGATGGCATTGAGATCGGATTGGCAGATTTGCAGCTCATTCAGCATGTGCTGTGCGGTGTCTAACAAACGCTTTCCGGCTTGGGTCAATTGCACAGGGTTACGTTCAATCAACTTAGCCCGCGTTGCTTGCTCTAGCTGTTTGATATGAAGACTGACATTTGGCTGCGTCATGTGCAGTTCAATCGCTGTTTTTCCGAAATGTTTTACTTCTGCCAAAGTGACAAAGGTGCGTAACCAGTTCAAATCTAACATAGAAAATTACCCGATATGATTTTCTTATCAAGTTAATGAGTATAATTAATTTCTCTTATTCATGCGAGCATCCTAAGATTTTCCGGTCTGTTTTTGGAGAATGAATTATGTCGTCTATCGTTGTTGTGGGTGCAAACTGGGGTGATGAAGGCAAAGGCCGCATCGTTGACTTTTTGGCAGAGCAAGCTTCTGCAAGCATTCGTTTCCAAGGTGGTAACAACGCGGGTCACACCGTAGTTAACGACCTAGGTACGTTCAAGCTGCACCAGCTACCAAGTGGCGTTTTCAACCCTGACTGTTTGGCAGTTTTAGGTCCGGGTATGGTTATCAGCCCTGCGTCGCTGTCTCAGGAGATTGCGGAAGTCGCGGAAGCGGGCGTTAAAGTGAACATGTGCATCTCTGATCGCGCAACACTGTGTCTACCTCTACACGCACTAGAAGATACGCTAGAAGAACAACGCTTAGGCGACAAAGCATACGGTTCAACTCGTCAAGGTATTGCACCTGCATACGGCGACCGTGTGATGAAAAAAGGCATCCTAGTTGGTTGGTTGAAACAACCAGAAGTTCTAGTAGAACGCATCAAGTTCTGGATGGACTGGAAACTTCCACAACTACGTGCCCTTTACCCAACGTTCGAATTCGAGCAAACCGCTGAAGAAATGGCGAACTGGTTGCTAGAAGTATCTGCACCTTGGCGTGATGCTATCTGCAACGTAACGCTGCCGCTAAAAGAGCTGCAAGCAAAAGACCAAACTCTACTGTTCGAAGCACAACTAGGTGCGGGCCGTGACCTTGTTTACGGTGAATACCCATGGACAACCTCTTCAAACGTTGTGTCTATGTACGCAGGTATCGGTAGTGGTCTTCCTGCTCTACGTCCAGAGCGTGTTATTGCAGTCGCAAAAGCGTTCAGCTCATCAGTAGGTACTGGTACGCTAATCACTGCAATGGAAGAGCAAGATGCATTTCGTGAACTAGCGGGTGAGTTCGGCGCAACAACAGGTCGCCCACGTGACATGGGTTACTTTGATGCAGTAGCGACTAAGAACGGCGTTGAGCTTCAGGCAGCGACTGAAATCGCACTGACAAAAGTAGACTGTCTGACAGGTCTTAAAGATCTAAAAATCTGTGTTGGTTACGAAGGCGAGCACAGTGAGAACCCAATTTGGCCTCAAACGGCTGCACTAGCACCAATCTACGAGAAGATGGAAAGCTGGAGTGAAGACATTACTGGTTGCCGTAAATTCGAAGAGCTACCAGTCGCGGCACAAAAATACGTTCTACGTATTGAAGAGCTAATGGGCGTACCAGTGAAAATGGTATCGGTTGGCCCTGGTCGTGAACAAATGATTATGCGCTAAGGCGTGGAATAACACGTCTATATCCAAGTTACAGTAAGTGCTTGGTTATATTAGCAAGCGGCTTTTATCTTTTCCGGGGTAAAGCCGCTTTTTTTATGCACTTTATACCTTGGTCAAGCAATACTGTCCTACCGAGCGTCAGAACGCTAACTCTTCCAACGGCCTCGCCACAGAACCGTGCTGCTGAGACAACAAGGAGAACTCAACTTCTTGCCCACAAGCGCAGTAAAAGTCATATCCTTCCCCCGCTAAAAACGGCGTACTTTTATCGATAAACCAGTCCCTAGACTTTTTAGTATGAAGCTCACCACAACTTGGACAAGTCACTTCTACAGAGAAAATCTTGGCAATCATATCCCTAACCTCTTGTTAATTGCAGACGTACAACGAAATCGTTTGCTGTAGATAAACTAAACCAAGTTTTGAAACACTTCGTTAAGAAAATGTCAGAGTAAACGATGGAAAATACGTGTTTCAACGACACTTTGAACAACTTTTTTCAGACAAAATCATGAAGAAAAATTGAACTGCAAACCATTACATAACAAATATTACCGAAAGGGGCATTTACCAAACTTATGAGACAGAGAATCTTATTTTTTATTAAAAAATAGTAACTTGCGTAAATTTTATAAGACTCACATCACACTTTACATTGAACAATTCCTAAAATTGACATGCTTATTATAGTTTTATGTCATTACTTACCTGCTGTACTTATATCTGTGGCAAATCGATTCTTCTCCAATCCATCTAAAAAGTGGAGTAACAACCTCACACTGTGTGTTGTCGGCCTACTCTCTTTTTCGATCACTATGGTGGCATTTATCCCTTTTGCCCATCAATATCATAAAAAGCTCACACAACAGGCAGTAGAGGCAATTGAATCTGAGTTTCACAGCAATGTTCAACAGTTAGCTCATTTACTCGATGATGAGTTTTATCTCAAACCGTGTAGCGAACTGATCCACGACTTACGCACCAACATCTTTGGTTTAGGGATGGCAAAAGACATCGCTACATTTGATCAAAATGGCAAGGTACAGTGCACCAGTAGCGAACGTCATCCGTCATTTCGGATTTACTCGACAATACTAAAACGCTTGGGTGATAGCGATGTACACGCCACGCTGTCTTACACGCAGCGAGCGTTGACCAACAACCAAGCATTGATCCTATTTTTCAGTTCGGATAAAGGGCGAGGCATCAGTGTGGTATTTCCAAAACAAGTACTGGAAATGCTGGTGAAGGATATTTTTAGCTTCGGTGACATGAAGTATCGAGTCGATATTATTAATCGAACCGCTGTTGATCTGACTGATGGCAACGCACTACGCAGCGAACAAATCACTTCAGAAATCCTCCCTTTCACGGTCTACTCGACAATTGGTTATGCATTCTATTGGCAATTCTTGGCAAGCAAGTTATGGATTGGACTGCTTGGAATGGCCTGTGCTCTAGTCGTCCATCTGTTTTTTAATTCAAAAAAGGTGGCTAGAAACAGTTTGGAGTTCTCTCTGGCTCAAGCTATCAAAGGACGCAACTTGAGTGTGCATTATCAGCCTATCGTCGACCAACGTGATGGCAGTGTCATCGGTGGCGAGTCTTTAGTGCGCTGGAACGACCCGGTTCAAGGGTTCATTTCTCCTGGTATCTTTATCCCTCTTGCCGAGAAAGTTGGGATGATCGATCAAATCACTTATCTGGTGTTGGATAAAGCGATCAAGATGATCTCAACAAATAAGAAAGCCTTTCATGATCGCTACATTAGCGTTAACGTCAGTCGCTCTTTGATTCTCAGAGATGACTTCATTAAAGAAATCGAGTCTCGCTTGATGTTCAGTTATTTCATTAGTGAACGTTTGGTATTTGAAATTACCGAAGAAGCGATTTTTAACAAAGATGAGTTTTCAATATTGCGTCAACACTTGGACCGACTGGCCTCACTGGGCATTCGTATTGCCGTTGATGATTTTGGTACAGGCTATTCTGGTCTGGATTTTATTGGGCAATACCCATTCGACATCATCAAGATTGATCGCGTCTTCGTAACCAGTTTAGGTAACGGAAAAACAACGCAACCTTTACTCGAGGCGATACACACTCTTTCCCAGACACTGAATATGTCTGTCATTGTGGAAGGTGTCGAAGAGGAGGCGCAATTGTGGGCTCTACATGACCTCGGCTTCTACAACATACAGGGCTTCTACTTTTCAAAACCTATTCCAAAGCCTGAGTTTCTAGACTATTTGGCATTGCACCAACCAGCCGATCTTCAAACTCTCGCGCCTGCGCTTAGCTAAGATTAATCAACCCAATTTTTGGCTGAGCAAGCGGTGCTCAGCCAAAGCTTTCTCCCTCAATACATCGTCAAATTCAGTCGTTAATTACAAATGCATGAATAGCAATTAACCAATTGTTAAACAGACTGCTGAAAGATCTCACTTGTTAATGAAGCACATAAACTAAGTTAAATGGTTGATTTAATGTTCTTTAACTGATTGGTTGATCACGATTTTCATCTGTAAATTGGTGAAGTTGTGCTCAAAAAATCTACCGCACTGTTTTTAGGATAGATAACGCTTCCCCCAACATCTAACCCAAAACAGGTGATTCCTATGACCAAAAAGTTTCTCCGCCTCAGTTCGATAACACTCGGTTTATGCATGAGCTCATTGGCTTTTGCAAATGCTGATTTACCTAACATCAAGATCTTAGCAACCGGCGGCACTATCGCTGGTGCAGGGCAATCCGCCACTGAATCCAACTACACCGCTGGTAAGGTTGGAGTAGAATCACTTATCAACGCAGTGCCTAGCATGACCAAGATTGCCGACATTTCTGGTGAACAGGTGGTCAGTATCGGCTCTCAGGACATGAACGATGAAGTCTGGCTAACGTTAGCCAAGCGTCTGAATGAACTGCTCGCTCAGGACGACGTAGATGGCATTGTGATTACTCATGGTACCGACACCTTAGAAGAGACCGCCTACTTCCTAGATTTAACGGTGAAGAGTGACAAGCCTGTTGTGATCGTAGGTGCAATGCGCCCTTCTACGGCAATGAGTGCTGACGGCCCAGTTAACCTCTACAACGCAGTGGTGACCGCAACGGATGAAGATTCTCAAGGTCGAGGCGTGCTAGTCGCAATGAACGACACCATTTTTGATGCGCGTGACGTAACGAAAACCAACACAACATCAGTCTGCACCTTCCAATCACCGAACTTTGGTCCACTCGGTTACATTCACAACAGCGATGCGAAGTACCAACGCAGCCCAGAGCGCAAACACACCACTGAAACAACCTTCGATGTTTCCAAGCTCGATAAGCTGCCACAAGTCGGAATCGTTTATAACTATGCAAATGCTTCTAACTTACCTGTGAAAGCATTCGTCGATGCGAAGTTTGATGGCATCGTCAGCGCAGGTGTCGGCAATGGTAACCTGTACCACACCGTATTTGATGAGTTAGAAAAGGCGAGTAAAGACGGCATCATGGTTGTTCGTAGCTCTCGCACGCCGACTGGCTCTACTACCTTAGATGCGGAAATTGACGACGATAAATACGGTTTCGTGGCATCTGGTACGTTGAACCCTCAGAAAGCTCGTATTTTGTTGATGCTATCGCTAACACAGACCAAAAATTACCAAGACATCCAGAAGATGTTCCAACATTACTAATCGAACAGTTCACAAGCTTTTCAATGAGTTAAAGCTAAACGCTGGTTAAAAAGAGGAGGCTCAGATGTCTCCTCTTTTGTGCTTGAGCATTGGTAACTTTGCCAAGCAAGGGCGGCTTAGCCAAACAAACGACGCTTCATCCCTGCCCTTTCAAGAATGCGCGTGGTGATCTCTTCCACCGACAAAGACGAAGTGTTGATGTAAGGGATTGCCTCCCGTCTAAACAGCGCTTCTACCGTATCAAGCTCCAACTTACATTGTTCAGTGCTCGCGTATTCGCTGCCTGACAATCGGTTCTCGCGGATCTCATTCAACCGTTCTGGGTTGATGGTTAAACCAAACAACTTGTGGCGATGAATCTCAAACTCCGGTAATAAGCGCATCATCTTGACGTCTTCAGCAATAAACGGGTAGTTCACCACGCGTAAACCAAATTGCATCGCCATGTACAGACTGGTCGGTGTTTTGCCACTGCGTGACACGCCAAGAAGGATAATGTCGGCCTCATCCAAGCCTTTAAGTGTGATGCCGTCATCGTGAGCAAGCGTGTATTCAATCGCTGCGATACGGTCGAAATAGGTGTCCGAATCTTTGCTTACGCTGCGTGAGCGCTGCATCTTCGGCTGTGGCTCCATCTGAATGTCATCTTGCACCTTCTGCACAATGCTCTCCAGCACGTCATAACCGTGAGCTGGCGCTTTGAGTAACATTTCACGAATTTCTGGCACAACAATCGAGAAGAATACCAAGGGCTTAACCCCATCG
Source organism: Vibrio sp. B181a (assembly GCF_030248375.1). NCBI lineage: Bacteria > Pseudomonadati > Pseudomonadota > Gammaproteobacteria > Vibrionales > Vibrionaceae > Vibrio > Vibrio sp. B181a. The sequence continues at coordinate 279,601 of NZ_JAHGAD010000009.1, read as the reverse complement.
CGTTGGTAGGAAATCTCGATTTCCCTGATAACATCGGCAACTTTGTCTTCACTTTCGACAAAAGGAAAGGTTTTTTCATTAGGAATGAAGGAAAACTGACCCAAAACAACATGGCCTAATGTCTCACATGTTATGGCCGTTCCGTCAGAAACATAGAATACATCACGACTTTGGCTATTTATTTGCATTTTTGTTTATTTTTTCAAATTCATTTGAGTAGGATGGTTTACATAATATTAATAAATGAGTTTGGCTTGCAATTGCGTGCCCCACAGCTTTGAAAATTCTTCGGAGTTTTTTTAAGTAAACACGTAATCGTTTGCCTTTCATATCAACCACGAAAAGTGTTGAACCATGTTTGCGTCGGAAAATTCGTTTAAGCCCTAGTTGGGAAGTTGTAGTTAACGCCCCTTAGCTGCAATGGCTGTTGTCAGCCCGAAACTGTGTCTTCGATGACATTGACCTGCAAGGATGAACCACCGCTGTTCGAGGTTGGTATTAATCCCCTACAAAGCTGCAATGTTTCTGGAGAAAGACATGCAAAAGAACACCCTCTGGTTCAATGGACTATCCATGGATGATGTCGACAAGGTCGGCGGTAAAAATGCTTCACTTGGCGAAATGGTTTCTAACCTAGCCAATGTTGGTGTATCAGTACCAAACGGTTTTGCGACAACCTCGTATGCGTTTAACCAATTCCTTGACCACGAAGGTTTGGATGAGCGTATTCACCAACTACTTGATGAACTAGACGTTGAGGATGTAGAAGCTCTGCGTAAGACAGGTGCCACCATTCGTCAATGGGTATTAGAAGCCCCGTTCCCTACGGATCTTGAACAAGACATCCGTGATAACTACAAAGAACTGACAGACAATCATCCTGAGATTTCTGTTGCCGTTCGCTCTTCTGCAACTGCAGAGGATCTACCGGATGCGTCATTTGCTGGTCAGCAAGAGACGTTCCTAAACGTAAAAGGCATTGATGCAGTACTAGAAGCAACCAAGCACGTTTACGCTTCTTTGTTCAATGACCGTGCAATTTCATACCGTGTACACCAAGGCTTTAACCACCGCGGCATTTCGCTGTCGGCTGGTATCCAACGCATGGTGCGCTCGGACAAAGCCTCTTCTGGCGTTATGTTTACCCTAGATACGGAATCTGGTTTCGACCAAGTCGTGTTCATCACCTCTTCTTGGGGCTTGGGTGAAATGGTGGTTCAGGGCGCAGTTAACCCTGATGAATTCTACGTTCACAAGCCAATGCTAGAAGCGGGTCAACACCCTATCGTTAAGAAGACCTTTGGCTCTAAGCAGATCAAAATGATCTACTCAGACCGTCAAGAGATCGGTAAGCAAGTTGAGATCATCGACACGTCAGTAGAAGAGCGCAACGCCTTCTCTCTGAATGATGAAGAGATCAAAGAGCTAGCAAAACAAGCGATGATCATCGAAAAGCACTACAAACGTCCTATGGATATTGAGTGGGCAAAAGATGGCATCGACGGCAAGCTTTACATCGTACAGGCACGCCCAGAGACAGTGTGTTCTCAAAGCGAGCAAAACGTGATTGAACGTTACGAGCTAAGCAACAAAGCTGATGTTTTGGTTGAAGGTCGTGCAATTGGTCAGCGTATCGGTAAAGGCCCAGTGCGCTTAGTCGACTCTCTAGACCAAATGTCACTGGTACAAGATGGTGATGTGCTGGTGACAGACATGACTGACCCAGATTGGGAGCCAGTGATGAAGAAGGCATCTGCGATTGTCACAAACCGTGGCGGCCGTACTTGCCACGCAGCGATCATCGCACGTGAGCTTGGTATTCCGGCTATCGTTGGTTGTGGTGATGCCACCAGCAAACTGACGGACGGCGAGACCGTGACTGTGTCTTGTGCAGAAGGTGAAACGGGATATGTTTACCAAGGCGAGCTGGAATTTGAAATCAAGCGCTCAGCGGTCGATGAGCTCCCACTGCTGCCAACCAAAGTGATGATGAACGTTGGCAACCCAGATCGTGCATTCGACTTTGCTCAGATTCCAAACGAAGGTGTGGGTCTTGCGCGTCTTGAATTCATCATCAACAAGATGATTGGTATTCACCCGAAAGCCTTGCTGAACTTTGATGCGCAAAGCGATGAGCTAAAAGCTGAAATCACTGAGCGTATTCGTGGCTACAAAGATCCAATCGATTTCTACGTTAGCAAGCTAACCGAAGGCATTGCGACTATCGCGTCTGCATTCTGGCCAAAACGCGTGATCGTTCGTATGTCAGATTTCAAATCAAACGAATACAGCAACTTAGTCGGCGGTAAAGGTTACGAACCGCACGAAGAGAACCCAATGCTGGGCTTCCGTGGTGCGTCTCGCTACATTTCTCCAGTGTTTGAAGACTGTTTCGAGCTAGAAACTCAAGCAATCAAACGCGTTCGTAACGAGATGGGTCTGAAGAACGTTGAAATTATGATCCCATTCGTACGTACACCGAGCGAAGCGGCATCAGTTATCGACCTACTGGCTAAGTTCGACCTACGTCGTGGCGACCAAGGTCTGAAAGTCATCATGATGTGTGAACTACCGTCAAACGCAGTACTTGCTGAAGAGTTCTTGAAGTACTTCGATGGCTTCTCAATCGGTTCAAACGACATGACTCAGCTTACGCTTGGTCTTGACCGTGACTCTGGTGATGTTGCACACCTATTCGATGAACGTAACCCAGCAGTGAAAGCCATGCTGCAAATGGCCATCGATGCGGCAACCAAAGCGGGCAAATACGTCGGTATCTGTGGCCAAGGTCCATCAGACCACGATGACCTTGCGGAATGGTTGATGGAACAAGGCATCAGCTCTGTTTCACTCAACCCAGATACGGTTATCGATACATGGTTGAAGCTAGGTAAAGTGAGCAAGTAAAACGAGCCTTCCTAACTTGTAATACGAAGCCCTCAAGCTCCTGAGTTTGAGGGCTTTTTGTTTACCTAGCATGTCAAAGCGATGTAAGTTCGTGACCGTCATCCCAAGCTGTGTCTTCCTTTCATTTTCCCTCCCCCCTTTTTCACCTAAAATTAAATCACACCTATTTCATAGAAGAATGGATATATGAAAAAGCCTCTTGCCCTTATCACTGCCTTAACCTTGCTCGCTTCTCCGGCTTATGCCGATTGGGACGACATTTCTAACAGCCTTTCAGACTTAGGGGATGCAGTTTCTGATACGGCTAAAGAGACATGGGACAGCACCAAAGAATTCTCAAAACAAGCATGGGAAGATTTCACTAATTGGTCAGAAGATGCGATCAACACCGCTGGCGAATGGACGGATGCAAGTATTGAAACCAGTAAAGAGTGGATCGACGAAGCCGACAAGAAAATTGATGAGCTGATGGAAGGTGATACGCCAGAAGAAGCTCGCCAAGCGATTGATTTAATGGCAGATAGCACTCTGCTAAAGCTCTTCAATGAGAAACCAGAAGCAAAAGATCTTTACGACAACGCTTACGGCTATGCTGTGTTTGATTCACGCAAACTGTCACTGATGTTCCATACCAACTCCGGCTCTGGTGTTGCAGTCAACAAGTCGACGGATAAGCGCACTTACATGAATATGTTTGGTGCGGGTGTTGCCCTTGGTGTTGGCGGTAAGTTCTACCAACAAGTCGTGCTGTTTGAGAAAGAAAAAGACTTCAACACCTTTGTCGAGGAAGGCTGGGAAGCATCGAGCGAAGCTTCTTTAGTCGCTGGTGAGGATGGCGAAGAAATGACAGCGCAATTCAACAGCGGCGTAGCGGTGTATCAGCTCAACACCACTGGCTTGTTGGTTGATGCGAACGTTTCTGGCTCGAAATACTGGGTCAACAAAGAGCTGACCGATTCGCAGTAATCGCTTAGTGAAAATGATTTATTTTTGGGGAGCACAACGCTCCCCTTTTTGATCTCTTTGGGATAGCCGTCTGTTGCGTTATGCTTATCTCAACCTTTATCGCACGCTCGAATCCCCATGCCTAACGACGCATTCAACACTCAACTTGCAGAAACAATTTCTGCCCTTAACTCACCAAGCTTTACGCCTAAACTCATGCGCGTTATTGCTTCGTTATTGAGTTTTGATTGCGCGGTGATCCTTGGCTACCGCGAAGGCAAACATCCTATCTATCTGTATGATTCGATTGAAAGTGAGCGCGAGCTTTTGTTCCAGCGTTATCTCACCACCTCTTTTCAAAGCGACCCGTTTTACCAGAAGCTCAACGCCAACAAAGAGCAAGGCATTTTTACGCTCAAAGATGTGGTAGGCAAAGACGTCGCCCGTAACGATCTCGATTACCAAGCCTACTGTGAGCAGTTTTACCATCAAACGGGCTGGAAGGACGAACTCAGCATGCTGATCGAAATCGAACCGGCACGTTGGGTGATGCTCTACTTCGGTTTTATGCAAGATGACAAACGCTTCACCAAGCCTCAAGTCACCAAGCTTAAATCTTACTTCACGATTATTCAGTCTTTGTGCCAACAGCACTGGAAACAGACCGAGTTTACACTTGCCGAGCCAGTGTTTAGCCCTAACGCATATTCAGGGCAAATGCGTAAGGCGATTGAATCCGCACTGGCATCGTTTGGCCAAACCGTCCTCACTAAACGAGAACAAGAAATCGCGGCATTGATCGCGCAAGGCTATGACAGCAAAGAGATTGCAACGCAGCTAGATGTGGCAGAGGGCACAGTTAAGAACCACCGTAAACGCATCTACGCACAACTGAATGTGGCGTCGTTAAGTGAGTTCTTTCAGTTGTTTCTCAACCACCTGATCACTCAATCAAGATAACAAACTGTCCCTTTAGGGATATATCTCGATTCCGCATCGCCTTTTAATCTGAATACAACCAAACCAGATAAAGATAAGACGATGACACTGATTGAAGATTTACAAGCTCGCGGTTTGATTGCCCAAGCGAGCGATTTAGACCAAGTTCAACAACTGCTATCTGAGCCACAAACCTTGTACTGCGGTTTCGATCCAACCGCAGGTAGCTTGCACATTGGCCACCTTGTGCCACTGATTATGCTCAAACGTTTTCAAGATGCAGGACACCAAGCCATCGCCCTGATAGGCGGTGCGACAGGTATGATTGGTGACCCGAGCTTTAAAGCCACAGAGCGAAGCTTAAACTCAGAAGAGACCGTAAAGGGTTGGGTACAAGATCTGTCGAATCAAATTCAACAGTTAATGAATAACCAAGTCAGCAAGCCAATAATCATGGTAAACAATGCGGATTGGGTGAAGCAGATTAACGTGATCGACTTCTTCCGTGATGTAGGTAAGCATTTCTCCGTGAATACCATGATCAGCCGAGAGTCGGTTAAGCAACGCTTACAACGTCCAGATCAAGGTATCTCGTTCACCGAGTTCAGTTACGCACTGCTGCAATCTTACGACTTCGCAGAATTAAACCGTCAGTACGGTTGCCGCCTACAAATCGGTGGAAATGACCAATGGGGCAACATTGTTAGCGGCATTGACCTTACTCGCCGTCAGAGTGGTGAGCAGGTCTTCGGTCTAACCCTACCTTTGATCACCAAATCTGACGGCACTAAGTTTGGTAAAACCGAAGGTGGCGCTGTGTGGTTAGATCCAAGTAAGACCTCGCCTTACGCCTTCTACCAATTCTGGTTATCCGCGGAAGATGCCGATGTCTACCACTTCCTGCGCTACTACACCTTCTTGAGTTGCGATGAGATTGCCACGATTGAAGCACAAGACAAAGAGAGCAAAGGCAAACCGCAAGCACAGCGTATCTTAGCAGAACAAATGACGCGTTTTGTCCACGGTGAAGAGGGCTTAGCAAGTGCAGAGCGAATCACTCAAGCGCTATTTAGCGGCAATGTGCAGCAACTCAGTTTGAGCGAGCTAAAACAGTTGGAACTCGATGGCTTACCGAGCATGCAAAGTGCTGAGCAAGACTTGGTAGAACTACTGGTTGAATCGGGCTTAGCCAACTCAAAGCGTATTGCTCGTGAACTGATTGGCAACAATGCCATCAGTGTGAATGGCGAGAAAGTGGATGCAGAAAACCCAAGTTTGAACTTCCCGTTGTTCGATCAATACTGGTTGCTTCAACGCGGTAAAAAGCATTTCTACTTGGTGAAACGCATCGAGGGTTAACGGTTCCCATTTAACAACCTCCGACCTAGCTAGAACAACTAAAACGCGAGCCAAAGTGCTCGCGTTTTTGTTTCCCTATTTTGTGAAGCCAAAAGCTAACTTTAGAGTGGATGCCCGTTATAGTGTTGTTCTTCAAACACAACAAAATATAACAACACAAAACCATGATCAGACACATTCTACTCATCAAATTTAAAGCATCTGCCACCGACGACAAAATCCAACAACTTCGAGAGCTATTTGAAGCCATGCCAACTAAGGTGGAGGGCGTCACCGACGTTGAGTGGGGCTTAAACAACAGCCCCGAAGGAAAGAACAAAGACTACACACACGCCGTGATGATGACGTTTGCCGATGAAGCGGGTCGTCAGAACTACCTACCTCATCCAGAACACGATGCATTGAAAGAGGTATTTAGACCACTGCTTGAAGATATCATCGTGTTTGATTACGAGATTTAGTATCGGCTATTCATTCCGAACCGGTGCGACATGTCATCGTCCATACGACCGCCTTTCCAACCACCCGAACCAAGCAAATTCAGTACATCTTGTGCGGTGTAATCACCACCATCGAAAAAGTCATTCGAAACATCGTCACGCAACGACAAGACTTCCGCTTTCGCCTCTGAACTCAGTTCCTGCGGGTTTACATAAAGCGCTAAAGCGATCTGTTGTTGGCGCTTGCTCAACTCGCTTGTGCTGCTTTTTACTTGCCCGATAGAGAAATACTCGCGGCTGCCATAGCCCTTAATCAATCGGGCGGAGAGCAGCTTGATGACTTTCTTAATTCGACGACGTTGAATGACTCTAAGCACATTAATACCCTATTCTTCTTATAGCAAAATTGACGTTATATTTTGTGCATAACGTTGTGATGCTTTAGAGTGTCACGGTTTAGTACAGTGTTCAATAAGCATGGAGCGCCAGAGTGAAAATCGACGATCTCAAACTGTTCATCAAGGTTGTGGAGTTAGGTAGCTTTACCGCCGCAGCCAATGCGTTGGATTTACCTCGTGCGAATGTCAGCCGACGAATCGGCGATTTAGAGCAATCCCTTGGCGCTCAGCTTTTCCATCGCACCACGCGCAGTTTATCGCTGACCAACAACGGCGAAGCCTATTATGAGAACCTACAAAAAGCGCTGACGATGCTCGACTCGGCGAACGAACAAGTCAGCAACGACACCAACGAGGTCCGCGGTCGAATAAAGCTTGGATTGCTGCCAGAGACCGACGAACTGGTGCGCCCTATTTTGTTCGATTTCCATGATAAGTACCCGCACGTTGAATTGGACATTCGCAACATCAACAATGGCTTCAGAGACATGTTCCAACAAGGCTTAGACATCGCTTTTCATGGTGGTGCACTGTTTGATTCCGACATTGTTGCCCGTAAGCTTTTAACGCTCGACCGTTGTTTAGTCGCTTCTCCCAATTACCTTGAAACACATGGCATGCCAGAGAACTTAGAGCAACTAAAGGAACATCAGTGTGTTTGTTTTCGTTGGCCAAATGGCGAAATAGACAATGTTTGGCACTTCCAAGAGCAAAGTGTGCAGCTTAGTCCAAAACTTATCTCCAATAACATCGGCTTTATTAAGAACGCGACCATCTTAAATCGCGGCATTACCTTTATGCCCAAAGTGTTGGTGAGACGAGAGCTGGAATCCGGCGATTTAGTACAGTTATTGTCACACTATTCTGTCACGGAAGAATCGGGCTGGTTGCTTTACCCACAACCTAAAACGCTAAGCCAAGCGAGTCGTCTACTTATTGACCACCTCACTAATGAAATCCCAAAACTTATTTAGATGAATATATTGTCTCGAATTTTGAGACAGTGAGTCACGCTACTGGGTAATTATCTGAACAGTGTACAATTGTATGATGGCACCAAATTTATGGAGCCATTGTATGAATCGTCTATTCAAAACCACTGCCTTGAGTGCTGCGACACTTACCCTATTTGGTTGTAATCAGAGCCAAGCCACTCTGGAAGAACCGAAATCCTCACGTCCGATTCAAGTGATCGAAGTTTCTGCTGAAAACACTGCATTGAACAAATCTTTTAGCGGCATTGTTCAAGCTAAAGAAAGCGCATCTCTTTCTTTCCGTGTCCCTGGCACCGTTGAGCGCGTTTTGGTGAAGAAAGGCGATCATGTCGAGAAGGGAGAGATCATAGCTACGCTTGATCCTCACGATTACCAAGTTTCTTTGGAAGAACTCCAAGCACGTATGTTAGAAGCAAAGTCCGCGCATAAACTCGCAAGGGCTGAGCTAAAACGCGTGGAGCAAGCGACGGCAGACGACGCGATTGCCAGCGTTAATTTGGATCGTGCCATCAGCGGTTATGAACGCAGCTTATCCGCAGTGAAAGTGGTTGAGAAAAATATCCAACGCGCGGAAGACGCTCTGGCATACACCACACTACGAGCACCATTCACTGGTAACATAGGTGAAATTCGCATTGACGCATTTGAGCAAACTCTGCCAGGAGTGAGTGTTGCTACCATTCAACAAGATGGTCAATGGGAAGTCGATATCGACGTGCCTGAAAACATGATTCGCCAGTTCAGTCTTGGTCAATCTGCGGCACTTTCTTGGTATGCATCGGAACACGCTTATGATGCGAAAGTGACTGAAATTGCGCCGAAAAAGCATCTACTCAAACAAACATATCCTGTCACCCTAGCGATCGACTCGCTTTCGACTGAGTTATTCAATGGCAAAGCAGTGACAGTGACAACTTCATTCCAGCCTAGCCAATCTAGCCATTGCTTCCCGTACTCTGCGATTTTGGGCGAGAAGAAAACGCTTCACGTCAACGTCGTGCGCGATGCGGTTGTTCATACCGAGCCAGTGAGTTTGAAATCTATCGATGCTCATCAAGCTTGCGTGTCTGGCACTTTCCGCCAAGGTGACTATGTCGTGATCAGCGGAACGCATTACCTCAAACCTGGCGACAACACGCCAAACCTAACCATCAAAACGCTATAGGTCTTAACCATGCTCAATTTAGCTGAATTCGCGATAAGACAGCGTACTTTCGTGCTGTTTTTCATCGCCTTAAGTGTGGTGGCGGGTATCTACTCTTACTTCGATTTGGGTAAGTTAGAAGATCCAAGTTTCACCGTAAAAACAGCAGTAGTCGTCACCTTGTATCCGGGGGCGTCAGCCCAAGAGGTTGAACACCAAGTCACGGATACCATTGAAACCAAGCTACAAGAAATGGCCGAGCTTAACCGCCTGCGTTCATTGTCTCGCCCAGGCATGTCGATGGTATTTGTCGACTTAAAGGAAAGCCTCAACTCCAAGGCATTGCCTCAGCAGTGGGACTTGCTGCGCCGCAAAGTAGACGACGTGAAGCTACAGCTACCTTCCACTGCACAAATCAGTATTGTGCAAGATGAATTCTCTGAAGTGTACGGCATGCTTTTCTCTATCCACAGTAACGATGCTGCTCCAGAAGAACTGCGCCGCTATGCAGAAGAGCTTCAACGCCAAATTAAAGCGGTAAAAGGCATCAAAAAGATCGAACTTCACGGTGTACAGCCACGTGTCGTACATATCGATATGCCCGATGAGCGTTTAGCACAGTACGGCCTATCTGTTGCGCAGGTGTGGAACCAGCTCAGCACACAAAACATGACCTTTGAAGCGGGCAAATTCGATGCTGGGACAGAGCGTATTCGCGTCACACAAACCAGTGAATTTCAATCACTAGATGATATTCGTAACTTGGTCATCAAAGGCGGCATGAGTGAGCTAGGTACAGGCTTGATTCGCTTAGGTGATATTGCTGACGTCACCATGGGTTACCAAACGCCGGCGCTGACAGAAAGCCGATTTAACGGTGAAGCTGCGGTGACGCTAGCTGTAAGTCCAGTAGAAGGCATTAACGTAGTGTCATTGGGCGATACCATTCGTGACATTATCCACAACTACGAGCAGACGCTGCCCCTTGGTGTAGATATTTCTACCGTGGCTTATCAGCCTGAAGAAGTACAAAAAGCGATTGATAACTTTGTCGGCAACCTGCTGGAAAGTGTCGCTATTGTATTTGTAGTGCTATTGGTATTCATGGGCTTTAAGAGTGCAACGATTGTTGGTTCTAGCTTGCTGCTAACTATCTTACTCACGCTGATTTACATGAACATCGCAGGCATCGACTTACACCGCGTCTCATTAGGAACCTTCATCCTTGCTCTGGGCATGCTGGTAGACAATGCCATCGTGATCACTGACATGATGATTGTAAAGCTGAGCAAAGACATCGAGCGCACACGTGCTGCTATTGATTCAGTGAAAGAAACCGCAGTGCCACTGCTTGGCGCGACCGTCATTGCAATCATGGGTGCAAGCCCGGTTCTGTTCTCCAAAACCGACTCAGCCGAATTTGCGGGTTCAGTGTTCTACATCGTCGCGTCTTCGCTTCTTTTGTCTTGGTTGGTCGCGATGACCTTCACCGTACTGATGTGTTGGATGTTCATCAAACCAACACCTATCGATGAAAACGCAAAGCCAAGCCGTTACAAGCAGTTGGTGTTTTGGACGGTCGATAATCCAATTAAAGCACTGACAACACTGATTCCGCTGATTTTGGTGACTGCATTTGCCGTGCCTTATGTGGCGGTAAACTTTATCCCACAATCGGATCGCCCTATTGTATTCCTTGATTACTGGCTACCCAATGGCGCCAAGATTGAACAGACCTCGGCTGACATGCGCAAAGTTGAAGAGTGGCTGCTCAAGCAACCTGAAGTAGAAAGTATCTCAAGTTACATGGGCGCAAGTGCACCTCGATTCTCGGTCACTGTAGAACCAGAACCGTTTGATCCTGCATATGGCCAGATCTTGATTAATACCAAAGATTACGCAGGCATCAACAAGCTCGTTGAACGTGGAGACAAATGGTTGCAAAACCAGTTCCCAGATGCAGAGCCACGCTTTAGAGCACTAAAACTGGCGACGTCAGACAAGTACGCGGTAGAAGCTCGCTTCTCCGGTCCAGATGAAGCGGTATTGCACCAGTTGGCGGATCAAGCTAAAGCCATCTTAGCTACTCACCCAGATGCAAAGTACGTTCGTGATGACTGGCGTCAAGAAAGCAAAGTGCTCAAACCCATCATCAACCAAGACAAGATGCGTCAAGCTGGCATTAACCGTACGGACATCGCCTTTGCTTTAAAACGCGCTTCTGATGGCATGCCGCTAGGTCAGATGAACCTTAATGATGAGTTGATTCCAATTCAGCTGCGTGGCACTTCGCAAAACATGGCATCACTAGAAACATTACCCGTGCGTTCGCTACTTGGCATGCACAGTGTGCCTCTCGGGCAAGTGGTTGATGGCTTTGAACTCGTACCGGAACAGAGCATGATTTGGCGTCGAGACCGAGTCAAAACCATCACTGCACAAGCGGGGGTAGCGCGTCACTCGACACCAGCAACAGTAAGAAATGCTGTCAAAGAACAGATTGAAGCGATTCACCTTCCTGCGGGTTACAGCATGGAATGGGGTGGCGAGTTCTACGACGAGCACAAAGCGGTCACAGATATCTTCAAGCAGCTACCGAAAGCAATGTTGATCATGGTGATCATTTTGGTGGCGATGTTTAACGGCTTTAAACAGCCAATCATCATCTTTGCGACTTTGCCATTAGCCGCGACGGGCGCCACCTTTGCGCTACTTGGTTTTGATAAACCATTTGGTTTCATGGCGTTAATTGGTGCAGTAACACTAACGGGGATGATCATTAAAAACGGCATTGTACTGATGGATCAAATCGAGCTTGAACGAGCAAATGGACGCCCGTTGGCAGATGCTATCAAAGAAGCAACCGTTAACCGCACCATGGCGATATCGATGGGTGCTTTGACAACGGCTCTTGGCATGATCCCTTTGCTGTCGGACCTACTGTTCGACCAAATGGCCGCAACTATTATCGGCGGGTTAGCAGCGGCAACCATATTGTCACTGTTCATCATGCCTGCGCTGTATCGCTTGGCATACAAAGACAAACCACAAACGACCCAAACAGACGCTGAAATGAAGGAGGCGTAATCATGAAAAAATTCGTTATTGCGCCACTAGTATTGGCAATGAGTTTATCTGGTTGTGCGGTTGGCCCAGATTATCAAGCACCGACCACCAGCATGGCAGAAACCTATCTGCATGTTGAGCAAGATGGCGCTAGCCAAAATCGTGACAACGAAACCTTTTGGTGGACAGAGTTTAATGACCCAACACTGAATGACTTAGTTCTCGATATGCAAAACCAAAACATCCCGCTTAAGGTAGCGGCAGAGCGTATCAAGATGGCTGACAGCTACAAAACCGTCGTAGAGTCATTCAAAGTACCTACCGTCAATGTAGGTGCAGGTTACTTCAATTACCAACTGAGTAAAAACGACTCACTGCTTGGTCCTGCGCTCAATCCTATTGGCGATTCAGCAGCAGGCTTACCACCACAAATTGGTAACACGACACTGTTGGATAACCAGCATGACGGCGTATTCGCAGGGGCGAGCATCACATGGGAGTTGGACTTATTTGGCCGTATTGACCGTCAGTCCAACGCTGCAAAAATTCGAGTTGAGCAAGCAGAGATTTATCAAAGCGGGCTAACGACTTTGCTTACTGCGGATTTGATTCATAACTACTTGCAGTATCAAGGGGCAAGCGAGCGTCTCGACTTAGCCAAATCGAACCTTGAAGACCAACAAAAAACCATGGCGTTGGTCGAGAAGGTGGTTCGTAGCGGTTATGGCTCGGATCTCGATTTAGCTCAAGCCAAAGCGACACTTGCAGCGATGGAGTCAATCATTCCTCAGTTGGAAATCGCACAGCAAGTTCATAAACACCGGATCGCGGTACTGATTGGTGAGCCGCTGTCGAAAGTCGAGACCAGACTTGCAGACACTCAGGGAGTGCCAGCGATGCATAACATGGTACCAGTGGGCTTGCCTTCTGACTTGTTACAACGTCGTCCTGATATTCGTATTGCAGAACGTGAAATGGCAGCCATCAATGAAGAACTCGCGGCAAGTATAGCCAATCAATATCCGAAGTTCTTCCTAACGGGAGCGCCGGGAGTGTCCGCTTCTAGCTTTGATGATCTATTCAGCAGTGATTCTTTCGGTTGGGTTGGTGCGGCTGGTATCAGTTGGAATATCTTCGATGGTGGTCGCGGCGATGCGCTTGAAGAGATCAACCAAGCTCGTTTTGATGCAGCAACGCTGACTTACCAACATGCCGTAGATTCCGCCTTTGCTGAAGTGGATTCAACCTTGTTTGCATATGGCAGAAGCCAAGAAAACCAGCGTCGAATTGATGATGCACTCGTAGCAACAGACAAAGCCGTGAGTAAAGCCAAGTCGCTCTACCGTGCTGGGTTGATTGACCACTTGTCAGTGCTCGATGCTCAGCGCCAACAACGCATGATGCAAGACAGACAAGTCGCGGCCAAGTTACAAACGGCTCAAGTCACGGTTGCGCTCTACAAGTCGCTGGGTGGTGATTGGACATTAGAGCAATCATCGCTGGGTGAAAGTCAGTAAATTAAGTCACGGTTTTGGGGAGGGGCTAGGTTCACAGGGGACCTCGAACCTGACCTCTCCTCTTTTTTATTAGTGCATAAAGTCGCGCATTAGCTCGCATTATCTATAGTTAAAAGGATTGAAATCAGATAGTAAGGAAGGAACTCCTCATGATGACATTAATCTTTTTGCTGTTGTTAATCGCAATGCTAAGCGCGTTTTTAGGTAAGAAAGCAGTGGGCTACGCCTTCTTTGCTTCCTCAGTGATCATTGGACTGTATTGGTTCAATCATCACGCCACCGATCCTCTTTCAATTTTGCTGTAAAGGGGACTGCACATGAATAGAAACAATCTAGCTTTACTCAACACCCTTGGTCTGCTTGGCATGACTGCCGTGCTATTGATTGGCTTTGTGCTGCAATTTGTTCTGAATGAGCTGCCTTGTCCACTGTGCTTATTGCAACGTATCGGCTTCATTATGATCATGTTTGGTTTCTTATTGAACGTGGTCTATGGCCCGCAATCACGACACTATGGTGTAGTACTGATCGGTGCGCTATACGGTGTGGCAACATCACTGAGACAAGTTTCGTTGCACGTGATTCCTGGTACGCCGGGTTACGGTAGCCCAATCTTTGGGATGCACTATTACACTTGGGCGTTTGTCTTGTTTGTTGCCACAATATTTGCGGTCGCAGTCATCCTCATGCTGACCAATAAAGAAGAGTCATCAGAGCCTTATGAAATGAGTAATCTGGGACGTATCACGTGCCTACTCGCGATCTCTGTCGTGGCACTTAATGTGATTGGCACGTTCGCGGAGTGTGGTCCTTATCAATGTCCAGATAATCCAGAGAGCTACTGGCTGTTTAATTAACAAATCTTTTGAACGAACCAAGAGGAGTCATACAAAGGTTCATGTAACCTTGTATCACTCCTCTTTTCTATTGGTCACAAAAATACGGTTCTCAACACAATCCGACCTAGTTCAAATTCGTCAGTATGCAATTGGATGTCATACAAACATGTCAGTATGTTTAGAGACAAACGTACCGATTAATTCTCTCACATGTTTTTGCCATAACAGGAGTGGTTATGAACTTTGTCGACGGTGTATTACAAGTCGAATCTTTTCTCGCGGTGACCCTTGGGATCGTCGTACTGTTTTTAGGTAGACGCCTAACCCAAGCCAGCAGCTTCTTAAAAGAATTCAGCATCCCAGAGCCCGTTTCTGGGGGCATTCTAGTTTCGGTGTTGTTCGCGATAATTCATTACGTCACGCATATCGATGTTCAATTCGACCTTGCTACCCGTGATCTGCTTTTAGTGTATTTCTTTACCACCATCGGCATTAACGCCAGCCTTCAAGATCTGTTCAAAGGCGGCAAGCCATTATTGATCCTGCTCTCTGTCACTATCGGTTATATGCTAATTCAAAACCTCACGGGCATTGGAATTGCGACGATGTTAGATCAACCAGAAGCAGTTGGCCTGTTGAGCGGCACAGTCTCTCTGATTGGCGGGCACGGCACTGCGATTGCTTGGTCACCTCGAATTGCTGAGATCTTCGACCTTAACACTGCAATGGAAATCGGCATCGCAAGTGCAACATTTGGCTTAATCTTAGCAAGCTTGATGGGCGGCCCGATTGCAAAATACCTGATCAATAAACACAACCTAAAGCCAGCTAAAGTGGAAGAAATGGACGTGGGTACGGCGCAAGATGAGCCCCAACCATCCATCAATGCTTATGATTTTTTAGATGCGATGCTTGCCATTCATGTTTGTATTATCTTAGGTGCAATTTTAAATGAAGGGGTCAGCAGCTTGGGTCTAGAACTGCCGTTGTTTGTGACTTGTTTGTTCGCCGGCATATTGATTTCTAATCTTATTCCAGCCTCTTATCCTCGCCTTACGGGGACACGTTGGCCGGCAAGAAAACCAGCCGTTGCGCTGATTGCAGATATGGCCTTGGGCGCATTTCTAGCAATGTCGTTGATGAGTATGCAGCTATGGGCACTGGTCGATTTAGCTGGACCTATTTTCATTATTCTTGGTGCTCAGTTCATCGTTGCCATTTGTATCGCGATATTTGTGGTGTTCCCATTAATGGGTAAAAACTACGATGCAGCGGTAGTCTGCTCGGGGTTTGGCGGTATTTCACTAGGCTCAACACCAACGGCAATGGCAAACATGTCGGCGGTCGCGCAAAAGTATGGTAATTCACACCAAGCCTTTATCATCGTGCCTTTGGTCTGTGCATTTTTCATCGATTTAGCCAACGCACTGATCATCCCGTACTTCATCACCTGGATTGGATAATTAAGACGCCATCTGGTTAAAAAGAGGTCACTCCGGTGGCCTCTTGCTGTATTCGAGTAAATATTGCTAACACCCTCCCCCTCACTCAGTTGTATAATACGCATCCAGAAATATTTTGTTACGAACTCTGTAACTCTTGAGATGAACATGAACAGCAGCAGATGGGTTGGCCTATCAATCGGCACACTCTTTTTAATTGGCACACTCTTTCTCTTTGGCTCGACGGTCCATGCATCGTGGTACAAGATGCCAATGGAAGCCGTAAACGGCATCGCGTTTACCTTGTCTTTTGGCTTGGGACTGAATCACTTTTTTGCCTACATTTCTGCCTTTGTGACGCTTGCTGCTCTGTTTTATCTTGGTTATGCAATGGGTTACCGTATCCACCAAAAACTCAAGTAGACATCTCAAACTTGAGACTAATTTTACTGATAACCCTTAGCACTTAAGTATTAGTATTTCCTAGATAAATCTGCCGATATCCCACTTTTTATGCGGACATATTGAGATCGGGGCATTTTCCCGAAAACCGTATAGTTTTATGCAACATCGCCTCATAGAATAGTTTATAAAAACGGCAGTAGGTATCGAGCAACTTTATGAAATGCAGTGTCGCTTGCAGACGAGAAAAACGCCCGAAAAAAGCATATGCGCATCGCACTTCTAACTTCATGCGATGCCATTTATTTGTTTCTCACGTTCTCCATTCACACTCACCCCATACGGACTCCTCTCGCTAACTGCCCATTATTTGCTGTTCCTTTGAGACATAACTATGGACAGAACGCAGTTCACCAGAATTTTTACGCGCTACTACATGCGCTCAACAAGTTTGGGGATTCTTATTACCCTATTCGCTTGTGCAATCAGAGGGGTTGATTATGTTGTATACCTTCCTTATGCATTATCCGCGGGAATTTGTTTTACCTACCTCTGGGTGGGCAAAGCATTCGCACTCGAACAAAAACAGCGCTCAGTTGTTATTGCACTGATCCTCGGATATACCCTCACATTTTATTTGTACTACTTCTTAGGCGGACACTTTCTTTTTTCTTCCTTGGTTACAGTCAATATTCTTCTCACTTTGATTGAGTTTGGCGTACTTTGGTCGTCAATCACATACATCCTATCAATGGCTATTTGCTTTAACATTGATTTGATAACCGCGGGTAACGACCCGTTTAAACTACAGGGTTTAAGTGAGTTTTCCATTCGGAGTACGTTTCTGTACTTGTTCAACCTATTTATTTATAAGGGCTTGCGCTCAATTGAAAGTTATTGGCACAGCGCTTGGCAAACGCAATATGAACAAGTTGAAAAACTAGAAAGACTGCTCGAGATAGATGAGCTAACAGGCTGCTACTCTCGCTTCAAAGGCAATCAGTTGATAGAGCAACAGATTCAACGAGCTCAACCGTTCACTTTGCTATATATCGACTTAGATGGCTTTAAAGCCGTGAATGACGAATTTGGTCACGACGCTGGAGACAAAGTACTGCGTATCACTGCGCAACGTATTTTGAACATGCTGCACAACGACCAATTCGCCACAAGAATTGGCGGTGACGAATTCATTCTTTGCTTACCTGAGCTCGAAAATACAAAGGATTTAGAACAGTTTCAGTCTTTGCTACATCAAGCATGCAGTGCACCTATTTTTATCCATTTTCAAAACGTTCACATCGGTTTGAGTGTTGGCGTTGCTCGCTTCCCTTATGAGGGAAGCTCTAGTGACACCTTAATCCAACATGCAGACCAAATGATGTACCTCACTAAAAGATCAAGAACATAGAGTTTTGGCTCATTCTGAGCCGCTTCGAAGCAATTAAAAATATAATGAGTTCAGGACGTAGATATATGGTTAACAAGTTAGAATTTTCGCACGCAGTTGCTGCAATTCGAAAGGAGAGGGGTTTAACTCAAGGCCAGTTAGCCGATGAGTTAGCAAGGAGTTACAGCGCTTTTGAGAGTTTAAACCAACCGACGTTAAGTCAATGGGAAAGCGGTAAAGTCACACCAAGTTTATTAAAACGACTCGCCTTCTCTCACTATATAGGCGAACAATACCAATACACTTCCAGCGAGTACAAACGTGTCAAAACCTCGCAAAGTAAAAGCATTTACTTGAGCTTTAAAGACATTGTTTACCAGTATCAGGTTACCGATGTCAAAAGTTGCTCCCTCAGCCAAATCAGCTTGTCCGAATACGAACAGATCGACGCAGTTCACAAGCAGTTAATCACACCTGGCGGTGTGGAAGACACGCTGAACCAATTTGGTGAATCCCCCAGTAAGGCGCGCCTTTATTACTGCAAAGGTATGTTAGTTGGTCATCTCATTTACCAAGAGCTGAGGTCTGAATTTAGGATTCTCAGCTTATGGCATTTAGGACGGTCGATTTTGAAGTTTTTGGTCTCAGATATCCTTCACGTAATGGGCAATGCCATCATCCATTTTCCGGTTCATGAGCCCGTGATTAAACAACTTTTATTCGACATTTTCATACGGGATTTCTACCACCATAGACGAGTCACGTTTTTTAAAGCATCCGCCACACAAATATTTGAAAACCCCATGGTAAAGCATTGCTTTGATGGGCTTTTGGATCTGGTGCTCTATCGCTTCCATCAAGTAGGAAATGAATTTATGCAGTCTCGACAGGAGGCCCACTAATGCTGAACGACAACACAATCAACAACACCATCTTATTGTTTACTTTCAATAATATTCAAGGTCGAGGTTTACAAACCGCCATTGAACAACAACTTGGACAGCCGGTGTTATTGGCCAAAGGCGCTGAAGTTGACCTACCTCCTCACCAAGATGAGCACTATGTCGCAATCGTCGATAGCTCGTTACCTGATCTTTCTGAAGTCAAGATGACACTCAGTGAATTGGAACATATAGATGCGACCATATTAGTAAACGCCGAACCCAACTTAGGCGTAGAAAGCCTGCTCACTTGGTCAAACCTGAAAGGCTTATTCTATTTTGAAGATGACTTCGACAAGGTAATCAGAGGTTTAAAAGGGATATTGAGCGGGGAGAATTGGCTCTCTCGAGACATCCTCAACCGATTAGTTGGCTATCTCGTTAACTTAAACCACACCGTTACTGAGCTGGATACGAAACTCGAAATTGAGCTTACTCGCCGAGAAATGCAGGTTCTGACAGCCCTTTGCCAAGGGGGCTCAAATCTTGATATTGCAGACTCACTGTTTGTCAGCGAGCACACGGTGAAGTCACACCTCTATAGTATTTTCCGCAAACTGGAAGTGAAGAATCGCATGCAGGCGATTGCGTGGGCAAAGCGTAATCTGTTTTGACACCTTAACTCTAAAACACAAAGGGAGCACGGAGGCCCCCTTTCATGATGTTGCCGCTATCTATACCAACATTAGTCTATGACAGTCATTTTTATTGCATCAAATGGTAGACGCGTAAAGATTCCGCCATCGTTGCCATGTCTTCACCCAAGAACTCAACCGTGACAGGTTGGTTTGCCAATAACGTGATGCTTGAGTCGTCAAAGCGTCCTGCGGTATCACATTCCAGATGAACAAAGAACGCTGGCTTATTTGCGACAAGTGTAATTTTGTTGGCTTCAATCGTTACCTCAATATTTGCTCTTTCCATCGGTAGTGTTTTTAGTTCATGAGAGCTAAACCAAGTGTTGGTGATTCTCTCCTGTCCTACTTGTGCTCCCACGTAGAAGAAACCCGATTTCAATTCAGATGAATCAAACGCCTCATCCAACTGCCAAACGACGGTATTGCTATCGCTAGAAACCGTGTGCTCTAACGGCCAAGTTTGTTTCACTTCACCTTGCCAGCTCACCCAATGCAATTGCGCACTCACACCAACTGATTCTTTGGCGTCATTTAACAAGTGAAGACTCAACTTGCCAGTATGCTCCGAGAACACCAAGTACTGCGGCGCAAAGAAGCGTTTCGCATGGTAATGTAATTGCTTCCAACGGCCGCTGTACTCCAAGCTAGACCATGAACTCACGGGCCAGTTGTCGTTCAGCTGCCAATACAGCATGCCACGACATACTGGGGACATCGCGCGCCAATGGTCACAAGCGGTTTTGATTGCCATCGCCTGTTGCACTTGGCTGAGGTACAACATTTGCTCAAAGCCGGAAGGGAAACGGAAGTAGCGAGTAAACATCTCAGTGATGATGCTGTTACCACGCGGGTTCTTTTGGTGCTGTTCAAATGTTGGTGAGGTGACGTTCCAGTCTTGTTCTGGTACGAACTGTTTTGCTTCAGCAAACGAAGGCCAAGACTGGAAGCCAAACTCGGAGCAGAACCTCGGATTGATGTTTAGATAAGCATTAAACGACTTACCTGAGTGCCAAACATCCCAGAAATGCATGTCGCCTTTACTGTCATCGTGCCACGCATCGCCAAAATCCAGCTCGCCGTTACAAGGCGAGCTTGGCCAAAATCGACGTGAATCGTCCTGCTGACCAATGACTTGTTCGATCATTCGATTCAGACGATCGTAGTTCACTGTGTATTTGACTTTGTTGTGCTTGGATTCGTCGTACCAACCAATTGCACCAATCACTTCGTTATCACCACACCACAGTGCAATCGACGGGTGCTCTTTCAAACGTGGGATTTGGAATCGCAACTCCTGTTCCACGTCTTTTAAGAAATCATCATCAGATGGATACAGCGAGCAAGCAAACATCATGTCTTGCCAAACCAACAGACCTAATTCATCACACAGGTTGTAGAAAGTTTCGCTTTCATACTGGCCGCCACCCCAGACTCGAATCATGTTCATATTGGCGTCGACAGCACTTTGCAATAACGCACGATAGCGGTTTTCACACTCACGACCTGGCATTGCATCCACCGGAATCCAGTTTGCGCCTTTGGCATTGATTGGCGTGCCGTTGACAACAAACTCCATCGCCGAGCCATGTTCATCAGCTTGGTTGTTTAAGCTCAACTCTCTCAGACCAATCTTGCGTGATAGCGATTGATCTCCACAAGATACTGTCATTGGGTAAAGGTAAGCTTCACCATAGCCCGCAGGCCACCAGCGTTTTGGCTCGGTAATATGGAACTGGCAGTGATAGTGACCACTTCCTTCGGTTTGAATCGATTGGCGCTGACCATCAAATTCAATCGTGATTTCATGAGGTTGAGTATCAGTTTCTACTTCGGTTAATACATCAACCAGCACACTACCGTCAGCTTGCCATTGTTGCTCTGTAGAGAATCCTTTGAGCCACACATCGTTTATTACATCAATTTGAATCGGGTCATAAATGCCAGACACCATCAAACAAATGCCCCAGTCCCATCCCGAATGACATTGGGTTTTGCGAATCAAGTTCATGTACGGGATCTGGTTGTTCCCCATCGCCGAAGGTATAGGGAATGGCAATTTCTTCGCGCGTTCCTGCCCTTCTAAATCCACACGGGCAAACTCAACTCGAATCGTGTTAGTGCCTTGTTTTAAGTAAGGTTTGATATTAATGCGTTGCTGGGCAAACATGTTGCTGCAAGTTAGTGCTTGCTCACCATTAATATAAAAAGTCGCTAAGGTGTCTACACGGGTGAGCGTCATCCACACTTGTTTGGCAGAGAGCACAGAACCATCCACATCAAACTCGCGTGAAATGTGCCAATCGCAAGTTTCAATCCAACGAACTTTCGCTTCATTATCAGCAAAATAGGGATTCGGGATGAGCTCTGCTTGCAATAATGCGGATACATTGTCACCGGGCAAAGTCATAGGAATATCGATATCTGGACGATGTGGCGAGGTAAGCTGCCACGTCCCGTTGAGTTCAATTTGAGCCATAGGGTAAGACCTTTAATTTTTATTAGAACAGGTTGGCTCAATGTAATCCTGAGGTATCCTTACAAGAATAAGGGGAATGTCATTTACGTATGAAATGCGGCGCACTTCACGCAAATAATCTCATTCCATAAATCAGTTATTTACTTTAGAGATCGACAATTAATCGCACTCTGCGGTTATATTGAGCTTCTCAACGTGCTAGTATCAGCGGCTTTTTGATCATTCTCACACTTTTCGAGCTATTGGTGTGAGGGAAATGCACGGCTTCCGAGCCCTAAAAAGCGAAGTAATTATGTCAAATATGACGAACGCCGCCTCTCATGCTCCTATTCAGGAGGCAGACTATTCTGCGATCCATCCTCCTTCCGTTCTAAAGCGCCTTGAACTCACTAACCCAGTATTCTGGCTAAGTGGTAGCTTCCTCACCGTGTTTGTATTGCTTGCTCTGACGAATACAGACTCTCTGACCGCAATGGTTAACGCAGGCTTTGGGTTTGCGACTCAATACTTCGGTGCCTTCTGGCAAGTATTGCTCCTTCTGAATTTCATTATTGGTTTGGCTATTGCGCTTGGTCGTACGGGTTACGTGCGCTTGGGTGGTTTAGCGAGACCTGATATCGATACCTTTAAATGGTTGTCGATCGTACTTTGTACCCTACTCGCGGGTGGCGGTGTTTTCTGGGCTGCAGCTGAGCCTATCGCTCACTTTGTTTCTGCGCCACCGCTATATGGTGAAGCTTCACCAAAAGCTTCTGCAATCAATGCACTTTCTCAGTCTTTCATGCACTGGGGCTTCCTTGCTTGGGCAATCTTAGGTTGTCTTTCTTCTGTGGTTTTGATGCACCTTCACTACGATAAGGGCTTACCACTTAAACCACGTACTCTGCTTTACCCTGTATTTGGCGACAAGGCCATTAACGGTTGGATTGGTGATGTAGCAGATGCATGCAGCATCATTGCCGTTGCGGCAGGTACCATTGGCCCTATAGGCTTCTTAGGTTTACAGATCAGTTACGCGTTGAACTCGCTATTTGGTTTGCCAGACACCTTCATCACTCAAAGCATGGTGATTGTGGCTGCAATTCTAATGTACACCTTGTCAGCGCTAAGCGGCGTGAGCAAAGGCATTCAACTTGTGAGCCGTTACAACATCATTTTGTCTGTGGCTCTGATCGGTTACATCCTTGTTTTCGGGCCAACCAGCTTTATTGTTGATGGTTATGTACAGGGTATTGGCCGCATGGTCGATAACTTCTTCCCAATGGCACTGTATCGTGGCGACACGGAGTGGCTAAGTTGGTGGACCGTCTTCTTCTGGGGCTGGTTTATTGGTTACGGCCCGATGATGGCAATCTTCATCGCACGTATCTCACGTGGCCGTACCATCCGTCAGTTGATCCTGTCTATCAGCATCGCTGCGCCTTTGATTACCTGCTTCTGGTTCAGCATTGTTGGCGGTAGTGGTTTGGCATTTGAGCTAGAAAATCCAGGCTTGATCTCATCGGCATTTGAAGGCTTTAACCTGCCAGCAGTTCTGCTTGCGATTACTTCTGAGCTGCCTTTCCCAATGGTGATTTCGGTATTGTTCTTGATCTTGACTACGACCTTCATCGTGACAACCGGTGACTCGATGACTTACACCATCAGTGTGGTAATGACAGGCTCTACTGAACCCAATGCCGTGATTCGCTCATTCTGGGGCTTAATGATGGGTGTCGTGGCAATTGCGCTTATCTCGATGGGCTCAGGTGGTATCTCTGCATTGCAGTCTTTCATCGTGATTACTGCCGTGCCTGTGTCTTTCATACTGCTACCAAGCATTTGGAAAGCGCCGAGAATCGCTAACCACATGGCGAAAGAGCAAGGTTTGGTTTAACTACATAACCCAAGTCCTTCTCTCCAATTAGATAAGAAAACGGCCCCAACACATAAACTGTGTCGGGGCCGAATATTATGGATTAGATTCGAAAAGCTTCACTATCTACAGGTGAAGTTTACGCAGCTCTTTCTTATCCACTTTACCGACGCTGGTCTTGGCAATCTCGTCCACCAGCTTCACTTTGAGTAGTAACGCTTCTCTAGCAAGAATCCCTTTGCTGATAAAATCTTTCGCAAAACCTAACAGCTCTTTCTCTGTCACTTCCGCATCTTCTTTCAACGTCACCAACGCTAGTGGCACCTCGCCCCATTTATCGTGTGGCATACCTATCACAGCCACTTCGGAAACCGCTTGGTGTTGATGCAGAATGTCTTCTAGTTCTAGAGAGCTTACCCACTCACCAGAAATTTTAATCATGTCTTTTACGCGGTCAGTGATCTTGATAAAGCCTTCATTATCGATATGCGCGACATCACCAGTGTGCAGATAGCCACCACGCCACAATGCTTTAGAGTTCTTGTTGTCTTTGTAGTAGCTTGGCGTTAACCAAGGTGCGCGAACAACAATTTCCCCTGCGGTTTCACCATCGTGAGGAAGCCTGTTCATCTCATCATCGACAATATGAGCTTCCACCAGCGCGACTTTCTTACCAGTCTTAGAGCGGTATTCCGCTTGCTGATCGAGGTCGAGTTCAAGCTGTTCTGGAGTAAGTTGAACAATAGACAGAATTGGTCCTGTTTCGCTCATGCCATAACCCGCAAACACGTCGATATCGCGTTCGAGTGCCGCTTTACACAATGCTTTTGGCAGTGCAGCACCACCAATCACAACTTTCCAACCAGAGAAATCAATCGATTTAGATTTTGGCGAGCTCAATAGCAGATGCAGGATGGTTGGCACACAGTGCGAGAACGTCACCTTCTCCTGCTCAATCAAGTTAAGCAGAACATCTGGAACATATTTGCCCGGATAAACCTGTTTAACACCAAGCATGGTTGCCATGTACGGAAGTCCCCATGCGTGGACGTGGAACATTGGCGTAATCGGCATGTAGATATCACCTTGATGCAGTCGACCTTGCGACGCATTGGTGCCGATGGTGCTCAATATCCCCATGGTGTGGAGAACCAGTTGGCGGTGAGTAAAGAACACACCTTTAGGGAAGCCCGTCGTACCCGTGGTGTAGAAGGTGGTCGCGATGGTATTTTCATCGAAATCAGGGAAGTTGTATTCGGTGCTTTCTTGCTCCAGAAGGCGCTCGTATTCACATTCATCGTTATCGCGCAAAACCACGTAACGCGTGACCGTATCAATACGACCTTTGATCTGATCCAGAATTGGCAGAAACTCTTCGTTGATCAGGATAATGTCATCTTCCGCATGGTCGATGGTGTAAAGGATCTGCTCTGGAGACAAGCGTACGTTGATCATATGCAGCTTTGCACCAATCATCGGGATGGCAAAGTAGCATTCAAGATAACGGTGAGAGTCATAATCCATGACCGCTACCGTATCACCTTTCTTCACACCCATTTTGGTGAGTGCGTTTGCAAACTGTCTCACTCGGTCATGGAACGTTTTGTAGCTGTGACGACAGTGGTTCGCGTAGACGATTTCTTGCTCGGGGTTGAAAGCAACTGGGGAAAACAGCAAGTTTTTAATTAACAACTGATAATTGGATGGATCGTTTACATACTGGTTCATATCGGGGATTCTTTTTGTATTTTTCTTAATGTTCGCTGTACGCGAGTGGCGCTATTATCACTCAAAAACAAGACTGTATTCAGTACACAAGAATGAGATCAGGCACTAAAGACGCCTTATATCTAAAACAGCCTTGTATCTAGAGCATCTGTAGACCTAGCGTACTAATTTACGTAACGTACAAATGCATCTAAAACACGCATTTCCTATAAGTATCACTGTATTGTAGTTGTCTATCGCCAACTCAGACATGATTCAACCCATGACATTGATATTCTGTTTTACAAAAGCCAGAAAAAGTGCCACGAAATCGTCACAGTTTATCGTTAACATACGTCCCATACTCGTAAACCTCGCTCTATACTGAGCGATACGTTCCGTCGACCTCGATTCAAACTGTGAGAAGCCAACTATGTCCAAGCCTTTGTATGTTTTTGATCTGGATGAAACCTTAATCAACGCTGACTGCGCAATGATTTGGAATGAATTTATGGTTGAGAAAGGCATCGCCACTGCGACTAACTTTATTGAGGAAGATAAGCGTCTAATGGGCTTGTACGCAGAAGGCAAAATGGACATGGAAGATTACCTAACGTTCTCCATGAAGCCGATAGAAAACATGCCTATTGAACAGGTCAACGCCTTAGTGGAAGAGTGCGTTGAAAACCATATTCTGGCTAAACAATTCCCGCAAGCCAAAACACTGATTGAACAACTGTCTGGTGATGAGATAGATATGGTCATCATCTCGGCCAGCGTCACTTTTTTGGTAGAAGCGGTTGGTCAACGCATCGGTATTCCTAACGCTCTCGGGATTGACTTAGTGGTGGCTGATAACCGTTATAGCGCAGAAATCGACGGAATCCCTAGTTACCGAGAAGGCAAAGTAACGCGCTTAAAACAGTGGTTAGAAACTCAGCCTGACAACTACTCAGAAATCCATTTCTACACGGATTCGGTCAACGACTTACCACTGTGTGAATACGCAGATTACGCCTATCTGGTCAATCCATGCCCTCGCCTAAAAGAGCACACCAATAGACCAAATTGGACTGTGTTGAGTTGGGGGTAAATCGGCTCAACATCACTTATCCTCTTCACGAGATATAAAAGAGCAGACCTTACTGCTCTTTTTTGTGCCTCTCCTTCACAAATTAATCACTTGATTAAATACTGATTAATTTTTCGCATGTCGCATGAGAAATCAGCGTCTTATAATTAATCAAATGTTTAATATTTTGAGAGACGATTGTGACGAAAGCTCATCGAAGGGCGGGAAGACCCACAGATAAAATCGACGCACGGGAGAAGCTGATTTTCCATGCGCGCGAACTCTTCACCATTATGGCTTACGACAAGGTATCTACTCGCTTGATCGCGCAGAAAGCAGGCGTGAACGTGGCGATGATTCGCTACTACTTTGGCAACAAAGAGGGCTTGTTCGAGACCATGTTGCGCGAAACACTGTCACCAATGCAAAAGCAGATGCAGGCATTGATGTCAGACAGCAATGAGCAAAACTTCCTCGATTTAATGCGCACCTACTACCGCGAGATGATTAAGGTGCCACAGTTCCCGCGTTTGATTGCCCAAGTCATGCATATGCCTCCTTCAGAGACCCAACGTAAGTTGCTCGAAAAAGTTTTCGCTGATATCAGCAAACCAATGCAAGGCGTGATCTTTGATAAGTTGATCGACAGTGGCGTTTTACGAAAAGACGCTGACCCTCAACTTTGTCGCGTCTCTTACATCAGCTTAATGGTGTTTCCTTTTATGGCACCACCAGCACTTCTAGCTATTCACGGTATCGAGCTCTCAGAAGCCTTCTTGAACCGATTATTCGAACACAACATACAACTGATGAAACATGGATTTTTAGATTCGGGCGACCAATATGAAAATGAATAAAAAGCTGCTGTTCTTTCCTGCCCTTGCTGTTGGGGTCGTCATTCTATTTTTGGCGATGAGCCTTAAGCCAGATTTGCCGGTAAAGCCTGCGGGTGATCGTGCAAGATTGGTTGAAACAATTCCTCTGGAACTCAAAGCCATCGCACCTGTTGCTATTGGCTTTGGTAAAATCGCTCCGAAAGTTGAATGGAAAGCGATAGCTGAAGTGACAGGTAAAGTGGTTTACCGTCACCCGCAACTGGAAAAAGGACAAGTGTTGCAAGCAGGAACGGAAATCTTGCGCATCGACCCACTCGATTACGAGTTGAAACTGGTTCAAGCCCAAGCCGATCTCAAATCTGCCCAAACCTCTCTGGCTAAGCTGAACCAAGAAGAAGCGAATCTCAAAAGCACACTCAAGATAGAAGCCAACCGCCTAGTTATCGCTAACAAAGAGTTAGACCGTAAACAAAACCTGCGTAAGAAAGGCTTAACCTCACAATCGGATGTAGATCAGCAAGAGCAAAGCACGCTTTCTCAACGTAAGGTAGTGCTGGATATCGAAAACCAAATCGGTTTGATGCCGGATGAAAAGCGTGTCGCAGAAGCCCTAGTTAAGGTCAACGCATCAAAAGTGGACGAAGCGAAACGTTCGCTTGATAAAACCATCATCACCCTTCCTAACGACTTGCGTATTGCAGAAGTTGAAATTGAACAAAACCAAGTGGTGAACCTCCAACAGACCATGGTGACCGGACATGGCATTGATGTCATGGAAGTGGAAGCTCAGCTTTCCATTCATGACATGCAAACTTTGGCAGCGAGCATCGGTGAGTTTGTCCGTGATGAATCTGGTATTCCACAACCTGATATGAATTCGATTCATGCCAACATTGAACTCAGCAGCGGTAACCTCTCTGCAAGCTGGCCTGCGAAAGTTGCACGCATCAGTGAAACGGTTGATCCAAGCCAAGCGACGGCCGGTGTGATTCTGGAAATTGAACAAGACTATCGTGCATTAAACCCAACCTCTGCGCCTCCATTGGTGAACGGCATGTTTGTGCGTGCCTTGATTGAGGGGCAAGAGAATCCGAGTTGGGTCATACCAGAGCGTGCGCTTCATGGCGATAAGATTTACCTGATGGGTGATGACAATCGTCTCCAAGTGGTGAAGGTTGAAGTGTTATACCGCCGCAATAACCAAGTGGTGATCGATGGCGAATTGGAGCAAGGCCAAAAGCTGATCATCAACGATTTGCTGCCAGCGATTAACGGCATGCTATTGAAAGAGTCACCTGAACAGTCACAAGCGGCGATTGAGGAGTCTGATTCATGATCCGATTCTTCGCCAAGCACCCAACAGCAGCCAACTTGCTGATGCTAACGCTGCTGATATTGGGTATTTCTTCACTTTCCACGATTAAGCGGGAAACCTTTCCTGAGTTTGATCCGCCCTACATCCTCGCTGGTGTGGTTTACCCTGGCGCTTCCCCGCAAGAAGTCGAAGAGAGTATCTGCGTCCGAATGGAAGATGCTGTTGATGGTCTTGCTAACATTGAAGAAACGCAATGTGAAGCGATTGAAGGCTCTGCGCGTCTTATCTTAAAACTGAATGAAGAAGCCGACATCGGCCGCATGCTGGTCGACGTTCAAACTCAGATCAACTCGATTAATGACTTCCCACAAGAAATTGAATCTCCTGTGGTACAAGAGTTGGATTGGAATGAGCCAGTTGTGGATGTCGCGATCACCGCAGATACCACATGGCCGGAGTTAAAAGCGTATGCGGAACAGCTTAAGCGCACGTTAAAGCTCGACTATGACGTATCTTTAGTTGACGTGGCTGGCTTCTCAGACCACCAATTCAGAGTAGAGCTAGACACTCAAGCTATTCGCCAACTTGGCTTGAGTGTTGGTGATATTGCTGAGCAGATTGGTCGTCAAAACGTTAAGTTGCCAAGTGGTAATGTCGAAACGCCAGATAAGAACTTTCTGATCCGCTTTGACGAACGACGTGTGACGCCAGAAGAGCTTGAGACTATCGTCGTGGGCTCTGGTCCAAATGGATCAATCATCCGTCTAAGAGACATCGCAACGATTACTGATCGATTTGAATTGGACGAACAGAAAGTCCTCTTTGATGGTCACCCTTCTGCCTTACTAAAAGTCAGTAAAAACAAAGAAGACGATGCGCTACGTATCAAGGAACGTGTTGCTCAATTTGTCGAAGAACAACAAGCCATCGCCCCAGACGGTGTGATGCTACAAATGACCAATGATCTTTCATCCGTACTTTGGGATCGCCTGACCATGATGGTCAAAAACGGTTGGCAAGGTATCATTCTGGTCTTCGCCACCATGTGGTTGTTCTTTAGTTTTCGCTACTCTTTTTGGGTTGCGGCTGGTTTGCCCGTTGCCTTCTTAGGTGGGTTATTTTTGATGGCGCAACTTGGCCTGTCCATTAACATCATGTCTTTGGTCGGGTTACTCATGGCCATCGGTATCATGATGGATGATGCCATCGTTATTGCTGAATCGATTGCCGCTCACCTCGACCGAGGAGAAGAGATAGATGATGCCGTGATTAAAGGGGTGAAAAAGGTACTACCGGGGGTCATCTCTTCCTTCCTAACCACGGTGTGTATTTTCGGTAGCTTGTTATTCCTGCAAGGTGAAATGGGTGCAGTACTTAAAGCGGTACCTCAAGTTCTGATCCTCGTATTGAGCTTAAGTTTGGTGGAAGCCTTCTTGATCCTACCTAACCACCTTTCTCATTCACTGCATAAACAAAAGCAAGAGCGAAAGACACCCAAGTTCAAACAAAAGCTGCTGGCTTCTTTTGAGAACTTCCGCAACACCACCTTAGTCAACGCAGTCGATAAAGTGGTCGAGTATCGCTATGCCTTTATGGGGGGCGTGGTTGCCTTGCTTCTTATCTCCGCAGCCACGTTAGTAGGTGGTTTACTCAAGTTCCAACCCTTCCCTGAATTGGATGGCGACATTGCAGAAGCGCGCATTATTCTTCCTCCGGGTTCTTCTCTGTCTCAAACGGAAGCTGTCGTCGATAAGATCGTCGCTTCCGCTCAAAAGCTAGATAAAGAATGGACAGAAAAAGTGGAAGACGGCAATCCATTGGTTCTGCACATCACCAGTCAATTCAACGCCAATGCCGACGCGAATGAATCAGGCCCTCACATTGCCACGGTACGTCTGGATTTGCTTGGTGCAGAGAGTCGTAACACACTCATCGATGAATTTATCGATGCATGGCGCGAAGACATTGGTGAACTTGCCGATCCTATCTCACTGGTATTTAAACAACCGACCATGGGCCCGGGTGGACGAGCTATTGAAATTCGAGCGAAGCATGACGATCTGGATGCGCTCAAAGCAGCTTCTATCGACATTCAGCAATACTTGAATGAGTTTGACGGTGTCCATGGTGTGTTGGATGACATGCGTATGGGGAAAGAAGAAGTCTTGGTTAAACTGCGTCCGGGGGCGGAAGCTTATGGGATTAACGGCCAGCTCATCGCTAATCAATTGCGTGCGGCTTTCTTTGGCCAAACCGCAGACGAGATCCAAGTTGGGGTAGAAAACATTTCCATCGAAGTTCGCCTCGATAAAGCACAAGCGGGTGACTTACAGCAATTGGCAAACTTCCCAATTATCTTGTCCGATGGCAGTCAAATTCCACTCGCGACCATTGCGACTTTGGATTTCCAGCGTAATTACGTAAGAATCCAGCGCATTGATGGCTTGCGCACTGTGAGCGTATTCGGCGATATCGACAATACGAAAGCCAACTCAACTGCCATTATTCGTCAGTTCCAACAAGATGAAGCGCCAAAGCTGATGCAAAAGTATCCTGGCCTTCGCTTCGATTTTGAAGGCGAAGCCAAAGATACCGCCGAAACTGGCGCATCAATGGGTAAAGGCTTCTTGCTTGGTTTGTTTGGCGTGTTTGCGATTCTGAGTTACCAATTCCGCAGTTATTTGGAACCATTCGTGGTAATGCTCGCGATACCGCTTGCCTTTATTGGCGTGGTATGGGGACACATCCTACTCAGTCACTCATTAAGTATGCCAAGTATGATGGGCTTCGTCTCATTAGCAGGGATTGTGGTGAATGACTCGATTCTGTTAGTTCAGTACATACGCCATCATGTCGATGAAGGGGATAATGTGCACGACTCGGTAGTCAAAGCCAGTCGAGAGCGCTTTAGAGCAGTATTCCTAACATCAATGACCACTGCAGCAGGTTTGCTTCCGTTACTGACTGAAACCAGCCTGCAAGCACAGGTTATCCAACCACTGGTTATCTCCATCGTGTTTGGTATTTTTGCATCCACTCTATTGGTGTTGTTTATGATCCCTGCTGCGTATGCCATTTTAGCTGACTTCGGCCTAGTCCATAAGCACGAAGAAATCTAAAACGACTGATAAGTTTACTTATCAAAATGAACGAGAGCGGCTTAGGTCGCTCTTTTTGTTTTCGGCAAATAGCGTTAAAAGCAATACAAACGCTTAACAAACACAGGGTTATTGTGTGGAATTAAGTGCAAGTATGAACAATTAAGAATGCAGTATGTCGAGTTTTATATAACCAACCTAAATGATCACCGTAGGATTTATGATAAGTTTTATTATCAAAAACGGTATTTGGCACACTTATGACACACACCAACAACACATTCACATCCTGAACTAACGATAATGAAATCATTGATTGAAGAATTAACATTTTAACAATCATTACAACAATGTTAACTTTAGCCTCGTTGGTCGCACTGGTGGTAAGCCTCTCACCAAGCCTATTGTCAGTATGATATGGACGTTCGACCATCTCCAAAATGAATAGACACCCAATTTGGTGCCCTTTTTTCGCCCGTGAAGGTATTCTTCGCGGGCTTTTTTCTATCTGCCGTATTTCTCCTACTCAATTCCCAGTTTTGGCGCCCCTCCTCAATCAACAGGCATAAAAAAGCCAACCCATTAATAGGTTGGCAAATAGAGCAACAAGGTTGACGCTGACTGCTCACTAACGTCGTGCTTGTATCGGATACACTCTGGTTAATCACTCGTCCTTGTGACTAACACGGAATCTTTGGCGTCAGAGGTTATGACTTGGTTGCCTCTGTCTTCTGGCATTTGATCTTTACCAGTTGAGCTTGTTGTTCTTTGATGTGTTTAACAATGCGTTCATCGCGTTCATCAATAGCGTCCATGTTCATTTGTTGGATGTCCGCAACCGCCTCATGCTTCATTGTTGTAAATTCTTGACGTAAATCCGCACTCCACTCTTCTTTGTCTAGAGTGTTGGCAGCAGCGATTGGTGATGACATTACAGCAATAAGACCTAGAGTAGATAGAAATACGCTTTGCATAATAAGCTCCTTAGGGATTAGCAGTTCATTGGGTTGCACTCTATACATTGCACATAGGATGCCAACTTTTTAAACCTTTAATATCAACAACTTAAACAAAAGTTTATTTTTCTACCATCTGCTCAATGGCGAATTTCACACACACAGTGTTAAATTAACCAACGATATTTATGAATATTTAACCATTCATTCAATTTATAGTATAGATAGTCGTTTTCAGTTCGCTTAAAACAAAAAAAGCAGCCCGAGGGCTGCTTTAGATTTTCGCTTTAAGTGATACTAGCTTTGCGTGCTTTCGTTGCCGACAGTGTTTGATGACTGTGATTTGAACTTACCTATCAAACGACCAAAGAACCGTTTAACAATGCGGAAGATGTTTTTAATATCCTCTAACATCAGGTACAAACAAGGCACCAGAATCAAAGTAAGGACAGTTGCAAATAGAACGGCAAAACCGAGCGCTACTGCCATCGGGATAACAAAACGCGCCTGCAAGCTAGTCTCAAACATGATTGGAAGTACACCAGCAAAGGTAGTAATTGACGTCAGCGTGATCGCTCGAAAACGTGCACAGCCAGCTTCAACAACCGCTTGCTTAATGCTCATGCCTTTTTCTCGCACTTGGTTAACGTAATCTGTCATCACCAAGGAATCGTTGATAACCACACCCGCTGCCGCAATTAAACCAAATGTCGACATCATGCTGATGTCCATATCCAGCCAGAAGTGTCCCCAAATCGCCCCCGTTAAGCTAAACGGAATCACCGACATGACGATAAGCGGTTGGGTGTAACTCTTAAGTGGCACAGCCAGTAAGATGTATACGATGATCATGCCTGCAATGAAGAACATGATTTGCTCGTTCCGCTGCGCAGCTTGCTCTTCGATATCACCACCCAATTCCGTTTTCACACTTGGGAAGGCTTGCTTCATGTCCGGCAAGATGTTGTCGTCAATTACCTTCACAACTTCTTGAGGTTCAACCAGCTCTTCATCAATAGAACCATAAACGTAAACGGTTTGGTAACCACCTTCTCGTCGAATGCTACTCACACCCGGTTGTTCGTTGATCTTCACCACATCACCAAGCATGACCTTCTTACCTGCTGGCGTGGTAATCACAGCGTAACGCAGTGATGAGAAGGCTTCACGCGTCAGTTGCGGGTAACGCACCATGACTTTGATTTCTTCGCCATCACGAATAATGCGTTGTGCTTCACCACCGTAGAAACTGCCGCCTACTTGTTCTGCGATCATAGTCAGATCCAAGCCCAAATCATAAGCAACCGGGGCAAGTGATAGCAGTACCTCTTTACTACCCGAATCGATAGACGACGAGATATCGTACAGACCTTCCTCTTGCTGTAAGCGACCAATCAAATAGCGACCTGCTTCGTTTAGCTCATTGATATCCGAGCCAAACAGCAAGTAACCAAACTCGTCGCGATCACCGCCACCTGCACTTTGCTCGCGGATCTTAAAGCTCTTCATGCCCGGTATAACTGGCATTGCCTCACGCCAACGGCGTGCAAGTTCAAAGGTATTGAATGGGCGCAGTTCTTCATCCACAAGCGGTACAAGAATACGACCTTCAGTACGGCTGCGGTTATAAGAAAGCACATCTCGAATCATGCCCTGCCCGTGTTCATCAATGATCTGGTCTTCGATTTTCTGCATCACGCCTTCAATGGTTTTTAACGCATTGATGGTTTGCTCGCTCGACACCGTGTCATTCATCTCAATCGTAATCGCCGGATAATCCGTTGGCACTTTCGGGTTTGGAATCACACGAACATAGTTCGAGCTAACTAAAGCTGCACTAATCAGTAACAGACCACAGAAGAAGGCAAACACGGTCCAACGCCAATGGGTACAAGTCTTAACAAAGCTGCGGTAAGGACCATTAACAAAGCCGAAGAAACGCTTGTTGAAATTATCCCGCCAACCACCTGCTTTGATTGGGGTAAAGTTCGTGTGCGCCAAGTGAGCCGGTAAGATCAACTTAGACTCAATCAAACTAAAGATAAGACACAGGATCACCACACCCGCAATGCCGTAAAAGAAGGCACTATCAATCCCACTTGAGAGTAGGAATGGGGCAAACACCGCTATCGTGGTTAATACACCAAAGGTCGCCGGAGTCGCGACACGCTTAACACCCGTCACAACGTTCTCAACACCACCACCCTTCTCTTCGATCTCACTGTAGGCACTTTCTCCGGTCACGATGGCGTCATCCACCACAATACCGAGCACCATAATAAAGGCGAACAAAGACACAATGTTCACGGTGATACCCAGCATTGGCATCATCATTACTGCGCCTAAGAAACACACAGGTAGCCCCAACATTACCCACATTGCTAAGCGGAAACGAAGAAATACCGAGAGCATGATGGCAACCAAAGCGGCACCTTGAAGCAGGTTCTTCAACATCATGTCGAGACGACCATTTAGGTAGTAGGTCATATCGACGAGAACTTTCAGTTGAATATCATCAGGTAAGGTTTTGTTCTTTGCTTCGATGTAGTTACGAACGGATTCGGCAACTGGAATGATGTTTTGATCACGCGTGGCTTGAACCGCCATGTAGATCGCATTTTGACCCGAGTATTCGAAGTAACGGTCTTCCTCAGTAAAGCCGTCTTTAATTGTTGCGATGTCTTGTAGCAGAACTTTTGCACCGTTTGCGCCAAGCTTAACTGGGATATTACGGAACTCATCACCACGGTAGTATTGGTTCTCAATACGTACTGCGATCATGCCTGCATTGGTTTTTACTTCACCAGCAGAATAGTTTGCAGAATAACGACGAATCGCATTACTCACATCGTTCAAAGTCAGGTCGTATTTACGCAAAACAAGCGGATCGACTTCAATCGCAATCTCTTCTTCTGGTGCATTTATATCCACCAGCATAACGTTTTTCAGTTGCAGTAATTCGTCTTCAACTTGCTTAGCGATAGGTTTGAGCTCTTCTAGTGGCCTATCACCCACCAAGCCCATCTCTATCACCTCTTGTCGCCATTCCACCTGATAAACGTTGATGGGTTCCATGCCTGCTGGCAGGTTAGATAAGGTATCTACCCGCTGCTTTACATCGTCCAATACACGTTTGATGTCGGCATTCACATCCACTTCTATCGATACATGAGCGCTACCTCGAGAAGCACGTGCTACGGTCTTTTTGATGCCGGTGACGTCTTTGATCGATTCTTCAACTTTAACCAGAATACTCTCTTCAATCTCTTGTGGAGAGGCACCAGGATAAGCCGCGTGAATATTAATGTAGTTTACTTCAACGTTTGGAAACATTTGTCGTTGAATGAACATGAAGCTGACGATACCCATCACGATGATGAACACCATCATTAGGTTCGCAGCGACAGAGTTATTGGCAAAATAGGCAATGATGCCCTTTTGTTGATTCTCTTCCATGATTGACTCCTACTTACTGTACGACGGTTTCGGAGTCGTCATTCTTTTTTGCGACTTGGACAGCCATGCCTTTTTGTGGGTACTCCGGCAACGTCAGTACCAACTTGTCTGATTGCTCAAGACCTTCCCCCACGAGTAGGAATTCCCCCTCAGCACGAAGGACATTTACCGTTCTTGGTTGAAGCTCATTTTCACCATTCACAACCCATACCGTGCGGTTTCTCACCAGCTCTTGAGGAAGACGGTAGATATGCTTGAGTTCCTTACCAGTAAAGCTAACTTCAACATACGAGCCAAACTTGATTGGCGGCTGATTATTGTCGAGACCATATGGGTCTCTTACTTGGATGACCATGTTGATCATGCGCGTCGCGCTGTCGATCATGCCAAGATCTCGAACCACTTTACCTTCACGAGTCGTCGATAGAATGCCTTGTTGCGTAACCGTTGCGCGCAGCTCTTTCAGTGATTCAGGAAGAAAAGCACTGTCAAAGCCAGCGATAGGTACGTGGATTTCCGCCACTTCGATATTGTTCAATGTTGCCACACGAGAACCAGAAGAAACAAACTGACCCACACCGATTTCACGCTCAACAACGAGCGCATCATATGGCGCTACTACTTTGCAATTTTCTAGGTCACGCTTCGCTCGCTTCAGCGCAGCTTGAGCTGACTTCACTTGAGCCTGAGCACTCAACACATGTGGCTTGCGTAAGTAAAGGTCTGTGACTTGTTTGTCGCTTAACTTTTTCGCTTGGCGTTTTGCGACTTCCGCTTTGGCTTGCTCTTCGATCAACGCAGCACGTGCGCTTGCCAAGCCAGCTTCTGCCTGTAAAACGGCCGCTTCGTAGTTATCACTCTCAATCGTGAATAACACCTCTCCACGCTTAACGATGCCACCTGTCACAAAGTTGGGGTGCCAACTGACTACTTCGCCGCTAACTTGCGCCGCTAAGTGTGTTTTCTCGAAAGGAACCATCTCACCATGGCTGGTGATAACCACTTTGTGATCGGTAGGAAAGAGTGAAGAGGTTTGTACCGTCGGTTCAGTAACGGTGTCTTTGGTTGACTCTTTCTCGGGCGCAGTAGCAGCAATTGCGGCATAACCCGCATAGGAACTGCCCACCACAAAGAAGGGTAAAAGCCAACGTAATACTGGTTTTGCTAACATCAAGATTCCTTTTTTATTTTTGTATTCTCCTGTTTGTCTCCATCAGGCTTGCGCCTCAGCGCTGAGTTAACGAACTGAACATTCGGCAACCTAGCATCTTACTCCCCGCAGACAAACAGTGAGTTTTGCATCTGAAATAGACAACTTTATAAGAGAGCCGCGCTTCCGCTGTGTTTCGCAATTATCAATCGCAAAAGAACTATCCATGGCAAGTTAATAAAATTAACAAAAACTTAACCAACTTCGCAAGTTAAGGCCTCTTACGCTCACTGTTTATACGCAATCGGCATGCCAAACATTTACACCTTAAATATCAATAAGTTAACTTCAAATGGTTATTTCTATCAGTGTAGTGTTGGTAATTACCACCAGATATTAGTGATATTGACCATTCTTGAGTAAAAGATCAGTAAAAAACATGATATTGTCCGCCCGAATAATATGCCCTCAAAAGCCATACCGACTCATTTAGATTCGATTGCTTGATTAAAAAAACTGCGACTTGGCTACAATCGCTCGCATTACCTACTTTCAACGCTTGATATATAATCAAAGAGTTACGTTATGTATTAACAAGGAAGTGTGCATTGCTACGTTCTCTCTCTAAAACCTTACTCGGTTCAATGCTTGTACTTATCTCGGCCTGTTCCTCAATTCAGCCAAGGGACCCTAGTGAGAAATCGACCAGCTTTCAGTTCGGCTACCAAAGTGACTCTGCGTTGGCAGAATTCTTTGAAAGCTATGACAAAGATCCTAACTCAGACACGGGCTTCTACCCGCTTAATCAAGGCAACGATGCCCTCCTTGCCCGAATTGCATTAATTGAATCCGCAGAAAAAAGTCTTGATTTGCAGTACTACATTTATCGCAGTGACGAAACCAGCCAACTGATCACGTGGCGTTTGTATGAAGCAGCACAACGTGGCGTACGCGTTCGCCTGCTTCTAGATGACATGCAAAAGCGAAACGATGCAGGAATGGCAGAACTGAACGCTCACCCAAACATCGAAATTCGACTTTTTAATCCGCACCATTATAGAGATGCTCGCGTATTCGCATTAGCAAGCGATTTTGAACGCCTAAATCGACGTATGCATAACAAGTCTCTGATTTCTGACAGTGTTTCCGCCATCGTTGGTGGTAGAAATATTGGTAACGAATACTTCTCTTTTGAATCTAACGTCGAATTTGGTGATTTCGATTTGATGCTTTACGGTGAAGCGGTGACGCAAACTGCGGATCAATTCGATCTTTATTGGAACAGCCTTTATGCCATCCCAATGGAGTGGATTGTGCCTGAGTCTGAAAAAGTGGCAGACGATGCGATTCAGGCTCAAGTCAAAAAGCTGCAGCTAGAAGAAAAATTCTCCACCGGCCCATACAACTTTAAAGAATTAGATCTTTATGAAGAGCTCCAGCAGGGCAAGCTTCATTTGTATTGGGGCCAAGGTGATGTCTGGTTCGACTTGCCCGATAAGATTGCCACTCAAGAAAGCCAACTGGTTGCGAACTTGGGAGAGCTGTTAGCAAATGTAAAAGAGTCCTTTGTTTTGATCTCTCCCTACTTCGTGCCAACGGATTCTGGAACCAAAGCTCTAGCAGAAGCCGCCCAACGTGGAGTTGATATCACGATAGTCACTAACAGCTTGGCATCAAACGATGTGTTTGCCGTTCATGGCTGGTACGCCAAATACCGTGAAGATTTGGTTAAAGCAGGGATTAAACTTTGGGAAGTAAAAGCCAGCGCCAAAATCAAAAGCAAATGGAGCTTAACGGGCAGCAGCAGAGCCAGTCTCCACGCCAAAGCCATGATGATCGATGGTAAAACCTTATTTGTCGGTTCAATGAACTGGGATCCACGTTCAGCTGAGCTCAATACAGAGATGGGTGTGGTCATAGAACAACCAGAATACGTGCAGAAGTCACTCGCCATGTTGCCTGAACAACTCAAAGAAAGTGCCTACCAGGTTGCCATCAAAGACGGTGATATCATCTGGCTTGATCAAGCGACAGGCGAAACATTCGATTCAGAACCAGAAGCCAGCGTATGGCGGAAAATGGGCGCTTGGTTCTCGGGCATCCTGCCAATAGAGGATCAGCTCTAGCTTCCCTGTAAGGATAAAATCAGCAAATCTAAATCAAAACGCTATTCAGCACTGATTAGCGTTTTTTACACATAAGAAAGGAACCTCAATGTCAGTAACATGGAACGAATACTACCAAAAGGTTGCAAGCCAACCTCACCGACCAAACGTAGAACGTGCCGCCAATCTCCTTATGCTCGACAGCAAAATCGCCATTGATGCAGGATGCGGTACTGGTCGAGATTCAAACTACCTTCTTAATCAAGGCTTTACCGTTTACGCGTTTGACACTCATCAAGATGCGGTGGAAACTTGCTTGACGCGTTTCGAAGGCAATCCTAACTTTTCCATATCGCAATCTTGCTTTAGTGACTTTGATTACCCACCGTGCAGTTTATTTATTGCCAGTGCAAGCTTGTTCTTTTGCCCTAGTGAACGCTTCGAAAGCGTGTGGCAGAGAATTAACGAAACATTACAACCGGGTGGTATATTCTGCGGCGATTTACTGGGGATTCGCGATTCCTGGGTTGGTACAGACATACACTCAAATATCAGTGCGTTTACTAAGGAAGAAGTCGAAGCATTATTT
Organism: Vibrio sp. B181a; assembly: GCF_030248375.1. Taxonomy (NCBI): domain Bacteria; kingdom Pseudomonadati; phylum Pseudomonadota; class Gammaproteobacteria; order Vibrionales; family Vibrionaceae; genus Vibrio; species Vibrio sp. B181a. Next base: position 239,624 of record NZ_JAHGAD010000009.1, on the reverse strand, counting down.
GACGATTACGAAATCATCCACTTTTATGAGAGGGATGAAGACGGCACCACTGCTGTTGGGAACGCTAAACATTGGCATACGTTCAGCATCACTGCCGTCAAACGTTAACTCGTTACTATAAATCCGTTACTAAAAGGAGTGTTATGTACCATTTCCAAGGCGTCACACTAAGAAGAGCCGTTCCGGAAGAAGCCAAAGCGCTCTATAAGCTCATCACTGAGGATGAACGCTGGGCGCAATTTAATGGCCCTTACTTCCCTTATCAAACACCGACATTAGAAGGCTTTCGGAACCACACATTTCAACGCCTACTGAAAGGCAAAGACATGTTGTTGATTGAGTTCGAGGGCAAACCTGTCGGTTCAGTGAGCTGGTATTGGGAATGTGAAAGCACTCGTTGGTTGGAAGCTGGCATCGTCATTTACGATTCGAACTACTGGGATAGAGGGCTGGGCTTTTCCGCACTCGTGCCTTGGATAAGCCACATCTTTGATACCCAAGACATAGAACGAGTGGGCTTAACAACATGGTCAGGTAACCCAAGAATGATGCGTTGTGCAGAAAAGCTTGGCATGCAGCAAGAAGCACGCATTCGCAAAGTACGTTATTACCAAGGCGAGTACTACGACTCAGTAAAATATGGCGTATTAAGAGAAGAGTGGCAAACGCTGATCCAACAGCTCTATAGCCAAGAACAATTGGCGTAAACAATCTTATTAGAAAAAGGCTTAGCATTTCACCAAGCCTTTTTCTATCAGGTTCATTTCAATTGCGGATACACTACTTCAAACCGCTCTAGAAGCAATAATCGCTGCTCATGCCATTCGATACCCAGCTCTTCGCATTCCGCTTTAAAAAATCTGGTGTGCGCTTTTCGCCACCAAGCCATTGTGCGGTCACCTTCCCCTTCTGCGTGAGCAAATTCCTCACTCACGTCTGCATATCGACAAGTTCTAACATCAGTGATTCGAATGACGCATACAGGTTCACCATCCCAGTTGGTCACAACTTGTAGGTGTCCAACTTGAGGCATCATTTCTCCCTGTTCGCTATACCAAAGCTCCATGCTGCAAGAGGCGGTTTTCTGACCAATTCGTACCAATTCAGCGCAAGCATTTGCATTATGTTCATCAGCGCAGTAGTAATCCGCACTCACCGATGGGATTGCGTCTTTTTCTTGCTGAGATAATGTTTGAAGATATTGCTCAAGATAGGCTTGTGATTTTGCGTCCATACTGCTTGCCATACATTTCCAATAAAAAGAAAGGATATCCATTCACCATAAAAAGGACAAGTATCACGCTCATTAGAAAACTTTATAAAACAAGCATTTTTTATCAGTTTTTTGCTAAAACTAGCCTCTATTTGCTATGGTTTCAGGGATCACACCACACACGACGCAAAAGGACGTTCTATGCGCTTATTCATTGGCATCTTCTTCGCTGCTCTCCTCTCTTTTCCAACCCTAGCATCAGAAGAAAAACATTCAGAATCCGACCTTTTAGACCGACCATTAATGGAGCGTTATATCCTTGATGAGTTGAAATCACTTCGTCAGGAGCAACAAGACCTAGAGCGTAGAATGATTGTTGAAATCACTGACCGTGAGTTAACGGTGGCCGATAAGTCACTGAACTATGCCAATGTCACCGTCACTTACTTCTTCTACATCATTGCTGGTGTCGCCTCGCTCATTGCTTTTGTTGGTTGGCAATCCCTGCGCGAGTTCAAGCACAACACCAAAGAAATGGCAGACAAACGCTTGGAAAAAATAGCCCAAGAGTACGAAAAGAAATTTTTAGCATTAGAGCGCGACTTAAAACGCAAGACTCGTATTATCAGTGAGAACAACAAAGAAATAGAAAAGATAAACGAGATCCATAACTTATGGCTTCGCGCACAAAGCTCACAGACACCTGAGCAACGTATCGATATCTACGATGAAATTCTGCTTGTTCGCCCGGGGGATTTGGAAGCATTGACTTACAAAGCTGACGCGGCAATGGAGATCAAAGAGTACCATTGGGCACTGAGCTTGTGTAACCGAGTTCTTGAAGTAGATGACACCAACGGTCCAGCCTTGTATCAACGAGCTTGTGCATACTCTCGTTTAGGGATTGAAGAGCAAGCGATTGAGGACTTGGAGCGTGCGATTGATACCAGCCCATCCATTCGCGATCTATTAGCGGAAGAACCCGATCTCGAGCTACTCCATGGCCATGAGCGATTTGAACGCTTGATGTATTCTATTGCAGAACAATAGCCTGCCACACTAACTCTTCAAACACATCGATGAAGAAGGACTCAACCTTCTTCATCTAATGTTAGATTTGACCCTGCGTGCTCTTTACCCAGTACATCTTCTGGGTTTCTTAATGCACAGGTTTCTAGCGACAAGCAGCCGCAACCGATACAGCCTCCCAAATCACTTTGTAATGCTTTGAGTTTTTGAATTTTCTGCTCTAACTGCTCATGCCAATGACTAGCCATGGTTTCCCACTGTTCCTTGTTTGGGGCTTGGTGCTTAGGCAATTCTTCCAGTGCCTGTTTTATCTCTTCTAATGACAATCCAACTTGCTGCGCAGCTTTGATGACCGCCACGCGACGAAGCACACTGCGATGATAACGACGTTGATTGCCTTGATTTCGCCAGCTCGAAATCAATCCCTTTTGCTCATAAAAGTGCAATGCGGACACCTTGACCCCTGAACGCTTCGCCACTTCGCCTACGCTGATTTCCATCTCTATCCTCTTGTTCAATAAACGTATCTCCTCAAGTTCACTTGAGGTTTAAAAGCAACACTACGTTAACAAATCAGGAACGCAAAAACGATGAAAATAATGCGCAGTGAAAACTTCAACAAAACGACAACATAGTGTTAGAGACAGGAATGAAGTAAATTAGGGAAACTTATCTTGCTCGATAACCGCAAAGGAAACCGCAGTGAATTTAAGACAATTGGAAGTCTTTTACGCCATCATGCAAACCGGAACCGTTTCTGGTGCCGCACGCCTATTGCATGTATCGCAACCCAATGTCACTCGGGTACTTGCCCATACGGAGCAACAACTTAGCTTTGCCCTGTTTGAGCGTGTCAAAGGTCGCTTAGTGCCGACCCAAGAAGCCAAAGCCTTACTGCCAGAAGCAGAGAAAGTCTACCAACAGCTTGGGCAATTTCGCTCCCTCACCAATAAGGTGAAGCAAGGTACTCAGCACTTGAGAGTCGGAGCGCCGCCTGTCTTAGCTTCCCAACTGCTTGCTCCAACGGTTGCGACACTATCGAACCAAAAAGGCATCTCATTTGAACTATTAACCGCAAACCGTGATGAGCTGTGTTCAGGCTTACTTAAGCACGAATTGGATGTAGCGATTGCCTTTGGTGAAGAAGCGCCACCCGCAATTTTGAGTGAGATTTTACTCAAGCAACAACTTGTTCTGATTGCGCCAAAAGAAGCGCTCAATTCGGACGACGACGCGGTATCGTTTGATGATTTGATTAAGCACGATCTGCCAATCATTGGCTTGGACAGTCGCGACCCACTAGGTTTGTTGCTTCATCAAACACTCTCTGCACGTGATGAACATTATCACCATGCGATCACAGTACGCAGTTACGCCGCTGCCGCCGAGCTAGTCAAGCATCATGCCGGGTTTGCGATTGTCGACCCATGGACAGCAAAACAGTATCAAGATGACGAATCAGTAAGCGTGCACTCACTTTCTCCAGCGCTGTCATTTTCTATCTCTATCTTGTTTGCAGAACACTCGCCGCAATCCATATCGACCAAGCTTTTTATTGAGTCGTTAAAGCAGCATGTTAATCAGTAAGTTAGCACTCATGCTCACCTATAACCTTAAGTTATAGGCACACAACAAATAGGCATTCGGCTTCCCTCTTCAAACTGACTACATTGTCTGAAAACGTACGAATGACAGAGGGAACCATCATGCAAATTGCTCAACCTTACCTACTTTTTCTTGGCGACGTCACCGACCCATTAGCGGCAAAAACCGCGCGCGGAATTCACCAATGGCGCCCAGAGATTTGCTTAGGTCAGCTTCGTCTTACGTCAGAAACCGTTTCATTAGGTTTAACCGACATGACGCTGCAACAGGCTCAGCAGCAAGGCGCAAAAACGCTTGTCATCGGTACCGCAAACCCTGGCGGTGTTATTCCTGAATCATGGCAATCAACCTTGCTCGAAGCGGCGGAAATGGGGTTTGAAATTGCCTCAGGTATGCACCAACGTCTTTCTGAATTCGCGCCTTTGAATGACTTACAGCAACGTGGCTTGACCAAACTGCACGATGTGCGCCATTACGATGAACCGTTGAAAGTGGGCAATGGTAAGGCGCGCTCAGGTAAACGCTTACTAACGGTTGGCACTGACTGCTCGGTTGGAAAAATGTTCTCGGCCCTCGCGATTGAGAAAGCCTTACAGCAATCTGGTTGTAAAGCTGAGTTCAAAGCCACAGGTCAAACGGGCATCTTAGTCGCGGGCAGTGGTATTTCGATTGATGCGGTTGTCGCGGACTTTATCTCTGGTGCAGTGGAAGCCATTAGCCCTGAGTTTACTGACCACGAATGGGACATCATTGAAGGGCAAGGTTCACTGTTCAATCCCTCTTTTGCTGGCGTGAGTTTAGGCTTGCTTCACGGTGCACAAGCAGACGCTTTGGTATTGTGTCACGAGATCGGTCGCCCACACATTCGCAACCTTCCTCATGCTAAGTTGCCAACGATTGAGCAAACCATCGAAGCGAATTTACAAGCGGCACGTTTAACAAACTCTGACACACGTCTTGTCGGAATCTGCTTGAATACTTCTGCAATCAGTGAAGATGATGCCGCACAGCTTTGCCAAGACTGGACTGAGAAATACCAAGTACCAGTGACCGACCCTGTGCGTTTTGGCGTAGAGCAAATTGCTCAACACATTATTGCGATTTAAGTTGCGATTTAAGGATTGTAGACGCGATGAAAATTCATGTAGAGCCCGTCACCATTGCGATGGCGACGCCTTTCCGTATATCACGTGGCAGCAGAACCGAATGCCACGTGGTGCGAGTAACCATAGAGCAGAATGGCATCAGTGCCCAAGGTGAATGTACGCCTTATCCCCGTTACGGCGAGTCGGTGGAATCGGTGATCAAAGCCATTTCTCAAGCCGCCCATGAACTACAAGGTTTGTTTGCCAAAGGCGATGCGAACATAGTCTCTCTCAGAGAACAGCTGCAAACCCTTCTCCCTGGTGGTGCGGCACGTAATGCACTCGACTGCGCGATGTGGAACTTACAAGCTAAGCTAGCGGGCAAGCAACACACTCAAGACTTATTTGAACTGCCAACATCGATTGTCACTGCGATGACCGTGTCGATTAACACGCCAGAGGCAATGGCAAACCAGACCCGTAGTTACATCGAACAAGGCGCAAAACTACTTAAAGTGAAGCTCGACGGCGAACAAGTGATTGAGCGTGTTCGCGCAGTTCGTGAAGCGGCAGCTGAGGCAATGATCGTGCTGGATGCAAACGAAGCATGGCAAGAACTGGATTTAGACGCCACCTTTGCCGCGCTAGCGCCACTGAATATTGCGATGATTGAGCAGCCTTTGCCATCGAATGACGATGACAAGCTAAAAGACATTTCGCACCCAATTCCACTTTGTGCCGATGAAAGTTGCCATACACGCCAGCAATTGCATGAATTAGTGGGCAAATACGAGATGGTCAACATCAAGCTCGACAAGACGGGTGGTCTTACCGAAGCCCTACTGCTTGCAGAAGAAGCGAAACGCCTTGGCTTTACCTTGATGTCTGGTTGCATGTTAGGCACTTCACTGGCGATGCGTGCAGCGCTACCTATCGCTGTCCAATCGAAAGTGGTCGACTTAGATGGTCCGGTTTTACTGGGTCAGGATGTTGAGCCTGCTTTGGTATATCGAGAAGGTGATATCGTCCTGTAAAGGATCAGTGATCACCCCATCACCCATTTCATGACCTAGATTAAAAAACAATCACCATCAGCATGAAATAAGTCACATAAATTACGGGGTTATTACGGCATGCTAATACCGTAGTAACCTCTAATGCGCTTTTTCAGCAAGGTGGTGGTTGTATGTATAGAGTCATCCGAAAAATGACATGGAAGACGAAAAGGCGGTAAACCCGCCCTACTCCAATGCAGTTCGTGCCTGATATCAGGTTTGCTTTGGAATCGTTGATTGGCCGCTAAAGGCTCACTCGGTTTCGCACGTCATTTGCAAGGAGGCTCTATGCCTATCAATAAGATCCGCAACATCGCCTTTGTCGGTCAAACGGGTACCGGCAAAACCACACTGATAGAAAAACTGCTCTACACCTGCCAAGCTACCAACCATTTAGGTTGTGTGGAAAAAGGCGATACGGTGACCGATTTCGACCAACAATCCATCCAATATCAACACAGTATCGAAGCCACACCAGTCGCCCTAAGTTGGAACAAACACCGCCTCAATATCATCGACACTCCCGGACAAAGTGAATTACTCGGACGCACACTCAGCGTGTTCCCTGCCGTTGAAACTTCCGCATTGATCATCGACCCACAAATGCCCATCAACCAAACTTCTGACCGCTTGTTCGCCTTTGCTAAAGAGCAGCAAAAGTGCCAGATGATCATCATCAACAAGCTCGACAACCACGGCAACCAACTTGAAGCAGTGATGGAAAATATCATCCAACACTTTGGTGATAATTGCTTACCAATCAACTTACCTTCAGCCGATGCTCAATCGGTGGTGGATTGCTATTTCGAACCAGAGATCGAACGCGACACCTTGCTCGCCAAAGTCGAAGAAGCACATGAAACCTTGATAGACCAAGTGATTGAAGTCGATGAAGAGTTGATGGAACTGTATCTCGAACAAGGCTCAGAACTGACAGCAGAGCAGCTGCATGATCCATTTGAAGAAGCATTGAGAACCGGACACGTGATTCCAATCTGCTTTGTGTCGTCCGAAACCGGTGCGGGGGTAGAACTACTGCTCAGAACTCTTGCGGAAATAATGCCGATGCCAAATGAAGGCAACCCACCACTGTTGGAGAAAAACGGCAAGAAGGTAAAAGTAAACTGCGAAGCACTTGAGCACAGCGTGGCGCATGTGTACAAGATCAGCGTCGATCCTTACATGGGCAAACTCGCCTACTTACGTGTTTACCAAGGTGAAATCAACGCAGGCAGTCAACTCTACATCGGCGAAAGCAACAAAGCATTTAAAGTCGGTCATCTCTACCAATTGCAAGGCAAAGACAGAACGGAGATCCCAAGGGCACTTGCTGGCGATTTCTGTGTGCTCGCCAAAGTGGATGAGTTGGAATTTGATTCCATTGTTCATGACTCTCATGAAGAAGATGGCGTGCAACTCAAAACCCTCAACTTCCCAGATTCAATGTACTCGCTGTGCCTCAAGCCTGTTAAACGTGGCGACGAACAAAAGCTTGGGGATGTGCTGAATAAAATAGCCAGTGAAGATCCTTCTCTTCGAATCGAACATCGCGCACGTACTAATGAAACCATCATCAGTGGTCAGGGTGAATTCCACCTCAAAGTAGCGCTTGAGAAAATGTCTTCTGTTTACAAATTGGAAGTGGAGACCAGCCAACCAAGCGTCGAATACTTTGAGACCATAACCAAGCCAGCAGAAGGTCATTATCGTCATAAGAAACAGAGTGGCGGTGCCGGTCAATTTGGTGAAGTACAATTAAAAGTACGCCCACTCGAGCGGGGTGCGGGCTTCAAGTTCATCAATAAAGTGGTAGGCGGCGCGATTCCTACCGCGCTCATCCCAGCAGTGGAAAAAGGCATTGTTCAAGCACTAGAAGAAGGAGCGATTTCTGGTAACCCAATCAAAGATGTCGAGGTGACCGTTTACGATGGTAAATACCACTCGGTTGACTCAAAAGAAATCGCGTTTGTCATCGCAGGTAAGAAAGCCTTCTTAGATGCGATCAACAACGCAGACCCGATTGTGCTCGAACCGATTGTTCAAATGGAGCTTCATATTCCAACCGCAAATGTGGGTGATGTATCCGGCGATTTATCTGGTAATCGCGGTCTTATTGAAGGTACTGAGCCTATCGACGCGAACTTCACCATGTTAAGAGCCAAGTCTCCGGTCAACGAGCTGCAAGATTATGCTCGTCGTCTGCGCTCAATTACTGGCGGTGAAGGCAGTTTTAACATGACGCTCAGCCATTACGAACCAGCGCCACCAGCAGTACAAAAACAGGTCTGCAACGAAGCGACACAGTAAAGCTAAGACTTAACACAATTAACTTCACCAACAAAAAACGCCCTCGAAACTTGAGGGCGTTGTTGTATTCAGTTGAGGTCTATTTATCTAACGACATACCAATCTGGTCCAGTTTGGTTTGGAACTGCTCTACACTGTCGGCTTTATAGGTAGGAGAACCGTTAAAATAGCGTGGCTTCTCTGGCAACATCGCATTCTTTAGTTCTTGTTCCTGATCGACATTGTCATGGTACACCGTTACACGGTTTGGGATATCCTGCTTCATAAATGCCATTTTGGTTCTCCTTTATTAAGACGAATCTTAAGCGTAGAAGCGAACAAAAAATGCGCAAAAACTCACCATTAAAAATTTGATCTTCTAGACAATATTAGGGTCTATTGAACTTTCGAACTTGGCTCTTGGATCTGATAAAGGCGGCGTTCATTCTCTGCGCAAGTAGTCTCACAGTTACACACTTTGTCAACGCCAACGTTATTCAAGCCACCGCAACTGCCTTGAATACGTTTATTGTGAAAGATCACGCCCAGTGACATCAACAAAATGATGGCTAAGAACCCCAAAAAAGTGAACAACCAAACCATTACTTCACCTCTTTCACGTAAGAAGAAACTAATGCTTTAAGTTTAGTCGGGCGCAACGTCATGAGTGTGTTTTTTGATTGAGATTGAGGATTGATCAATAGCGACAGCGCTTTTTTGCTACCACAGCCACCGCAACCACCTTTTTTGGCATGATTGGTCGAAGGGCGACCTTGCGTCGCAACCGTTAATGGTGAGCGAGGTACACCCATCACATCATCCAGTGAGCTGCGAGTCGATAGCTTGAAGACTTGCTTACCACTGCTCAAAAGCTTCCCAAGCGCACGTTCACCAATGTTACGAACCAGCACCGCATCCACCTGATATTCTTGCAAAGATTGAATAAGTTGAGATTTTGCTTTACAGCCAGCTTGTGGCATAGAAGCAATATTAGCTAGGTTTTTCAACAGCCCTTCCGTATCGGAATAAATCGCAATGTATGGGGCTTTAACAAAATGATTGGCGACGCGTTCGCCGTCATTCGGAATAGCGTAAATCATGAGTTTGACTCCTGGTCAGGAAAAACAAGTGCATGACCCTCAACTAGGCTTTTCGCGACTTTAAAACGCGCGCTTTTAACCGTATTACCAAAGGTCTGGCGAGAGACTCCCATTTGGTCGGCAGCTTGCTGCTGGCTCAATCCTTCCAGATCGGCCAATCGCAATGCTTCTAATTCTTCTGGCAATATGTTGACCTTCTCTAGATCATAAAACGGTACGCCATTGGGCTTAAAACAATGGTGCGCTGCACGTCCACATATACGTCTTTCTATTTTTGGTCTCGCCATCACATCCTCTCTACAAAACACCTTCACCTTACGCCCGTTAATGGCATATGCCAATTAAAGTTTTTAGCATATGCCAATATCTTAGTTTGCAAAAATCTCATCAACAGCGAAATATTCATTAGACATCTAACAATAATGCAATAACACATACAAACCACCATACGATTCATTGACATGAGTCGATAAAAAACCTCTCATTCATGAGGCTATTTTCATCAAACATTCACCTTCGTTTTCACGATTGTTAACAAATAAAGCTATAATTCACCCAACACATTAGTTTGAACACTAATGATTAATTCGTTACCCTAAGTGAGCTATTTAGAGAAAGGAAACTCAATATGACGTACAAAACTCCCTTACTACTAGCGATTGGTGCGCTAGCAGCAACCAACGCAAACGCAAGTGAGTGTGGAACGGTTACCATTGCAGATATGAACTGGAACTCTGCAACACTGATTGCCAATGTGGACCGTTTTATTCTTGAGCACGGCTACGGCTGTGATGCCGAACTCATCCCTGGCGACACCATGCCGACAGGCACATCAATGATTGAAAAAGGACAGCCTGATGTGGCGCCTGAACTGTGGAGTAACAGCCTTAAAGACGCGCTAGACAAAGGTGTCGAAGAAAAACGCCTACGCTATGCAGGTAAAGCGCTCGTCGATGGTGGTGAAGAAGGATTCTGGATCCCAGCCTATCTTGTTAAACAATACCCTGAAATGAAAACCATCGAAGGTGTGAAAAAGCACGCGAAGTTATTCTCTCATCCTGAAGACAAAGCAAAATCGGCATTTTACAGCTGTCCTGCCGGTTGGAACTGTCAAATTAGCGCCGGCAATCTTTTCAAAGCGATGAATCTTGCTGACGCAGGCTTCGACATCATCGACCCAGGTTCAAGTGCCGGTCTGTCTGGCTCAATTGCAAAAGCCTACGAGCGTGAAGAAGCGTGGTTCGGTTACTACTGGGCACCTACTGCGGTTCTTGGTAAATACGACATGGTAAAAGTGGATTTTGGTAGCGGCGTTGATGAGAAAGAGTTCGTCAGCTGTACAACACAAACAGACTGTGAAAATCCAAAAGCAACCATGTACCCACCTTCACCAGTTCATACCATTACGACTGAGGAGTTTGCTTCACGCTCTCCAGCCGCTTACGACTACTTCACTAAGCGTGGCTTCACCAATGCGGACATGAACCAGCTATTAGCTTGGATGGAAGACAACCAAGCAGACGGTGAAGAAACCATGTTCCATTTCCTAGAAAATTACCCGCAGATCTGGAACGCATGGGTTCCACAAGACGTAGCTAAAAAAGTGCAAGGTGCACTGTAAGACTTAGACGTTTCGTAAATGGTATAGGAATACCAAAATTGTTGTATGCCGAGGCTCGCTTGAGTCTCGGCAAGAAAAGGAAGTAAACATGTCTGACTCGAATTGGCTTAGCGAATTCCCAGAAATGGATCGCTCAGATCTCAGAGCCATCCGCAAAACCTTAGATGGAGCCTACCGCGATTTCTCTCGCGAATACGGCGACCTTATTGAATCATTCTTCGACCCTCTTCTCTCATTTCTCGTTTGGTTCGAAAAACTCCTCATTTCTACACCATGGATGATCATTCTTGGTGTGTGTACTGCATTGGTTTATGCCGCTAGTCGCTCATGGAAACTGGCTGTCGCGTGTTTCGTGTCATTGATACTGATTGGGTACTTTGGCATGTGGGAAGACACGATGCGGACGCTCAGCATCATCACGGTTTGTACCATGCTCGCTATTGCGCTCGGCATTCCAATTGGTATTGCCATGGCGCGCTCAAATCGTGTGCAATCCGTCGTGACACCACTGCTCGATGTGATGCAAACCATGCCCGCGTTCGTCTATCTGATTCCTGTCGTGATGCTCCTTGGTATCGGTAAGATCCCTGGCTTGATTGCGGTTGTTATCTACGCAATCCCACCCGTGATTCGTCTGACCAACTTAGGCATCCGACTCGTAGACAAAGAAGTACTTGAAGCCGCCACCGCCTTTGGTGCAAGTAACAAGCAACGCTTAGTCGGCGTACAATTACCTTTGGCAATGCCAACCATTATGGCTGGTATCAACCAAACCATCATGATGGCGCTGTCTATGGTTGTTATCGCTTCTATGATTGGCGTTAAAGGCTTAGGTCAGCCAGTATTGAAATCAATCACCAACCAGTACTTCACGCTTGGTCTGCTTAATGGCCTAGCGATTGTAGCACTGGCGATTCTGTTTGACCGTGCGTCGCAAGCTTACGCGAAGCGAACCCAAGCACACTTAGGAGATCTGAAACATGACTAAGCCACTTATTGAAATCAGCGGGCTGTACAAGATCTTCGGACCAAAGCCAAAAACAGTCATCGAGCGAGTAAAACAAGGTCAGAGCAAAGACCAAATTCTTGCTGATACGGGTCATACCGTCGGTTTAAAAGACATCAACCTGCAAATTAACAAAGGCGAAATCTTCGTTATCATGGGTCTATCTGGCTCAGGTAAGTCGACCATGATTCGTCACTTCAACCGTTTGATTGACCCAACCATGGGGCAAATTTTGGTTGAAGGCGTCGACGTGATGCAGCTGTCTTCAAAAGAGTTGGAAGAGTTTCGTCGCCATAAAATGTCGATGGTATTTCAACGCTTTGGCCTTTTGCCTCATCGCACTGTGGTTGACAACGTCGCTTACGGCTTGGAAATCCAAGGCATCAAGAAAGAAGCACGCATTGCGAAAGCCAACGAATGGTTGGAGACAGTCGGCCTTAAAGGTTACGAGAACCAATACCCTGCTCAGCTTTCTGGCGGCCAACAACAACGCGTTGGTTTAGCTCGCGCGCTGGCGACTGACGCTGAGATCCTATTGATGGATGAAGCATTCTCGGCACTCGACCCACTGATCCGGAGCGAGATGCAAGATCAGCTGATTGAACTGCAAGAGAAGCTACATAAGACCATTATCTTTATCACTCACGATTTGGACGAAGCGCTTCGCTTAGGTGACCGTATCGCTATTTTGAAAGATGGCGAGTTAGTACAGCAAGGTTCTCCAGACGAGATTCTGCTCCACCCTGCCGATGAATATGTAGAAGCCTTCGTTAAGGACGTAAACCGAGCTAGAGCGCTTACGGTAGAAACCGTAATGCAGCCACCAGCATATCGCATTGCAGCTACGACTATCGAAGAAGCCCTTGTCGAGATGAAACGCGTGAAACAAGACTACGCGTACCACGTGACCGATGAAGGCTATCAAGGAGTCGTTACCAAAGAAAGCTTGCTAGACGCAGCGAAGACGGATGCCGCGCAAGAGCTGGCAGAAGAAATCTACGAAGAAGTGCCTGTTGTCTCTCCTGATTCCGTAATTGAAGAAGTGCTACCAGACACCATGTCTTGTGACTACTCACTGCCGGTTGTGGATGACGAAGGTAATCTGCAAGGTGAACTAGAACGTAGCGCCGTGGCTGAAATCTTTACTGATAACACCGAAGAGGTGTCGCCGCCAAAGGAGGTCAAAACGCCTCCAGTAATGGATAAGGCATCTTAATACCGTAAAGGCTCATCGTCGGATGAGCCTTTTTGTTTGCTTTGTTGTCTCTTTACTATTGGTGTTATTGCTATCGCTACAGCCATATAAGCAGTGCGAAAATTAACAGACTCAACACGATACCAAACAGAACAATCCGCCCCTGCATTTCTGTCGAGACGGGACGATGCGGCCTTTTACCTAACGTCAGAATATACAATCCCGCGTAACCGATACTATAAGCAACCCTGTCTAAACAAAGTTCGATCAACAACCAACGAATAAGTGCTCCCAATATCCTAAGCGCACCTATAACCAATTCTTCCATTTTTCTTTTCCTATTCCATTTTATTTTCAAACCACTGACGTTAAAGAGTTTTTCTTACAAAGGCTGTTCAATGGTTTGCTTTGTTCTGACGCAGGTTTAGGAAACAGGTCTATTATTATCACGGTATACCCAAGTGACCTTAGCATACAAGCAACGAGATTATTTTGGTATATCAACTCGTTGATTTAGAGAGGAATATTATGAAAAAGACACTATTAGCACTAACTGGTGCAGTCGTTATCTTAGCAGGCTGTCAGGATGAGAAACCCGCGGAGACAACTGCGGTTGAGGTTCCTCAAGCAACAGAAGTTGAAACCACCGTTGATGCAACACCGATTGAAGAAGAGCAAGTGATCACCACAGATACTTTTGTTGATTCTGGTCACAACGCGCAAAATGCGCTGGATTGGAACGGCATTTACAAAGGCAAACTTCCTTGTGCTGATTGCGCGGGTATCGATACCACGCTAACCCTGAACGAAGACGGCACTTACTCATTGGTAGAACTGTACGAGGGTAAAGAAGGCGACCCAATCAAATCGGAAGGTAAGTTCACTTGGAACGAATCAGGCAACACCATCACATTAGTTGATGAATCCGGTCCAAACCAGTACTTCGTTGGTGAAAACATGCTAATGAAGCTGGATATGAACGGCGAAAAAGCAACAGGCGAGCTAGCGTCATTCTACAACCTAAGCAAAATGCCTTAATGCTGAATAGCGACTTCATCTCATCCTGATAAAGACCCAATCCGAGCCTCCCCCGCTCGGATTTTTTCATTCTCGTTAATTAGAACGACAATCAAGAATTTTCATTTATTGAGAAAAATAACAACGGCACCAATTGACGCAAACGATTGCTATTGATAGATTGCGCCATCTTTTTCATTTGTAAGTATGTCGTATGCAAATCTTTAAACGTTTCGCTGCACTTGTTCCTGCAGTACTTTCCTTCTCTGTTTTCGCTCAAACTCAACCTATCCTTGTTCAGGGTGCAATGGATATTGAAACCAGTACGTTGGTTGAAGCATTGGATGATGCGAAAGAAACCACCGTTGGTTCTTGGACTTTCTGGCAAGGTGAAATCGACGGCTACCCAGTCGTGGTTTCTCGTACTGAAGTTGGCTTGGCGAATGCTGCCGCTTCTACCACGATTGCGATTGAACACTTCAATCCTAAGTACATCATCAACCAAGGCACATCAGGCGGTCACGATCCTGAGCTATACCGTGGTGACATTGTCGTGGGTGAAGCCAGCTTCAACATGGGCTCTTACAAGTCTGAGTTTACTGAAAAAGGCAAAGGCATCGACCCAACGAAGTGGCAGAACTTCGACGTAACCATGCGTCTACGTGAAAACGGTGAGTTTGTTGAACATAAACAATTCAAAGCGGATCCGGCGCTAGTTGAAACTGCTCTTTCTTTGTCTGAAGAATACAAAAAAGGCAAAGTTGTGAAAGGCTTGATTGGTTCAGCGGACGAATGGAACCGCGAAGTAGACCGCATCAACTGGTTCCATGAAACCTACGGTACGTCTGTTGAAGAGATGGAAACGTCATCAGCGGCATTGGTTGCTCAAGCTTACCAAGTACCTTTCGTTAGCATCCGTATCCTGTCGAACACCGATCAACATAAGCAAGACTTCGATCCGCAAACCGCTGTCGATTGCCAGCTATACACGATTGATGTGATTAAAACGCTGATCAAAAAGCAATAATCGCTTTTTTGAATCGAAAAGGGAGGCCGAGTGCCTCCCTTTCTTGTTTATAAGCACTGCTGTTTAAGCCAGTTGGTCAACTTAATGATTTCTGGCTGGTGAGCTCGATTCTTCTTATACACGAAGTAAAAGCTATCTCCCGTTTCCAGTCCATGCGAAGGGATATAGACCAAATCCTGAGCTTTATCTCGTTCATTCAACATGAAGTCATTAGCGAACGTAATGCCTTGGTCGTAACGAGCGGCTTCGATAGCAAGCAGCATGTGACTGAAGTGCTGCATATCAATGTCTTTTGGCAGTTCAAACCCACCGGCTTTGCACCACTCTGCCCAATCTTTACCTCGTTCGCGATAGATAGAGTCAGTAGAAAGGATCGGATAGTGCCAGAGTGCATTCGGCATTGGTTGGTCTTGAATTTCTTTCCAGATATTGAGGCTACATACCGGATACAAAGTCTCATCATATAAGCGTACTGCCATATAATTACGCTTCGGCTTTTGCACTGTGATAAAACAATCACCAACACTATCGGTTTGTTCGGGATCTCCGGCGACCATATTGAGTGAGAGATCGATTTCTGGGTACTGACGCTTAAAGTCCGCCAATCTTGGGATCAGCCATTTCACCGCCAGCGAGCTGTAAATCGCTAGCCGTAGACTGCCCTTTTCTCCTTCACGCACCTTTTGACTCGCCATCGCAATCGCGCTAATAGCAGGGCTGATATCTTCAAGATAACGAAAGCCGGTATCCGAGAGTGACAACTTACGCCCCTGGCGAATAAACAAGGCTTCACCAAGGTAGTCTTCTAATATACGGATCTGATGGCTCACCGCACTTTGGGTCACGTTGAGCTCTTCTGCTGCAAGGGAAAAACTCAAATTGCGCGCAACGGATTCGAAACAGTGGACCGCTCTAAGAGGTGGTAGTTTCATTATCTAAAAATCTCATACTTAAACTAATAAATATCATTTCACTTCATCCTATGACATCACCTACTCTTTGGCAAAGAATGAGGAGAGGAATAAAGTGAAAGTCACATCTGTCGGTGCAGCCATGCTGCTATTAATCGTTGGTAACCTAGTTGCGGTGCTCTCAGACGCTTTGATCAAAAGTGTCGGTAATGAAGTGCCGGTTTTTCAGTTTGTGTTTTACCGACAATTGTCAGCTGTGATGATGTTACTACCCGTGTATTTACTCACTAAACAAGCCCCATTAATGGAAGGCTTCAAGTGGCATGCAGTTCGTGCGCACGTTTGGTTAACTGGCGCGATTTTCATGGTGTTTGCCATCTCGTCGATGCCACTCGCCACCGCGAACGCGATCTTCTATGCCGCGCCTTTGATCATGCTGCCACTGGCGGCCATCTTCTTTGGAGAGAAACTTTCCGGTCAATCAATTGCGGCGGCAGTGTTGGGCTTTGCAGGCGTGCTTGTGATTATTCGTCCCGATCAGATTGATTGGGCAGCACTATCGGCATTGGTTGTCGCAGTCACTTTGGCGATCAACAACCTGCTGATCCGCAAACTGCCAAAGAACCAATCTGTGCCACACACACTGTTGATGACTAACCTAGCCGGCATCCCGGTATCATTGTTGTTGGTGTTTATTGAAGGTGAAGCATGGGATTGGAGTTCCTTCCCTATTGCGGCAGGTTCAAGCTTGTTCATCATGATTTATGCAGCAACCTGTGTGTTGGCTTATCGCTCTATCGATAGCAACAAAATTGCCAGCGCAGAATATAGCGGCTTGATTGGTGCAGTAATCGTTGGTTTGATTTGGTTTGGTGAAGTGCCGGATATCTTTATGGCAATTGGTACTGTAATGATTGTGGTGCCTCTGGTTTGGCTATCCAAACGAGAACGCCGCAAACAAAAACAAGCGCAAGCTGCCAAACTCGCAGAAGAGCAACAGCACCACCAAGCTCCTGTGGCGTAGACGACACCGAAACAAGGGGCAATTCACTGTCCCTTGTTGTTTGGTAACAACTGCTATAGTTAAAAACGTAAATAATAAAACTAGGGCAGTACTGAATTCGTCACCCCCCCTCTGTTTCTGAACATTCTTATTTTTTTAGGGTGACTCTCGCTCTCGATACAATTCACAGCTGCCTCTTATTTGAGGTCTTGTGCATGCAAAACGTATTCAAATCGACACTTCAACACTTTGTCACTTCCGCACTTTTCGTTATTGTCTTATTTAGCTCAGCCTCCTTCGCTGCCCCTCTCAAAGTCGGTACTTATCCCTGTCCTCCCTTTGTTATTCATTCGACTGGTGAAGAACTTAGTGGCCTGAGTGTTGAGCTATGGGAGCGAATTGCCAAAAACATGGGAGTAGAGTTTCAGTTTGAAAATCATCCTCTCGACGATCTCCTCGGTGCGATTGAAACTGGCCAAGTCGATATTGGTGTCTCCTGTATATCGATCACACCAGAACGAGAGTTATTTGCCGATTTTTCTCACTCCTTTTATGAAACACACCTCGCCATCGCGGTTAAGCGTCAAGGCTACCTACATACCTTAAAATCGATATTCTTGAACCCTGCGTTATGGCTGATCATTGGGGCAATTGTATTGATAGCAGGCTTAGTCGGCGCTTTTTTCTACATCATAGAGAAAGGAAAGAATGAAAAGCTGTATTCAATGAACAGTCGAATCGGTCGCTGGGTTGAGAGCTTTATACTTGGCTTACTGTTTATCACTCGCGGCCCTTTCAATTATTTTGAGTTTAAGAGCCTGACTGGGCGTATCGTCACTGTTCTAATCGGTGTACTTAGCATGCTCTTCATCGCAAGTATTACCGCTGTTTTAGCCAGTAAGCTCACGCTCAGCCAAGGATATTCTCAAATCAAAGGCGTCAATGACCTTGCCAAAGTTCAAGTTGGCGCCAAAGGAGCAACGACCTCTTCGCTCATGCTCACCAGTTTTGGTATTCGACACAAAAGCTACGACGACATGACAACCTTGCTGGAAGCATTGGAGAACGGGGAAGTTGAAGCAATTGTCGCTGATGATGTCGTCCTAAAGTACATGATTGGTAACGGCAGACAGAGCGGACAATTTGAAAACCTTGAAGTGTTACCTTACCAATTGGAAAAACAAAACTACGGTTTCATCATGACCGAAAACAACCAATATGAGGAAGAGATCAATCGCGCATTATTGCAGATTAGAGAGTCGAGAGAGTGGCGCAAAACCTTAGTCGACTATTTTGTCGAGAAGTAATTACTGCATGATCAAAAAAGCCCTTTGCTCGTTTAAGCAAAGGGCTTTTATATTCAAGTTTGTCGGCGATTATTGCGGTAGAACCACTTTGCCATCTTGAATTGGGAGTGTCTTGCCTGCAGGCTTGCTCTTCATACGAACCGTGGTTGGCGCACCAGCAACCTCGTAAGTGACATCGTAACCGACTACTTTTTCAGAAGTCGTGTACTCGGTATGACATTGCTTCTCAGTTGATGTCACAACATCACCCTTCTGAACATTGTCTTGGATTTCGCGACCCGCCATTGCACCCGCGATAGTGCCTGCCGCCGTTGCAATCACTTTACCTGAACCGCCACCAATTTGGTTACCTAACGCAGCACCTGCCGCGGCACCACCGACCGTGCCAAGGATCTTGTTGTTATCCTTCGGTGCAACTTGGTGAGTCACAACCACGTCTTTACACACTTGGTGTGGGTTCTTCACTGTTTCAGTTACCGCTTCAACAAGCGTAATGTTCGCTTCTGTTGGTGCCGGTGGCGTCTTATCTTTACAGCCTGCTAGTACAGCAACAACAGCTGCAGCGATTGCGATAGATTTCATATTCATGGATTACTTCCCAGTACAGTTATCTTTGCTTGGCGGTATAGTAAATCGCGAACTGAAATTCACATCAGGTCAAATTAAGCCTTCTGTCATTAGCAGGTTAAAAAACATTGTTTTATTAAGGTGACGTCAGCAAAAAAGCAAGCTACGGTAAATCAGAGCTAGATCACATCAGGGTGAGCTATGAGTATTCGGCTAACTACATTGTAAGGATGGGTAATAATTACGCAGGCACCATCCATCGCGTCCAAAATGCAAGCAACATCGAAGCAAACATAACCCAAACAAGTGTCGCCGCTGTTAATGTGCCAACCAAGCTCAAGCGATAGCTAAAATAGAAGACTGAAATCAGATACGCGGCATAAGGAATAAGAGAATAGATACCAAACAGTGCCGTTTGCCGCAAGGCTTCCATATCTCGTTCACTGCCCACAATAAAATGAGCGATCAACGCAAAAGTTGGAAACAATGGCACCAAACCCGCGATGTAGAAGCTTTTCGACTTCGACAGCATAGCAATGATCAACACTGCGACTGCACCGAGTAAAGATTTAAGAAAGAGACTCGTCATCCGATTTTTCCAGAATGCTTAAGCCAAACTTAAAAACAATTCATCATCCGTTAGATACTTATGACGATGGCTAAGGCTACGTAAGTGCATAAACATAAAGTCAGGAAAACCCGGAGCAATGATATTGTTTGGCTCCCAGAGAATTCCGCCAACAAATACGTAACGGCCTTGTTTTTCATCGTCATGCAGAGGGTTATTAATTGGTGTCGTCAATTCAGCGCGGCAACCTTCAACAACACACACGATTTGCCCCTTGTAAATGCCAATTACACGCTTAACAAGGTTCGCTTTGATGCCACACTTCCACGCTTGGCGCGTCGCCCACTCATAACCGTGTTTGTTAATCACTTTCTTCTGTAGATGCACAACCAAATTCATCGTAAGTTCCCGACCTGATCTTTGTTTGTACTATAACCAAATCGCCTTCTAGGTTTGCCGATATAAATTTGTCGAAACCATAGAAGTTAAAAATCAAGAAACGAGAGCATTACAACAAATCGCCTTTTGCTTAACGATTTTTAGGATTTTTCTGACATTAGAAGCTGGAATGTGTTGCATAGAATAATAACAAATTTATAAAAATAAAAATGACAACACGGTGAAGTATGGCTTTTGATGATTACTGGAAGAAGGTTCGAGAAAAACACCTAAAGAGTGCCGACCTAGAGGGGCTTATTGTAAAGAGGGTTCGTGCCAATACAGGTAGTAAACGTCTCCCTTATCGCACAAAGTGTGGGGCACTGTGCGAGATCAAATATAACGAAGTTTGTGAGGCACAAAAAGAGTGATGCATTTGCACCACTCTTTTTATCAATCATTCACTTCTCTTATCAGGCGTCGATGAGGTAATTATCTCCTTCATCCTCTAGACGGTCGATCAGTACACGGCACTCGTCAAGATCAAGTGGCTGCTCAAAACGACGCTTCAAGTTCATTAAAAAGAAGATGTCTTCGCACATCGCTTTCTCTGGCTCATCACTGATTTTAGCAACTGGTGAGCCATTGCATGACACCATCTTAATCACAATAGACAGTGGCTTGTATGCGATGCCTTGCGCGTTTGCGTAATCACCCATGTCGTTCGCTAGTGACGTACCAATACCAAAACTCACTTGAACACGATCTTGGAAGTGCTCACAAATTTCCAGCGCTTGCTCGAAGTTCAAACCATCGGTAAACACTAAGGTTTTCGTCATTGGGTCGATGCCAAGCGATTGGTAATGCTCGATCATCTTCTCGCCCCATGTGTAAGGGCAGCCACTATCATGACGCACTCCCACGTACGCGTTACTGAGTTCTTCATCAAAGTCTTTTAAGAACGCATCAATGCCAATAGTGTCCGTTAACGCGATACCTAACGCGCCGTTAAACATCTTTTGCCAACGTTGCAAAGCCACCTTTTGTGAATCACGAACATTCACCAATGCTTGATGACCCATAAACCATTCATGTGCCACAGTACCAATCGGTGTTAGGCCTAGCTCTTTCGCCAAGTGGTAGTTGCTGGTTCCTGTCAGGCAGTCAGGCAACTCTTTGCTCAGATACTTCAGCATTGAGCGCTGCGCTTGGAAAGAGAAACGACGACGAGTCGACATATCGGCAAACGTAAAGTTGGTGATATTGCGACGTTTCAGTTCTGCTTTAAGGTGACGAACCTTCTCCTCTAAAACAGATTGGAATTGCTCGACTGGAATCTCTGCCCAACGTGCACGGCTACGCACTTCGGACACAATACTCATGATGATGGTTTCGTAGAGAATGGTTTCTTTCCAAAGACCATTGATGGTAATGCGCAATTGGCTGGTACCATCTGCCATGGTTTTAATGTTGAAAGAAACGTCACGTTGAGGATTAAAACGAAACGCGTGCAGCGCATCAACAAACTCAGGGTTTAGATAAGGTGCAACACCTTTGATGTACTCGATTTCTTCAGTGGAGAAAGTGATGTCTTGCAGTTTAAGTACTTCAGCTTTCACCTCTGGCAGTAATTCAGACAGGTCTTCTTCACTGCGTACGATGAATTTATAAGACACCATCGCATCGGGATAGAGCGCTGCAACAGCACTCATCATATTCACTTTGTATACGTCAAAATCTAACGCACTTTGGATGATGCGAGACGAAAATAAATTGGTGGTCATTCGGAGCCCTTCTACACGCCCTTTTTCGTTTATACCCAAATTCCCTCTGCACGGTACAAACCGCATCTTATTGTTTTCCCAACCAAGTTGGTGGAAAGTTCTCAACAAGGCAAACTTGGGTATATAACTTGTTGTTACTAACTTAATTGTGTAAACAATAAACACCCACTTAGGGTTTGTCAACTTTTGTTACTAACCACTCAGTTCTATAAGGTTTTTACGCACAAAAATTCGACAGTTATTGTGGGTAACCTAAGCAGATAAGCACACCTTTGCTTAAAGAGAGACGCTAGACAGCGATGAGTACGTTTCTAACAATCGGTTACTTACCCATTGATTGACTACTTGTTATGCGCTAGATTACTTACAAATTATTCTCAGGACCAAATCATGATCGTAACCGTCGACATCATTCCATTCAGGCTATCTGGCTGCGCTGATAAAGGGTTGGAAGTGTTGCTGATCAAACGTTCGAATCCGGAACGTCCGTACCACGGTGTATGGGCTCTTCCCGGCGGGTTCGTGTTTGATAAAGACATGACCGACGAAGGTGGACGACCAGCAGACGAGAACTTCGAAGCGGCACGACGTCGTATTTGCCGTGAAAAAATCCACACCTATCCGCGTCACTTTAGTGAAGCCTTTGTCGATGGTGACCCAAAGCGCGATCCTGAGGATTGGAGCCTGAACATCACTCACTACGCCTTGGTTGACCGTAACAACAAAGAGCAAATCGATAACGCTGGCGTACCAGAATGCCATCTGAAGTGGTTTCCGCTCCAAGCAATCCTTGATGGTGAAGAAACCCTCGCTTTTGATCACCAAAAGATGATTGAAAAAGCATGGCAAAAGCTGCGCGCCTCTATCGAATACACCTCTGTCCTGCTGTTCGCACTTGATAAAGAGTTTTTGGTTGCCGATATTATTTCCGCCTATCAAGAGTTCGGCATCGACATCAGCCGAATGACGATCAAACGCCGTTTGATTGACTCCGGTGTACTTAAGCCAACCAACAAAGTCGCTTCCACCAACAAAGGCAAAGGCGGTAAGCCAGCTATGGTGTACACCCTAGCAAGCGACGAAGTCACCTTTTTCCAAAACTGTTTGCGTGGCTAACGCAAGCATAGAGACAGACAAGGAGTCTGCCATGACAGTTCGAGTTAATTATCAAACCACTGCTGTGATCGATGTCGATCCAGAGAAAGGTTTCACCGAACTTTGCCCTGACGAACTGCCAGTTACTGGCGCATTAGAAATCGTTCCAGAGCTGCTTAAGAACCACACGAAAGGTCGTTTAAAATTAGTCAGCCGTGACTTGCACCCACCAAAAGCGGCTTGGGATGCAGAAACGCCAGCAAATATGCTTGAGCCAGTTGGCCTGCCCAATGTGGATATTAAGTGGAACCGCCACTGTGTGCTTGGTACTACTGGGGTAGAACTACTAGACGGTCTACCACCTGTTCTGGAATACGATTTCCAAGTGAACAAAGGTATGGATCCAGACGCCCACCCCTACGGCATCTTTTTCCATGACGTGGCGGATACCAAAACCACCGGTGCGAATGAGTTCTTAAAATTCAACCACATCGACACCGTGGTTGTTGGTGGCTTGGCACTCGATTTTTGTGTGAAAAAGTCCGTCACTCAAGCTCTAGAGTTAGGTTTCAAAGTGATTGTAAACCTAGCATCTAGCCGCGCGGTATTGCCAGATACTATTGATGCGGTCATTGCTGAAATGGAAGAGAAAGGCGCCGTTTTTGTTAACAATGCAGATGACATCATCGTAGAAAACTTCGCTTAATCCCCCCTCTGAATAACAAAAAACGGTCCAGCAAAACTGGACCGTTTTTCGTTTTTGCGTGTACTAAGCTTGGGGGATTACTTAATCACGCCACAAACCATGCGCGCACCACCACCGCCAAGTTTCGCTGGATGATCTGAGTGGTTGTCACCGCCAAAGTGAACCATAAGCGCTCGACCTTTTACATCTGCTAGCTTAACTCGTGGTGCAAGCACAGGTTGATTCGCCATACCATTTGCATCTACGTACATTGCAGGTAGATCACCTAAGTGGTTGCCATCAGTCCAAGGGAATCCATGCTGACCAGTACCTTTAGGGTCATAGTGGCCACCAGCAGCACCACCTAACACTGTTTTTCCATCTTTAATGCTGCTATCACAAGAGCCATTAGCGTGGATATGGAAACCATGAGCACCAGATGGAAGACCGCTTAAGTTTGGAGTGAAAACCGTACCATAATCGCTAGTCGTGATCGCAACTTCGCCAACAGACTTACCTGTTGCAAGATCAGTCATTTCCACCGTTAACTCATCGGCAAGAGCCGAACCTGATAGCAAAACGCAAGCCGCCATTAAAGCACTTAGTTTCATAAAATAAGATCCTTATTGTTAGTATTGTTTTTTGAACTCAAGCATATGCTTGGCTCTTTACTTATTTCATCGCGAGTTTCCCGTAGGAGAACTAAGCGTGATGTTATTTTGCCAAAGATTTCAGAACATCACTCTGCCCAAAAACTTCTGCAAATTCTTTGAGATTCAGACCCGATTTATTACGTAGCTCTGGAGAGCAGTCAGCTTGATAGAGGTCCCTAGCAATACCGACTTCACGCTTAATGAGTGCCCCCATTAATGCGGTGTTACCACGCTTGTCTTGCAAGCAAGCATTAGCACCAGCGTCCAGCAGGTAACGGACGGTTTCTCTATTACCTTGGTATGCTGCAACCATCAATGCCGTATAACTTTGGTTATTGCGTTGATCAATTGGAAAGCCCTGTGAAACAAAGGCTTCAACCACCTCATTATTGCCGATTCGGGCAGCATCAAAGAACAGCGTTACTAAAGACTGATATTCCGTTTCTAGCTTTTCTTCAGAAGCATACAAACTGAAAGACAAGCTCAGAGAAAACAAAATAGAACTGAGCAAAAATAGTGTTTTCATCGACTCACCCTCATCAAATCAAGAATGGCCTACAGGAGCCCTGTTTTCCGGGCAGAAAAGAGCAGATTTATCTCCCGTAGGCCAAAACTTTACGCCTACATCATCGCTTTGTTTTTAACTTGCGAGAGATTTGTGTCGGTCGCTTTTGCTAGGCGCGTACCGTACTCTTTGTCTGCACGATAGAAATAGCTCACCATCGTTGCCTTGACGTCTTTATCCATTACCTTGTTCAGATCACCAGCAAGGTTAGCAATCAAGTCTTTCTTGTCTTGCTCGTTCATACTGCGGTACAACACACCCGCTTGGTAGAAATTACGTGGGTTGCTGATCGCTTTTTGTTGAACAGTACCAGCCAACTTGGTTTCAACCGCTTTAAACTGCGTGTCTTCTACCAGTTCAAGCTGACGGCTTGGCTCGTAGTTTACGTCCCCATTTGCTGCCTGAGCATTGTTACTCACACCATTTTGATTGTGGTTATTTACCGGAGCTAACGGACGGTTCACTGGCAGTTGGAATAAATTCGCACCCAAGCGATATAGCTGTGTATCCGCGTACGCAAACAAGCGACCTTGCAGCAAGCGATCTTCAGAAGGCTCGATGCCAGGAATCAGGTTTGAAGGCGCAAATGCCGACTGTTCGGTGTCTAAAAAGAAACTTTCAGGCAGTCGATTCAACGTCATAGTACCGACTTTTTTATCTGGTACGTTCAACCACACTTTGGTCGCATCCAAGCCGTTGTAGTCGAGCTTGCTCAACGCTTCTGGTGATAACACCTTCACGTAAAGATCCCATTTAGGGTAATTACCACGCCCAATTTCCTCGTACAGATCATTGGTCAAATGGTTAAAGTCCTTACCCTGCATAGCGGTGACCTCATCAGGACGAAGACTTTCAATACCCTGTTGGCTCTTCCATTGGAACTTCACATAGTTCACATCGCCTTGCTTATTGATCCACTTGTATGCATGAACGCCAAATCCATCCATTGTACGGTAGCTCGCAGGCGTCCCTAGGTTGCTGTAAACCCAAGTCAACATGTTGGTCGCACTCGGCTCATGACTGAAAAAATCAAAAAAACGATTTGGGTCTTGTACATTCGTTACCGGTGACGGTTTTAAAGAATGCACCATATCTGGAAACTTAATCGAATCACGGATAAAGAACACCGGTAGGTTGTTACCTACTAAGTCCCAGTTTCCTTGCTCAGTATAAAATTTGGTTGCAAAACCTCGTGGATCACGAAGTGTCTCTGGTGAGCCTTTAGAGTGAATAACGGTCGAAAATCGAACGAAAACAGGAGTTACCTTTCCTTTGTTAGTAAAAGGAGCGGAAACCGTTAGATCACTAAAATCACCAGATGCAACGAATTCACCGTGAGCCCCCGTACCACGAGCATGCACGACACGCTCAGGAATACGCTCACGAGCAAAACGCTGCAATTTTTGGATCAGATGAACGTCTTGCAGTAATACACTGCCGTTTTCACCTGCCGTTATAGAGTTTTGGTTATCACCAACTGGTGCACCATTGTCTCTTGTCAGGGTTTGCGCCTGTAGAGATGTGCTGGCTAAGCCAACTGTAATTAATAAAAAGCTTTTTGACATCTGCATGGTTGCTCTCCAATGCGTGCTAACCATTTAGCCATTTATATGGCAAATGGGTATTCAAAAGCTCTTTTCTGCCCACCGAGAATATATCTTCAATGATTACATTTGTTTAATGGGAAATAACGATAGATTTAATAGGGATAATCTATGAAATTTTTCTCAGAACATCAGGTTTAGCAATAAAATTCGAGGAAGTGATAAGTTTCTCGAGGAATGAACCAGTACACTGACAGAAAAACACATCGATGAAAAGGACACCATGATGCCCCAACATGAAAAGTTAAATTACGTTGAGTTTGGCACACCAGACATCCGCGCAACAAAGCGTTTTTTCGAGCAAGCCTTTGAGTGGAGCTTCGTTGATTACGGCCCTGAGTACAGCGCATTTACAGGTCAAGGTTTAGACGGTGGCTTTTATGTAGCGGAGCAAGTCAGCCAAACAACAAATGGGGCTGCGCTTTTGGTGTTCTACAGCTCAGATATTCGCGCCACGTTAGCCAAAGTTGAGCAGTTCGGAGGGCAAGTCATACGCCCGATCTTTGAATTCCCCGGAGGTTGTCGTTTCCATTTCACCGAACCGAGTGGCAATGAGTTCGCGGTCTGGTCTGAGAGTCATTAATTTATAAGCCAGAATAGGAACTGACATTGGATTACTGGTTGATCTCAACTTTGGTTTAAGTCACTGTTAGCGCAACAATTAATCAATGAGGCGCTAGACCTCGACCAAGGATGTAACATGAGTGCAGCCAGTTTTTTTCGCTTACTTTGTCTCGCTGCTATTTGGGGAGGTTCGTTTCTATTTATGCGAGTCGCCGCCAATACATTTGGACCCGCTTACTTAATTGAGTTTCGGGTAGCCTTCGCAGCAGTAGCATTATTGTTGATTGCCCTCTACCTCAAAAAGAGAGTTGTCTTCTTCAAACACATTAAACACTTTTTCATTATTGGCTTGTTTAATAGTGCCGTACCCTTTCTGCTTTTCGCGTATGCAGCACAAACACTGAATGCATCAACGTTAGCTATTCTCAACTCAACGGCACCGATATGGGGGGCTTTAATTGGCTTTGTTTGGTATCGCAGCCCGTTAAGCGCAAAAGCGATTCTTGGCATGATGATAGGTATTGGCGGTGTCGCCGTTCTTGTTGGCTTAGATTCTTCGACAATTGGCGACGAGGCAATATTCCCTATCGGGGCGAGTTTAATGGCTTCATTCAGCTACGGTATTGCAACCAACTACACCAAGAATGCACGACAAGTACCAGCCTTTGATAATGCTCACGGCAGTATGTGGGCAGCCGTGATTTGGGTACTTCCTTTGCTGCCATTTTTGCCAATGCGGGCAGAACCGAGCACCTTTGAATGGGGCTCTGTGATTACACTCGGTGTGCTATGTACTGGCTTAGCCTACTTACTTTACTTCCACTTAGTCTCTGAAATTGGCCCGACTTCAGCCCTCACGGTCACGTTCCTTGTCCCTGTCTTTGGCATCCTATGGGGCTATTTAATTCTGGGCGAGCCGATCGGCTTCAATACCATCATAGGTACCATTCTGGTGCTTAGTGGAACGATGTTGGTGACAGGCTTCTCCCCTGCCGCCGTGCTTGCTAAGATAAGGGCAAAGTAGATTCGTTACCCCAACACCACTTCCACACCTTGCTTTCTCAACTGTTCGAGGTCACTTTTCGGAGCGGCTTCGTCGGTTAACAGCACCGAGATTTCACTCGTTTTACCAATCGAAGATGGGTAGATTTGCCCAAACTTGCTTGAGTCCGTAAGCACGATGTTACGACGCTTTTTCGCAATGATGGTTTCGGCGATTTCTGCGCGCATCATGTCTCGGCTAGTAAAGCCAGTATCTTGATGGAAGCCGTCAATACCCAGGAAAGCCGTGCTGAAGTGAATATTCTCGATACACAGCTTAGTCAGCGGTCCAACTAAGCTCTCGCCTTGATGTTGGTACACACCACCAAGCAAGATGATGTTGGCTGAAGTGTTTCGGATGAGATGGGCTATGTACGCCGATGGGGTAATGATGGTGACGTCACCACGTTCAGCCAATGTGCGAGCCAAGAGCGCATTAGCACTGCCGCCTTCGATTAACACGGTTTCGTTTGGTGATACCAAATCTGCCGCTTTGTTGGCTAACGCTTGTTTGATGTCGAAGCGCACTTCGAGTCGCGTATCAATATCGTCACTTTGTAGCGCCGTCGCAGCGCCATGAACACGCTTCAAGTAGCCTTGTTGCTCAAGGAAGTTCAAATCCTGCCTGATGGTCACGCCCGACACGCCAATGATGTCAGAAAGCTCCGTCACTTGAACGCGTTTGCGGTCATTAACCAATTGCAGGATTTCATTTTGTCTTGAGTTCACAGGCTCGCTCCTTATTGATGAGCTTGCAGTATACGCCCGAACACTTTCATATGAAAGCAGCCTGTGAACGATAGAAATAAGCTAAGTCGCGTTACACCGTAAGCTCAAGACGGTTGCCATCCGGATCTAAGATGCAGCTTTCGTAGTAACCATCACCTGTTTGTCTCGGACCGTCGATCCATTGGTAGCCATCATCCACTAAGGTTTTGGTCAATTGATCCACTTCCTGCTCTGATCCTAGAGAAAAGGCAAAGTGTGCCAACCCTGTTACCTGCATCGCATGAGATTTTTCACAAGCGGTCACACCTTCCATCGACATTAACTCCAGTCGTGCACCACTTTCAAACGAAAGAAAGTAAGATGAAAACTGTTTAGTTGGGTTGTGGTATTTGTCGTTAGACACCGCGTTAAAGTATTTCTCATAGAAGGCTTTAAGCTCTTCCAAACGTTCAGTCCAAATCGCGATATGTTCAATTTTCATTAGGATTCCCCATAGCTCTTAACTGCGTTCAATCTAACGAGGAAACGCAGCACAAAAAAGAGAGCAAATCACTTCTGAGTTGTTCCTATTTTATGGTTGGAGTTGTGTTTGAATGAAAGTGATGCCCATAATGGCGCAAAGTTTTTCAGGACAGAATGATGGAAGAAATTTACTTCGCAGGCGGCTGCCTTTGGGGTGTTCAAGAATTTATGCGCCACCTTCCGGGCGTAATCAGCACCGAAGCAGGACGAGCAAATGGCACGACGGACAACACTCATTCCGAATACGATGGTTACGCCGAATGCGTGAAAACCCAGTTCGACCCTGAACAAGTGTCGGTTGAAACTTTAATGGGGTATCTGTTTGAAATCATCGACCCGCACAGTGTTAACAAGCAAGGTGAAGACGTAGGTGAGAAGTACCGTACTGGTGTCTACAGCCAAAACGAACAACACCTAGCGATTGCTAAAGCGTTTATTGCAGCAAGACCAGATGCAGAGAAGATCGCCGTAGAAGTGCTGCCGCTTACAAACTACGTACCAAGTGATGATGAGCACCAAGACCGACTCACGCGCTTTCCCAATGACTACTGCCATATCCCGTTAGATTTGCTGCACAAGTACAAGAATCCGTCTTAATGGATTAGCCAAATCCAGCGTACCAACCTCTCCTAACCTCCCCTTGGCTTCAAATTAGGAGCTTACATTCGCCAATGTGTATCAAGGGGAGGAACTAGCTGGGTTCACTATCAGCTCTCCTAAGCGCTTTATTTCTTTTCTCAAAGAGACAGAAAATTACCTTAAAAAAAGGTTATTGGAGGAGCTTTAGCACAAAGCCTCTTTTTTATAGCAAAATTGAACCATATTTGATTCCCTTCTCGTTTATTTTCAAGCTTCATTATTAATTTCAAAATAAATGGAATATAAGTCACAATACTAATTCCCTTCTAGCTCATTGATATTAATGACTTCTATCACACTTAGCTCTCAGTGATACAAAAATATAGTTATTGGATTTTTTTTACTATTTCAGAAAACCGTAACATTAATTAAATTTGCCTCATTACTTCAGTACCAATGAGTCAAAAAATGATTACAGAACTAACAAACGTCAATTTAATTAAAGGCAACCTTCAAGCAAATAATAAAAAAGAAGTCTTTGAAGAGCTAGCGCAAATGCTATTCGAAAATAATCGAATCAGCAGCAAAGAGGCTTTTTTAACCGACATCGAAGCACGTGAAGCATTAAGCGTTACTTCAATGGACGGCATCGCTTACCCACACGCAAAAAGCAAAGCTGTTACAGAGCCTGCAATCGCTGTTGGCGTAAAGCGCGAAGGCATCGAGTATGGCGACGAAGAGGGAGTCAAACCGACTGTATTCTTCATGATTGCCTCACCAGATAACGGTGCCGACCACCATATTTATGTTCTTCAAGAATTGTTCGGTAAATTTAGCGAAGAGTTTATTGAAGATATTCATAACGCAAAAGACGAAAACCAAATACTAAATATTTTAATTAATTCATAAGGCGTGAAATTATGAGTACAATCACAGCTCAAGCTAGTAATAATAGCGATTTCAAAAAAATCCTAAGTACCATGAAAGGTCACCTTTTATTCGGTACTTCTCACATGCTGCCATTTATCGTTGCGGGTGGTGTACTACTGGCGCTGGCGGTAATGGCATCAGGTAAGGGTGCGGTTCCTGCGGACGGTTTATTGGCTGATATTTCTAATATCGGTATTAAAGGTCTGGTGCTGTTCCCAATTATTCTTGGTGGCTTTATCGGTTACTCAATTGCAGACAAACCAGCACTAGCTCCAGCGATGATCTCTTCTGGCATCATGGCTGACATGGGCGGCGGCTTCCTTGGTTGTATCGTAGCGGGCTTCATCGCAGGTGGTGTGGTATTCCAACTTAAGAAGATCCCTCTTTCTGCTAACATGACTGCGTTGGGCGCTTACTTCATCTACCCTCTACTAGGTACGCTTATCTCTGCAGGTATCGTTCTATGGGGTATCGGTGAGCCAATCAAGATCTTCATGGCTTCTATGAACGAATTCCTAGCTTCTATGGCTGGCGCTTCTAAAGTGGTTCTAGGTACGATTCTTGGTGGTATGACTGCATTCGATATGGGCGGTCCAATCAACAAAGTAGCAACGCTATTTGCTCAAACTCAAGTTGATACTCAACCATGGCTAATGGGTGGTGTTGGTATCGCAATCTGTACGCCTCCTCTAGGTATGGCGCTAGCAACATTCCTATTCAAGAAGAAGTTCACTAAGCAAGAACAAGAAGCAGGTAAAGCAGCAGCAATCATGGGTTCTATCGGTATCTCTGAAGGTGCTATCCCATTCGCAGCAAACGACCCTGTACGCGTTCTTCCTTCAATCGTTGCTGGTGGTATCGTTGGCTGTGTGTTCGGCTTCCTAACAGACGTACTACTACACGCACCATGGGGCGGTCTAATCACAGCTCCTGTATCAAGCAACATCCCAATGTACGTTGTGGGTATCGCACTAGGCTCACTAACAACAGCAGTTATCGTTGGCTTCTGGAAACCAGTTGCTGAAGAAGAAGCAGAAGACGAAATCGTTGAAGCAGCACCTGCACAAGCTCAAGCGGCTCCAGCAGCAGGCGAAGGCGAGTACGACATCGTAGCAGTAACATGTTGCCCATCTGGCGTAGCACACACATTCATGGCAGCGAAAGCACTAGAGAAAGCAGGTGCAGCAGCGGGTCTGAAAATCAAAGTAGAAACTCAAGGTCAAAACGGTATCCAGAACCGCATCACTGACCTAGATGTAGCAAACGCGAAGCTGGTTATTCTAGCTCACGATATCCAAGTAAAAGACGCTCACCGCTTTGCAAAAGCAAACGTTGTTGAGTGTTCAACGAAAGAAGCGATGCGTAACGCAGCGACTCTTGTGAAAGCTTAAACCTTAAGCTCCTCCCCCTAAGAGCCCTTTCCCCCAAAGGGCTCTATTTCAAGTTTTTAAGTTTTAGTAATACCCCTGATTTTTTTAATTATATAACCCTGCAATTTACAAGGCTTTAAAAATGAAATTCAAACCTTCCCTACTCGCTTGCGCAGTTTTAAGTGGTCTAGTCGGTCTGACAGGCTGTAACGACGACACAACCAACATTTATGAAGGCGGTGACACCAACCCTGCGCTGCCGGATATTCCTGACGGCGGCAAGCCAGTATGTCCTCCAGTTGGCGATGGCGACTGTGATGACAAGCCAAACCCAGAAACACCTGAAATCGACATGGGCGTTCACATTCCGGTAGATTTCGCCGATATGGACGTAACACGCTACGTCAACCCATTCATCGGCACAGGTAACCTAGGCAACACCTACCCTGGTGCAACCACACCACACGGCATGGTGCAGCTTTCTCCAAACAACGGTTCTAACGGCTGGGAATACATTTCAGGCTACTACTACCACGACGCACGTACTTCCGGTTTCTCTCATACCCACCTTTCCGGAGCTGGTGCTGGCGACTTGAACGACATTCTCGTCATGCCAATCAACTCACGTTCGGACTACATGATTGATGAAGGTTCGGCAACACTAAACCTAGAAGCGTCTCGCTTCCAACATCGTGACGAGCAAGCGACAGCGGGCTACTACAAAGTCGATCTATTGGATTACGACATCAAAGCTGAATTGACGGCGTCGGATCGCGTTGGTGTACACCGTTACACCTTCCCTCGTGATGAGAAGTCAGAAATCATCGTGAACACTGGCTTCAAAATTAACTGGGACTACACCTCAGATTCTTACTTGAAATGGGACAAAGACAATAACCGTCTCGAAGGTCACCGTTTCTCTGATGGCTGGGCACCAAGCCAAAAAGAATTCTTCGTGATGGAATTCGACCAACCGATCAAAAACGTCCGCTTTGCTTACTACGATAAAGAGCAAGGTCGTTACATGGACGTGCCAGAAGGCATTACGGAAATCGGTAACGAAACACGCGGCAAGTACCAATACGCGCGCGCTTACGTTGAGTTCGACACATCCAAAGACGGCTTAACGGTTGAAGCGAAATTAGCGCTATCAAACGTTGAGATCGGCGAGAACGGCAAGTCTGGTGCTTCTCTTAACATGACAGAAGTTGCGGGCATGAACTTCGACCAAGTACGCGAAGCGGCAACGAAAAAATGGGAAGACGAACTCGGCAAGATCCAAGTCTCTGGCGACGAAGATTACAAACAGACGTTCTACACCGCGATGTACCACTCGTACCTAGGTCAAACCATTCACTCTGACTTAGATGGTCGCTACCGCCAAGTTCACCAAGGTCGTAACGCTTACCCAGATGGCAACACACCTTGGGGCGATAAGATTGATACGCTGAAAGAGTCGATCCGCACTGCCGATGCTAACAAAGATGGCAAAGCAGACTTCACGCGCTACGACACTTTCTCTTTGTGGGATACCTACCGCGCAGTTCAACCGCTATCTTCGATTCTTGAGCCTGACCGTCTAGCCGACGTGGTGCTGTCTATGCTGTCTTACGCCGAAGAAGAATGGGTGGATGACAAAGGCAACGTGCGCAAAGGTCGCCTGCCTGAGTGGACATTCAAAGGCAACGAAACAGGCATGATGATGGGCATGCACTCAACGCCTGTGATTCATGATGTGTTGTCGAAAGGCTCACTAGAAAAACGCATGCTCGACCTTGGCTTCACAGAAGCGGAGCGCAAAGACGTTAAAGAACGTTTAGTTGAAGCGATGATCACAGACGCACGCGCCGCAACGAGCCAAGGCGTAGCATGGATCAAAGAGTACGAAGAACAAGGTTACGTGCCAGCGCAATTGCACGACACTCCACCAGATTCTTACGGCGGTCACTCACCATTTAAAGACTCTTGGACAGCATCTTACTCGCTTGAATACTCAATGAACGACTGGGCAATCGCACAATCGATCAAAGAAGTGTTCGGTGAAGAAGATCCACGCTACACCGAGTTCGCTAACCGTTCTAAAAACTGGCAAGCACAATTCGACTTCGGCGGTAAGCAATACCAAGGTTGGTTCAAAGCCCGTGACTACGATGGCGAGTTTATCGATGCAGGTTGGGTAGACCCAATCACTGGTCGCGCGGTTGGTAAAGACTGGCGTCCAGACATGTTTAACTGGGCATTCTCTGAATCGAATGGCTGGCAATACTCGTTCAGTGTTCAGCACGACATTCATGGCTTGATTGACCTGATGACGCGCTTCGACAAGACACAAAACCCTGAAGCAGAACGCGGTGACTTGTTTGCAGCGCGCTTGGATGAGTACTGGTCAACCTACCCAGACCGCAACGCAGGCGACAACCAATTCCCAGTGTTCAACACAGGTAACGTTGGTCAGCACGTTCAAGGTAACGAACCAGATATCCACGTGCCGTACTTGTACAACTACGTCGGTCAACCTTGGAAAGGTCAGGCAGCCATCGCCGCAGCAACCAACATTTGCTACAAGAACACCGCTGATGGCATTTGTGGTAACGACGACTTCGGTACGCTCTCTGCGTGGTTTGTGTTCCGTGCACTTGGCTTCTACCCAGTGAACGCTTCTTCTGGCATCTACGAAATCGGTACTCCGCTGTTTGAAAGCGCGTCTATCGATGTCGGCAACAACCAGAAGTTCACGGTTACGGCGAAGAACGTTAGCCGCGAAAACATCTTCATTCAGTCGGCTCGCTACAACGGCAAAGACTTCAACCGCACTTACCTAACTCATGACGAAATCATGTACGGCGGTGAGTTGGAGTTCGTGATGGGCGACAAACCAAATCAACGTTGGGGCTCTTTAGAGCAAGATCTTCCACCAGCACAAGGCATCGGTGAGTTCTTGCATGAAGACGAGATGCCAGCAGGTTCTCGTTAATCCCAATAGTGACAACTCAGCCGGGGGAGCGCATCTCCCGGCTATCCCTACAAGCAAATTTTATAAGCAGTCCTTTATAAACAGTCTCTTATAAACACTTTTTATATACGAATAACGACAAAACGGTATGCACATGTTTAAACGTAATCTTATCTCTTTGGCTATCCTGGTTGGTCTGACGGGTGGCTTGGCTGGCTGTAACAGCGACAACGATTCTTCCTCTTCACTGCCGGGCGATCCAATTGTTGATCTCGCGGTGTTGAAATACGTCGATCCAATGATCGGCACAGCAGCTTCTGGTCATACATTCCCGGGCGCGACGGTACCGGCAGGTATGGTTCAACTGTCTCCAGATACTTTCATCGGCTCTAACACAGACCATGAATCAGGGCTTAACCCTTGGCACTCGGCTTCTGGCTACTGGGATTCATCTAACTACGAAACTGGCGAAGTGGTTAACACTGACGTTCCGCTGTACGGCTTCTCCCATACTCACCTTTCAGGTACAGGCGCAACGGACTTAGGCGACATCTTGGTTCTGCCATACGCAGACATGGCGAACACACAGCTGAACTCTTTCGACAAAGCCAATGAAGAAGCAAGCGCAGGCTACTACAAAACCAAGCTAAACCAAGGTCAAATCGAAGTGGAACTGAGCGCAACCAAGCGCGTTGGCTTGCACAAATACACCTTTGCAGATGGCGCAGACCGCAACGTGAAGTTCGATTTGGGCCATACCCTAATGAACAACAACGGCAAGTCTTTGAAGAACAAAGTAGAAGTGGTGGACGAATACACCATTCGCGGTCGTAAAACCTCAACAGGCTGGTTCCAAGGGCAAGATCACCAAGGTCAAGACATCTTCTTCTACGCGAAATTCAACCAACCAATCGCCAAAGCACTATTGGGTGAACAAGACAAAGAACCAACGCGCGAAATGCGTGATGGCGCGGTTTACTCCGGCGATGATCTGACCGCTTACCTAAACTTCGGCACAGGCGAAGAGCCAATTGAAATCCGTGTTGGTATCTCTCCAGTTAACTGGCAAGGCGCACAGAAAAACTTAGAAGCGGAAGCACCAAGTTTCGACCTAGCAAAAGTAAAAGAAGACGCAGAATACGCGTGGGCTGAGAAGCTGGCGAAAATCAAAGTAGAAGGCGGCACAGACGCAGAGAAAACCAACTTCTACACTGGCATGTACCACATGATGATCGCGCCAATCGAGTTCTACGATGTGGATGGTCAATACGTGGATATGCTTGGCACGGTGCGCACACTGAAAGATGGCGATACACCAAACTACTCGATTTACTCAACGTGGGATACGTTCCGCGCGGTTCACCCAATGTGGACCATCATCGACCCAGACCAAGCAACGCTATACGTGAAAGACTTGATTCGTAAATCCAACGACGAGTTTGGTCTATTGCCGAAATGGGAAGGTCACGGCTCAGAAACCGGCACCATGATCGGCTACCCATCGGCAGCAATTCTAGGCGATGCGGTAACCAAAGGCTTGATTGATGCAGAGCAAGCTTACACCGCATCAGTAAAATCAGCACGCTACACACCGCATGAGTACCCACAGATTCATGACGACATCCTAAGCTCACTTATGGCAGGTCAGCTGAATTACCACGAGAAAGAACAGTGTGTTCGTTATCCGAACTGGAACTCAGTGTCGTACTCGTTGGAATTCTCATTCTACGATTGGACGATCGCAGAAATGGCGAAGGCTGCTGGCGATATGGACGCGTATGAAGAGTTCAAAGCTCGTTCTTACAACTCTCTGAAACACTGGGATGCAGAAGCAGGCAACGCAGACGGCACGGGCTTCTTTGTACCGACCGAACTGAAAGAAGGTGACCCATGTGCACTGAAATACGCTTCAACTGACTTCGACCCTTACAAGTCTGACGCGTTCTACTACACAGAAGGTAACGCGTGGCAGTGGCAATGGGCGTTTATGCAAGACTTAGACAAGCTGACTGAAATCATGGGCGGCACGCAAGGTCTGAACGACAAGCTGAATAACCTATTTACTGCCGATCCAAATGGCGGCGAAGCACACCAAGACATGACAGGCTACATCGGTCAGTACATTCACGGTAACGAGCCTTCGCACCACGTCATCTACTTGTACAACCGTACTGAAGAGTCTTACAAGGCGCAGGAATACCTAGACCAAGTTTATGACCAGTTCTACAAACCGACGCCAGACGGCATCATCGGCAACGAAGACGTAGGTCAAATGTCGGCGTGGTACTTGATGTCAGCACTGGGCTTCTACCAAATCTCGCCAACCGATCCAACCTACAGCATCGGTCGTCCAATCTTCGACAAAGCGACGGTAGACATTGGCTCTGGCACCTTCACGGTAACGGCTGAGAACAACGGTCCAGACAACATGTACATCAAAGAAGTAACCATCAACGGTAAGCCTTTGGATG
This sequence comes from Vibrio sp. B181a, assembly GCF_030248375.1. Taxonomy (NCBI): domain Bacteria; kingdom Pseudomonadati; phylum Pseudomonadota; class Gammaproteobacteria; order Vibrionales; family Vibrionaceae; genus Vibrio; species Vibrio sp. B181a. The sequence continues at coordinate 202,106 of NZ_JAHGAD010000009.1, read as the reverse complement.
TGTACAACACCTTCCAGCACAGCGAATTCAAAGCAGGCGGCGAACTGCACTTCGTGATGACGGCTGACAAGTCTGAAGCAATGCAAGCCAACCTAGGCGAATAATGATTTTGAGGGGACTTCGTGTCCCCTTTTCTCGTGGAATAAAAAAATGAAACTAAAAAGAACCCTACTCTCTACCGCAGTGTTAACCGCCATGCTTGGTCTTGCTGGTTGTGGCAGCGACTCTGATCCAGAAACTCCAGTTATCTCTACCCCTACTTTGGAATTCGTTGATACCTTGATCGGCACTAAAGGTCTTGGCAACGTTAACCCTTCTCCAGTTATGCCAGAAGGTATGATTCAACCGTCCCCAGATAACTTCGATCCAAACGGTTGGAATGGCAAAGGCTCACCAGTCGAATACGATCCTGTGCACAGCCTGCTTTCTGGCTTCTCAATGACCCACATTTCTGGCGCTGGTAAAGGCGACCTAAACGACTTCGCTTTCTTGCCATACACAGGCTTCAATACCGATGCCGTAACCATGGATAAAAGCTCGGAAGTGGCAGAGGTTGGTTACTACTCGGTTGATCTTGTAGAAACCGGCGTAAAAGCTGAGCTTTCGGCAACCGACCGCGTGGCGTTCCAGCGTTACACTTTCAAGCCGGGTGAAGACCGCAAAGTACGTATCGACCTGCAACACGAGCTGTTGGAGCAATACGGCAACCATTCTCGCAGCATCTACTACAAACGCGTTAATGACACCACAATCGTAGGCGCGCGTACCTCAAACGAATGGGGTCAATGGCAAACCGTGTTCTTCGCGGCAGAATTCTCTGATCCAATCATTGAAGAGAACCTGTACACCAAGCTGGCTTCTGAGAGCAAACTCACTCCAACTGACGCTACCGAAATCGGCTTGGAAGATTACCGTGGCTACGCAGAGCACAAACCAATGCCGGGCGAACCAGAACCTGACCCAGAACGTTTGGCGAAACGCGCAAACGATGTCCTGACGCATTTGAACTTTGGTAAGAGCGATGAGCCATTGGTGGTCAAAGTAGCGATTTCTGGCACTGGTGTTGACGGCGCACTGAAAAACCTAGAAGCAGACACCAACGGTTGGGACTTCGACAATGTCGTACAACAAAACCGCGTGGCTTGGGAAAACATCCTTGGCGAGTTTGAACTGGAAGGTGGCAACAAAGCCGACAAAACCATGTTCTACACCTCGCTCTACCGTACGTTCGTTGCTCCATTCCTATATCAAGATGTGGATGGCAAATACCGTGGCATGGATGGCAAAGTGCACCAAGCAGAAGATGGCTTAGTGAACTACTCAGTGTACTCAATGTGGGATACCTTCCGCGCCGCACACCCACTGAAAACCATCATCGATAAAGACCGCGCAATTGAACACGCACGCGATCTATTGAACAAATACCAAACGGGCGGCGTATTACCAAAATGGGAACTGCACTCGGATTACACCGGTGAAATGGTCGGTCATCCAGCGGTCTCGGTTATTGCCGATATCATGGTCAAACACCCAGAAGCCTTTACCGCAGCTGAGTTTGATTTGGCGTTGAAAGCCGCTGACGAAACGGTCAACTTCAACCTTGATAAAACTGAAAGTTGGGTGCCTTACCAAGACGCTTGGAACGGTGACAAACGCTTCACGGTCATGACACGTCATAACGACTACCAAGAAGACGTCGGCTTTATTCCAGCTAACACCAAATGGGCGCCGGATTCTGGTGACAAACCGGGTTACGTGGAAGGCTTGAAAGTCGATAAGTACGACGAGCTCGTGAACGAGTCGGTCTCTTACGGTCTTGAGAATGCTTACTACGACTGGTGTATCGCCCAGATCGCTAAACTCGCGGGCAACGACCAACAGTACGACCGCTACATGGCGCGCTCTGAATCGTTCAAGAACTACTTCGATTACAACCCAGAGCAATACGGCAAACTGCAAGACACCAAAGGCAACGCATTGGGTGCGACGGGCTTTATGCGTCCGGCTTACATGAACAGTGGCAGCAAGGTTTGGGCAAACAACCTGAAAGCCGAATGTTTGGACGAGAACATGGCGCTGTCTATCCCAGACGGTATGGACTACAACGCGTGTAAAGACCGCAAAGCACTCAACGAAAGTGACGTGTTCTGGCCTTACCGCGCCGAGCACCGAGGTGAAGATTTTACCGAAGGCAACACATGGCAATGGACATGGTTTGCACCGCACAACTTGAATGGTCTGGCTAACGTGATGGGTGGCGAGCACATCGATCGTACTGACTTCTCTCTTCCTGAAGACGTAACCGAACAAGGCAAAGCGGCATTCCTCGTTAACTTGAATGCGCTGTTTAATGCGGACTCCAACGCTGATACGAGCCAATCACACGATATGTCGGGCTACATCGGTCAGTTCGTGATGGGTAACGAGCCTGATCACCACGTGCCTTACCTATACAACTGGACGGCAGAGCCTTGGAAGACACAAGAAATCGTCGACCAAGCGATGAACGAGTTCTACCACCCAACGCATGAAGGTCTGATTGGCAACGAAGACGTCGGTCAGATGTCGGCGTGGTATGTGATGTCTGCACTGGGCTTCTACCAAGTCACACCGGGCGAAGCAAGCTACACCATCGGTCGTCCTCTGTTCGACAAAGCCGTGATTCCAGTCGCGGACGGTAAATTCACCATCACCTCAGAAAACAACAGCCAAGAGAGCATCTACGTGAAGTCGGTGACCATCAACGGCAAACAATTGAGTGACAACTTCAGCTTCGCGCACAGCGATTTGAAAGACGGTGGTGAACTGCATTTCGTCATGACTTCAGACAAATCTGAAGCGATGAAAGCGCAGTAGTCGACACCTATCCAAATAACGAAAGGGGGCACCTAGCCCCCTAAAAAACTTCACTTCAGTGGAACCATAAAAATGAAACTAAAAAGAACCCTTATCTCTACCGCTATACTCGCTGCCATGTTTGGTCTTGCTGGTTGTAACAGTGATGACGACAACAGCAAATCTGGTACTCCATCCCTCGACACCACACTAACTCAATACGTCAATCCATTGATTGGTACAGGCGCAGATGGTCACACCTTCCCAGGGGCGGTTGTGCCTTACGGTTTGGTACAACTTTCTCCTGATACCGAAATGGAAGGCTGGGGTTCTGCTGCGGGTTACTTCGACCACGGCAAGCTGACTGAAATCCCAGTGTATGGCTTCTCCCACACTCACCTTTCTGGCACAGGCATTACCGATCTTGGTGATATCTTAGTTCTGCCTTTTACCAAGAAAGAAAACGCCGTTTTCAATACCTTCGATAAAGACAACGAAACTGCAGAAGCGGGCTACTACGCGGTTGAACTGAACAAAGGCGAAATCAAAGCTGAGCTAACCACCACGCAACGTGTTGGCTTCCACCGCTACACCTTCAAAGAAGGCACTACGCCACACATCAAGTTCGATTTAGACCACACTCTCAACAAAGGTCACTTCAACAACCGCACCATGAAGGGCGATTTGGAGTTTATCGACGCTTACACCATTCGCGGTTTACGTAGCTCAAACGGATGGGCGAACAACCAACACGTGTACTTCTACGCCACCTTCAACCAACCTATCGTCAAAGCCATTGCTTTAGTTGACGGCGCAGAAACGGAAATCGATGTAAACAACGACAACATCGACGCAGTGAAAACCATCGCTTACCTAGAATTCGCACCATCATCAACACCGCTAGAAATCCAAGTAGGCTTGTCACCCACAGGCACAGAAGGTGCGGAGAAGAACCTAGAGGCAGAAGCGAAAGACGTGTCATTTGATACTGCGCGCGCTCAAGCCAACGATGCATGGCACCAAGAGCTTAGCCGCATGATGGTATCTGGCGGCACAGAAGATCAAAAAGAGATCTTCTACACCGCGCTTTACCACGCTTCTATCGCGCCAATGATTTTCCAAGATGTCGACGGTCAATACCCTGCGATGCGTACTCGCATTCAAAAAGACGCGGGCGACACACCAAACTACTCCGTGTACTCCATGTGGGATACCTTCCGCGCCGCACATCCACTGAAAACCATCATCGACCCAGAACGTGCCGAAGAGTTTGCCAACGACCTGATTCGTAAATACGAAGACGGTGGCATCTTGCCGAAATGGGAACTGCACAGCCATTACACTGGCACTATGATCGGCTTCCCTGCGGTCTCTATCATTGCTGACGCGATGGCGAAAGGTTTAGACATCGACCCACAACTGGCCAAAGAAGCGGCTGAGTTTACGGTGCGTTACCACGAGGCATCTGAATTCCCAGATTGGACGGAAGACAACAACATCGGCGCAGCAAACGTTGTGCAAGTGAAAGTGTACGAAGAAAACGGCTTTGTTCATCACGGCTACTGGAACAGTGCGTCTTACACGCTTGAGTTTGCTTACGGCGACTGGGCAATGGCAGAAATCGCGCGCATGGCTGGCGATGTAAAACTGCAAGAAGAGTTTATGACTCGTGCCGACAACTGGCTTAACCATTGGGATGCAGAGACAGGCTTCTTACGTCCGAAAAACCACCCACTAAGCTCATCACCAAACAAACCGCCTTTGGAGTTCAACCAGCCGATTGATGAAGAGCGTTTGGATGAGTGTGAAATGGTTGAGTGGCCAGAAGGCTCAGGCGTGATGAAAGAGAAATGCCCACTACTGCCATTTGACCCTTACTACGTGGACGAGTTTGCCTACACCGAAGGGAACGCGTGGCAATGGAAGTTCCAACCAATGCACGATTTCAACCGTCTGAAACAAGAAATCTACCAAGCAGACTTGGCGCAAGGCAAAGACACCACGCCAGAGAAAGCATTCCGTGAAGACTTGGATGAGCTATTCAATGCGCGTTCTTCAAACACAGGTGAAGAGCTGCCAGACCTAACGGGTTACATCGGTCAGTACATGCACGGTAACGAGCCATCGCACCACATTCCTTACCTATACGCGCTAACGGATGAACCATGGAAAGCGCAAGAGTACCTAGACCGCATCATGTCAGAGATGTACACCAGCGAGCCAACTGGTTTGATTGGTAACGAAGACGTGGGTCAGATGAGCTCTTGGTACTTGATGTCGGCAATGGGCTTCTACCAAGTGACGCCTGCGGCTCCGGTCTACACCATCGGTCGTCCTATGTTTGATGAAATCACCATTCCAGTGGAAGGCGGCGAATTCACTGTCATCGCAGACAACAACAGCCCACACAACAAGTACGTGAAGTCTGTAACCATCAACGGCAAACCGCTGGATGCCAACTTCACCTTCAAGCACAGCGAAATCAAAGCGGGCGGCGAGCTTCACTTCGTCATGACGGGTGACAAGCAAGAAGCGCTTCAAGCTCAGTAACGTTTTATGTAATTCGTGTTTAAAGAATAAGCAGAGAGATTAACTCAGTGGCAGGAAGTGACGCGCTTCCTGCCTAAGGAATCAAGATTATGAACTTTACGAAAACCGCTATCGCCACCGCTGTGATTGCAAGTGTTATTGGTTTGGCTGGCTGCAACGATGACGACGATAACACCTCACCAAGCGTCGATACTTCCAACCTAAAATACGTCGACCCATTCATTGGTACCGGCTTTAACGGGCACACCTTCCCGGGTCCTGTTGTGCCAGAAGGCATGGTGCAACTTTCTCCAGATACCGAGCTGATCGGCTGGCACTCTTCATCAGGTTACCACTTCGATAAAAAGACCTTATTTGGCTTCTCCCACACTCACCTATCTGGCACGGGGATGGGCGGTTTAGGTGACATTTTGTTCCTGCCGTTTACCGAAGATAAAGCTAAATACATCGAAGACAGCGACGACTACCGCGAAGCGATTTCAGTCAAGATGGACAAAACCTCTGAAGTGGCAGAAGCGGGTTACTACTCGGTGAAAATTGCAGAGAACGGTATCAAAGCTGAGCTTACAGCTTCTGAACGTGTCGGCTTCCACCGCTACACCTACCCACAAGGTCAACCACAACGTCTGAAGATAGACCTCAACTCCATCCTTAACAGTGACTGGGGTTCGACCTCTCTGCGCAACAAACTGACGGTGAGCGAAGACGGTCATACTATCACGGGCGAGCGCGACGCAGCGCACTTCTCTGGTTGGGCTAAAAACCAAAAAATCTTCTTCTATGCGACTTTCGATAAGAAGATCAAAGACGTCTACATCCTTGCTAATGGTAAGCCTGTTGACGGCCTAACGGCAGAGCACGTTTCTGAATTGATTTACGATGACCAAGGTAATGCCATCAAGCGTGTCAAAGCGGACGTCACTGCCTACATCGAATTTGAAGATGAAGGCTCACAAGAGTTGAATGCGCAAGTGGCGTTATCTGCGGTTGACCCACAAGGCGCAGAAAACAACTACGATGCCGAAGCGAATGTCTCTTTCGATACTGCGCGTAACAATGCACGCGAGAAATGGGCTAAAGCACTCAACTTCTCAATTGAAGGGGGCACGGAAGATCAGAAAGAGATCTTCTACACTGCGCTTTACCACACCAAGATTGCGCCTATGGTGCATCAAGACGTGGATGGTCGATTCCGTGGCATGGGCAAAGGCTCAATTCGTGAAGGCGAAGGGGAATACTCCATCGCTTACGGTCAAGCAACGGAAGAACAGCCAAACTTCTCGGTTTACTCTCTATGGGATACCCAACGCGCGTTACACCCACTAAAAACCATCACAGAGCCAACTCGCGCGGTGCAATACGCGGAGAACCTAGTTCAGAAGTACACTGAAAGCGGCTTGCTGCCGAAGTGGGAGCACTTAGGTGACGAAACAGGCACCATGGTTGGCTACCCAGCGGTAGCAGTGATTGCGGATGCGATGACCAAATTCCCAGAAGAGTTTACTCAACAAGAGAAAGAGCTGGCGCTGAAAGCCGCGATCGACTCTTCGACTTACGACAACTACCCGGCACTGCAAGCCGATTGGGATCAGGGCGTATTGGATCGCACTTTAACCAAGCACATCGATTACATTGAGAAAAACGGCTTCACGCCTGCCATCCAACGTGTCGATGGTGAACCAGTCTTTGAAGACTACACGGTTGAGTCTGTTTCTTACGGTCTGGAAAACGCGTTCTACGATTGGGCTATCGCACAAATTGCCAAAGCAGCCGGTGATACTAAAGCGGAAGAGCAATACCTTGAACGCTCAAAAGGCTACAAAAAATACTTCGATTACAACCCAACAGAATACGCAGAACATGGCGTGACGGGCTTTATGCGCCCAGTGATGATTGATGAAACCTTCATGACGCCATTCGACCCATACGGCACAGAACACGAGACAGGCAACTACACCGAAGGTAACGCGTGGCAGTGGACTTGGTTTGTACCGCATGACATCGCGGGCTTAAAAACCATCATGGGTGGCGATGCTGAGTTCCAGAAAAACCTAGAAGCAACCTTCACCGCAGAAAGCCAAGGCACTGAAACACCGGATATGTCTGGTTTGATTGGTCAAGTTGCGTTTGGTAACGAGCCTTCACACCATATTCCTTACCTATTCAACTGGACCGCAGAACCATGGAAGACGCAACAAGTCGTCGACCACATTCTTGATGACATGTATTTCGCTGCCCCAGAAGGCGTAGTTGGTAACGAAGACGTGGGCGCCATGTCCGCTTGGTATGTGATGTCTGCATTAGGCTTCTACCAAGTGAACGCAGCAGAACCTATTTACACTGTGGGTCGTCCGCTATTTGACAAAGCAGTGATTCCGGTGAAAGGCGGCACGTTCACCATCACCACAGAGAACAACGCCGATGACAACATGTACATCAAGTCTGTCACCATCAATGGCAAAGCTTTGGATAACGGTTTCTTCTTCGACCATTCCGAGTTCAAACCGGGTGGTGAGTTGCACTTCGTGATGACGGGCGAGCAATCTGAAGCGATGAAAGCACCTCAATAAGCCTCTATCACTCTTCCCTCTTCAAAGGTCAGTTCGCAAGCGCTGACCTTTTTTCATAAATAAATCAATCGATGTTCTGACCAATGCGCCACAACACGCCACTAGGATCGTGCAAACAGAACTCTCGCATCTTCCAAGGTTGATCAACCAGTTCCGTCATCTTGGATCCGAAAGACTCCAGATCGACACTCGAAACATGTTCATGCCAACTGGCAACATCTTCCACCAACAAATGCATCATGAAATTATTGCAGTGTTTTGGCTCATAAAAATCTTGCAACAAGAATGAGCAACTGCCCTTGAAGAAGTACGCCACACCACCAAAATCCGAAGGCATCTCAAAACCCAACGCCTGATAAAAACGCTTTGATAGCTCGTAATCTTTCGCAGGAACAAAAGATTTAATTTCAACAATATTGAGGTTTTCCATTTCCTAAATTTCCATTATGTAGCACGTATTCAACCACTCTAGGTAACTCAGTGCGCCCTGGCTAGGGTCTCTCTTTGTTTCTTAGGTGCAAGGCACACACTCCGCCATTTGGTTTTGCAGCCAATGGACAAATTTTTGTTCCAGTTCTGAGCGAGCCTTGTCTTGAGTCAATAAGACATAGTCATGCCCTGACGGCACAAAACCAAATGGTGCGACAAGGTTGCCACGTTTGAGATCGTCCATCACCAAAGGATAAGAGCCCATCGCCGCGCCTAAGCCATCCACCGCAGCTTGAATGCAGAAATAGAAATGTGCGAAAGACTGTTCTGCTTTGCCATTCATCGACGCTTCACCAGAGCGCTGCATCCATTCTTGCCATGCTTCAGGTCTGGTTTGGCTGTGTAATAGCTTCACAGAGTTCAAATCACTTTTCACTTGCTGCCAGTATTCAGGTGAAAACACGGGACCCACCCACTCTTCCACCAGCTTGGTTTTTGGATAGTGATACAAAGGCTCAAAGTCATCTCGACGAATTGCCATAGCAAGCCCTGTCGAGCCGAGCGTTACAGGTCCTCCCGCAGTCGAAAGCCGAACGTCTGCGTCACAACCATCATTAAACGCGGAAAGCCTTGGCATCAACCAACGCATGGTTAACGTTGGCTCACAAGAGACTTCAAGGTATTGGTGCTTCTCCTGCACCAGCTTGTTCATGCCAGTTTCCAACGCTTGGAATGCTTGCTCGGTATAGCTTTTCAGCATCTCACCCTCTTTAGTGAGCAACATATTGCGCCCCTGTTTGTAGAACAGAGGTTGAGCCAGATAGGTTTCCAACACTTTGATCTGCTTACTTACAGCACCATGCGTAATATTGAGCTTGTTTGCTGCTTCACTAAAACTCGCAGACGATGCCGCGACATGGAAAACATGAAAGGATTTAAGATGCCTCATCTGTGACTTTTTCTCACACTTAGCAGAATTTGTTTCGATTATAGTCTCCCAACTCTCGACCTACAATTGCCCCATTCATAACAACGAAGAAATAGGAAACACTATGGAGCTTTTCAGCCTTGCCTTATTAGGTATACTCATTGTCATCAGTCCGGGAGCCGATTTTGTATTGGTTCTTAGAAACAGCCTCAACAATGGTAGACGGGCGGGGATTTGGAGTGCCGTAGGCATTAGTCTTGCGATCTCCGTACACATTACCTATTCCTTGCTCGGTATCAGTTACTTAATCTCACAGAACGAATGGCTGTTCAGTTTGATTCGCTACCTAGGGGCGGCTTATCTGATCTATCTCGGATTGAAAGGAATCTTTGGAGCTGATTCTCAGCAGAAGATAGAGAGTGAAACACAAGAAAGCATCTCCATTTGGCAGTTCTTTTTCCAAGGCTTTTTGTGCAACGTACTTAACCCAAAAACCATGTTGTTCTTCTTGAGTATCTTTAGCCAAGTCATCGACCCGAATGCAGCATCACAGCACCTAGCTTTAGGTTACGGTGTCTACATGATTGCGCTACACGGGATTTGGTTTTCTATGGTTGCCATCTTATTTACCTCACCGCGACTACAGAGCTTATTACTGCGCGTGAAACATAGGTTGAATCAAGCATGTGGTGCTGGCTTATTGGTGTTTGGTGCCATGTTAGGGTTAAAGTCATAACCCGCTGAATTACGACATTTCGACTGATGCCACATCGAAGTTTGATAATCGCACGTATAATCTTTATCAGAACGATTAAGGGCAATTGACCTTGAGGAAAGGAACTCAATGAAAAAACTACTTCCGATTGTATTCACTTGTTTGAGCTTAGCTTTCACCGCACCATCGGTATTGGCTTCTGAACGTGCTGAGCAGGGTTGGCATTGGATTGAGCAAGGCGCAATGATTGTCGATGTACGCACGCCACAAGAGTTCGCGGATGGTCACTTAGACAATGCGGTTAACTTCCCGCTTTCAGAGTTAGATAAACACTTTGCTAATGTCGATAAAGACACGCAAATCGTGCTCTACTGCCGCAGTGGTAATCGCTCAGGGCAAGCGTATCAGTACCTACAATCACAAGGGTTTACCAACCTTCATAACGCAGGTGGTTTAGTTGAGATGCAACAAGCGAAGTAGCACGACTTAGCTCCTACCTAGCCAACTGAACGGAAAGCACACCTCTCGTGTGCTTTTTGTTTTTCACAATCTAGTCGTTATCGGTTGAAGCCAGCTCGCCAAAGTAGTCTTCCAGTCGATGATGACCATAAGTCGGTGCGATATTGTCACCTCCTAACATGGTCAGGAAGAACTCAGCAGGACCGCCCCATTTCTCCGGCAAGTGACGTACTATCGATAACCCAGCTCTGCGCAGGAAGTCCGGTAGGTGCGTATTTTTCTCCACTTTGTTTTGAGATTTGAACGCAAGCCTAGCAATATCATTGACTGACAAAACATCTGGACCACCGACATCGAGTTCTGTGTCATTTCGTTCAATCGCTTCTACACAAAACCTCGCCAAGTCTTTTCCGTGAATGGGATTAAGCAGTTTTTCACCATCACCAAAAGTAAATACTCGACCTGATTTCGCCATGTTGTACACCTCGGTAATATCAGAGAAAAAACCATTCGGGCGAATCACACAAGGGGTTAATTTTGTTGATTGCAGAAGCCGACTCACGAAGCGTTCTTTCGCCTCTAAAAGACGAACTTGAGGATATTTCCGAGCATTAAACGCAGAGATGTAGATGAATTTACCGACGCCTGCTCGCTCTGCTTCTTCAAGCAAGCTCAAATTTGCTTGGTAGTCGACATCCAAATAACCTAATCCGTCTTGTTGGCGAGTAATGCCCAAACATGAGATAACAACATCCACACCCTCACAAACACCTTTTAGCTCATCGGGATGAGTAACCTGCACCTCTATCACTTGTGACTCTTCCACACCCATTGCGAGTAATTTGGTTTTGTTTCTCGCAATGGTTTTAAAATCAATGTGCTCAGAGAGGAGTAGCTCAACAATATTCGAGCCTAAGTACCCCGTTGAGCCCGCAATTAAAATTCGAGGGTGCGTTTTCATAACATGACGTCCTATTCTTGCTCTGGTCGGTATGGCTCTTCACGCAATACGTGGCTCACCAATAACTTTAGGTAGAACAGCGGTAAAAACCATTCCAAACCTTGTGGTGCTTGTGCCCAATAAATCGAAATAATCACACTCAGAGAATACAGAGTTAGCGCCACAGGACGTTGTAAATACAACGGTGTTTTCATGACTAGGCTACATGCCAGAACCATGTAACCACCGATCACAACAATCCACATGATATCGAAATTCAAGAACGCCCAACTGTAGAGAGAAAGCTGCACGAAATGAGTCAGAATAAAGCTCATGTGCTGCTTAAAACCTTGTCCTTCACGATGAAACCAGCGCTTTGCCGTAGACGTCGCATTGGTAATAATGCCGCCGATGATATCCACTGTGAGCAAGCCCGCGATAACATATTGAGTAGTAGTCCAACCCAGTTGTGCAAAGTACGCATAAATCACCACGACAAAACCAGCAGCAAAAGGGACATACAGCTGTAAATTCTTTTCTGCTTTCGTTGCACCCGGACCAATCAGCTTATCAATTCCCCCCCAGAAACCCGCTCTTGCTTGAGGAACACTCCAATCAATTTTCATACTAAAACCTTATTTCGACCACTTGGTCTTTTTAAATTAGTACGCTTTGAGAGCTAGGTAAAGATCTTTTTTGTCCACTCGGTCTAAATAAAAGATCTTGTGTTATACTGCGGGGCATTGCGGTAATAAAAGCTGAGAAGAAAACCATGCCGAAGATCGTCGATCATGAGAGCAGACGTAGAGAAATTGCCTTAAAAGCAACCGAAGTATTCCTTGAGTTCGGTTACAAAAATATTGGTATGAGACAGCTGTGCGAACAGTTAGGAATGAGCAAAAGTGCGGTTTATCACTATTACAAAAGTAAGGATGAACTATTCAAAGCCGCAACAGAGGCCATCGTCAACTTTGATGCAGAAGTGCTAGCAGATAGACCAAACTCAAGTGAAGCGAATACAGGGCAACAAATCGAAAACTTCGTATTGATCTTTCAGCAAATGGCTCCGCGTTTCTTCCAAGAAATGAAGCTTGTCTCTGATTACATTGATGTGATTGGACAAGAAAACATAGCTACCGATCCATGCATGTTACTTGCGAATCAAAAGTACATGACGATGCTAGAAAACTACGTTTCAGCGCAACACAAAGAATCGCTTTATACCCTTATGCTAGGACTACTGAACCATCAATTGATGTTGGGTAAAGCGCTAGAAGATTCGTATGTTATTGAGCAAGTTGAGCGCATTTTAGTTTAGATTCAAACTCACATTTAAAAGCAATGTGAAAGAGGCTCCGTCGAGCCTCTTTTGTTTAGATTAATATGGTGAAGTCTAGTCGCTTAATAGCTCTACTTCCCTCTTCCATACATCTTGTCGAAGTTTGGGATGTTCTTCTCCCAAATGGGTGTCTCTTCTCCCACAATAGATTTGAGTGTGTCTATAAATAACTTGGTTTTAATCGGTGCATCTCGGTGCGGATACACGGCGTAAAAGGTTCCGAAATCATCAATGTTCAAGTGCGTCATGATCGGCACCAACTTGCCTTGTTTGATTTCGTCTTGAACCATCTGTGCGGTCACTACAGCAAGCGTATTTCCTCCAGCTGCGCTTCTTGCTAACATTTCCACATCATTCACTTTATAAGCGACATTAAGCTGAAAGTACTGTTGTTTACCTTGCTCATCTTGATAGCCGAATTTATCGAATAACAAACCTGGGGCGGCGTAAATAGTGGCGGGTAAAGATTCCAACTTCTCCAGACAGTTCACCTCACCATGTTTTTCTAAAAACGCAGGAGCGGCAACAATCAACAGGCGACTTCGTGCAATCTTACGGGTAATCAAGCTTGAATTTTTAGGTCGTCCAATTCGGAAGCCAATATCAAAGCCCTCTTGCACCATATCAACCATGCGATCTTCTAAGCGCAGTTCAAACTCCACATCTGGGTATTGTTGTTGAAACACTGAAATCGCATCTTGAACGTATTGACGTCCGAACATGGTCGAGCTGGTAATGCGCAAGACACCACGAGGCTCCTCGTGATAATTCTGCGCTAAACGGTGAGTATCACTGAGAAGTGACCGAAGAGATTTGGCTTGATTGACCATTTCGCTCCCTGCTGCCGTCAATGATAAAGAGCGCGTGGTTCGGTTGAGCAATCGAACACCCAGCTCCTCTTCCAAACGGCTGATCTGTTTTGAGATCACCGAACGGTCCACATTCTTCTGTTCTGATACCTTGGTGAACGAGCCAAGTTCGACCACTTCAAGTAACAGCAATAAACGACTAGAGAAATCCATAACGTCTTACCTACAAAACTATTGTTGCTTTTATAGCACCAATTATGTGCCATTTAGCTTATTTTTATCATCTTATAACAAATCTATAGTAGCTGCACACAACGGGAGAGAGACAAACCTCCTCAATACCAAACCAATAAATTCGCGTTACTGAGGTCTGCTGATCTTACTAACGCTGAGGAAACAGCTATGAAAACTCTATCAATCACACAACAAAACGGCATCGCTACTGTTGAAATCAACAACCCACCAGTGAATGTACTGACTATCGATTTGATTAATGAAATCAACGAATTTGTCCTATCACTTAAAGATAACTGCGATACGAAAGTTGTGGCATTCAAATCACTTCATGAGTCTTTCTTCTTGGCGCATTTAGATTTGAACGTTATCAACGGCACACAAGGTGGTCAGGCAGCATCAATTGAATTCAACCACATGATTGCCAACATCAAAGCGATGAAACAGGTATCGGTTGCTGTGGTTGATGGTGTGGCTCGTGGCGGCGGTAATGAGTTTGTGATGGCGTGTGACTTGGCATACGGCACTGAAAACGCAGCATTTGCTCAGCCAGAGATTCACGTCAACATCCCAACGGGTGGTCAAGGTGCGGTGCAGTTCGCTCGTCGCATGGGCAAAAACAAAGCGCTTCAAGCACTGCTACTTGGTAACGACTTTACGGCACAACAAGCGGAGCAGTTAAACATCATTACTCAGTTTGTTCCTAAAGCAGAGTTGGATGGGTTCTTAGCGGCAACATTGGGCGTGATTAGTCAATTAGAAGTACGTGACATCGTAATGTACAAAGAGATCATCGCAACCTCTATCAAAGATGAAGACGCAGGTACAGAGCTAGAATTGCGTTACTTCTTAGAGCGCGCAAAAGAGCAAAAAACCGCGGCGATCATCGACGCGTTCCTAAAACACGGTGGTCAAACAGAACGTGAAGCGAAAGACATCCAAGGTATCTTTGTTGATACTGCGGCAGAGCTAAACAAACAATAGAACTTGGTTCATCCTCGACCTAAGGCACCGACAGTCCGTTGGTGCCTTGTCTATTTGTAAACTCTGGGGGAATCTTATTGCATGAAAAACGATTAAATCATTCGTTTATTGCAAACTTGGCTTTTCGACAGCAATGTTAGAAACAAAATTGCGCGTGCGAGGAAATACAATGGAGACACTTAAACAATAGCCAGATTATTAGAGAAACGAGGTACTCCATGAATCAACTTCCCGACGAAAACCAAAAACGATTTGTTGCCGTCATCAGCAAAAAAGTCGAAGTGGGACGCGCCGTTAACGTATTAGGACACTTGAGTGTAAGCCTTGCGAATCAACTTTCTGATGGCGACGCAGTCTATACCGACTATCACGACCTCGACGGCAATGTTCATCCAAATATCTCCCACTATCCGTTTATCGTCTTGAGAGCGGACAACTCCAACAAAATCAGAAAGCTTCGCCAAGAAGCACTCGATAAAGGCATCCTCTTCTCCGATTTTACTCACACAATGGTAGAAGGCGGCTCTGAAGTACAACAACAAACCACCAAAAACACGCCGGAAGCTGAATTAGAGTATTTGGGCATTTGTTTGTTCGGCGAGACTGAAACTCTTCGAGAATTGACCAAGAAGTTCAGCTTATATCGCTAAAAGCACGTGATAGCTCAGTGATCCTCTCATCATTTTTTCATCAAGCTATCTGTACATTGCCACTTTTAGGGTTAGAATCTAGCGCATCTATCAACCAAAAGTGGCAACACTTACAACGAAATTAAGGAGGAATTTATGTCTTTGTGGTGTTCAATCAACCCACGTTTTTATGGCATGAAGGACCGCTCAAGAGTTTCAGATTTCGCGCTGCGATAATCTCGACTTGAGCGAATAATTACCTTTCGACGAAAACACGTCACCCGAGTACTTTCCCTCAAGCTCGAAGAATTATTGTCAGCTATGACAACGGCGTCTTACGCCCAAAATTCTTGAGAACACTATGAGTACTTTTTTAACTGCACAATCACTAACCCTTTCTCACACAGCAACACCAATCTTCAAAGACCTGACGTTTACGATTCATCGTGGCGACAAAATTAGTCTTATCGGTCATAACGGCTGTGGTAAAAGCTCCCTACTCAAACTGCTTAGCGGTCAATTTGAACCAAGCCAAGGCACGGTTGCCAAAGCCAGTTCATGTTTGATGCGTTATGTTGAGCAGCATTTACCTGAGTCTTTAAGCACACATTCTGTCTTAGATGCGTTAGCGGAATCCTTATCCGATGATGAGATCTGGCGCGCCGAACTCTTATTGGATGAACTCGGATTTTCAAACACAGAACGACACATGCCGGTTGAGAATTGCAGCGGAGGTCAGCAAATGCGACTCCTGCTTGCTCGTGCGATTATCCATCAACCTGACTTACTGCTTCTGGATGAACCAAGCAACCACTTGGACTTGCCATCGCTCCTTTGGTTAGAGCAATTCCTATCAAACTGGAAAGGCTCATTCGTATTGGTATCTCACGATCAAACCTTACTCGATCGCGTCACCAACACCACTTGGGTCATGCGAGATCGCTCTTTGCATCATTTCTCTTTACCTTGTTCTCAAGCAAGACAAGCATTGAAAGAGAAAGATGAAACCGATCAACTTCGCCATGCCAGCGAGCAGAAAGAGATCGACCGAATCGAAAAAAGCGCCAAGCGTTTAGCCACTTGGGGCAAAGTCTACGACAACGAAGATCTTGCTCGAAAAGCCAAGACGATGTTTGCGCGCAAAGAACGTTTAGAGGAAGAACAAACCGAACTGACAGAAGGCACACCGTGGGCGCTACAACTTCAAGGTGAGTCAATGCCAGCAAATCGACTGTTAGAGGTTTTGCCTTTATCGGTAACGCCACCAAACAGTGATTATCACTTGTTTGATATGGCAGAAATGCGCGTCAAAAGTGGCGACCGAATTGCCGTTCTAGGCAGTAATGGTTGCGGCAAATCGACGTTGTTGAACCTGCTTTATCATCAGTATGAAGCCATCCAAACCGACCTAAGCAACCAACATGAGAGTGTGACTTTCCACGATCGCTGTCGCTTGGGTTACTACGATCAATCTCTAAGGCAACTCGACGATGCTCACTCCATCACAGATGCGTTGCAGTCGTTTGCCAGCATCAGCAGTGAACAGGCAAAACGTTCGCTAATTGGTGCAGGATTTGAGTACGCAAGACACGAGCAGAAAGTAATCAGTCTAAGTGGTGGAGAACGAGCAAGGCTGCTGTTTGTCGGCTTAACCCTCGCTCGTTATCACATGCTGTTTTTAGATGAACCGACCAACCATTTGGATATGGAAGGCAAAGAGGAGTTGATTGAAACTTTGCAAAACTTCGAGGGTGCCGCCTTATTGGTGAGTCACGACCGAAGCCTGATAGAGCAAAGCTGTAATCGATTCTGGTTTATTGAAAATGGCTTACTGACGGAGTATTTAAGCGCGGAAGAAGTGTATCAACGCGTAACTGATACTGCTCCCAAATCAGCCATATCGCATCATTGTAATGAAGTAATGTCGATGGAAACAAACACCGCATCTGATGAGCAATCCGAAGAGCAAATGTTGGAAAGACTGTTGGAGCTGGAAAGCTTGCTGGAAGCCGATTTGGGGCGAAAACCCAAACATCAAAAACCAGCGATGCAAAAGCAATGGCAGCAAGAGATAGAGGAAATTACGGCGCAGCTATAAAAACAAAGCCGGAGGTAATCTCCGGCTTTCTTTATTAGATTCGAATTAGATCCACTCAATCTCAGGTCCTGCGGGCACAATCCCATTTGGGTTGATGTGCTTGTGCGAGAAGAAGTAATGCAGCTTCATGTAATCAATATCGATTGTGCTGCGAATGCGTTCATCGACAACCAAATCCAGCATGTAACGATACAAGTTTTGGTGCGCCTTTAGGGGCTTTTTGTTGGCTTTGAAGTGCACTTCATACACCGCCTCGAAGCGCACTAATGTTGGCAACAAGAACAAGTCTGATAGGGTAGCGTCGTCGCCATGTAAGTAGCGCGACTGCCCCAAACGCTTATCCAGCTGCTCTAGCGCATCAAACAAGGTTTCACTCGCTTGGTCATATTGCGCTTGCGTGGTTGCAAAGCCGACTTGATACACCTTGCCATTCACATTGCTGTGAAGCCATCGATTTAGGCTTTCGATCTCTTCACGCAATGCGGCTGGTACCAACTCCTCCGGATGTTTTGCCAAAGGCAGCCAACGCGTAGCGAGGTCCATTGCCATTGCGGCTGAATCATTGCCCACAATTGCATGATTTTGCTTATCCCACAGTAGAGGGACGGTCACACGTCCGGTGTAATCGCTTTTCGCTTTCACATACAACGCCGCTAGATTATCCGCGTGGTATAGAGGATCAGGATGTGCGTCATCAAACTCCCAACCATTGCTGTAGCGTTTCGCAGCAACGGAAGAGACGGAAATGACCTCATCCAAACCAAGGTACTTGATCACTAGGTAAGGGCGATGGGCAAATGGACAAGCCAACGACATATACAAGTGATAACGACCCGCTTCGATCTGACTTGGTAACGCGAATTGATCTTCTGCTGTCAGTTCACTTGCGTCTTTGTTTGGATACCAAACGCCTTGTTCTAATACCGCCATCCCTTACCTACCTTTCTTGATTAGCTACCCTGATAAATCACTACTTATGCGAGTATAGATAACTTACAGAGACTTCTCGAAAGACATCATTAGCTCACTCAGTTCCGCTGAGGTCGCAGCATCAAATTTGCCATCTTGGAACTTGTCGTAGAAGCCGCCTAGGCTGTATGTGCTTTTCACATAGCCACCCCACCAAGGCATCAACTCCGCCATGGTTTTGATGTTAGTTGCGCCGCCGTTTGCACCTGGTGATGTGCTCACCAGTAGAACTGGTTTCTTAGTGTCGCCAAAGAAAGACGTACCTTGAGGTGCAACACGCGATAGCCAATCAATCGCATTTTTCAGGAATGCTGGCATTGAGCCGTTGTGCTCTGGTGATGCAATGATGATCGCATCGTATTCGTTTAACGTTGCACGCAGTTTGTGTGCGTTTTCTGGGATGCCCTGACCTTCAACGTCCAAACCGTACATTGGCAATTCAAAGTCATTTAGGTCAATGGTGTTTACTTCTGTTTGTGTAGCTTGGTTTGCCAACGCTTGAACCAATAGGCTGTGGATTGATTGGCTGTTGTTGCTACCAGTAAATGCGACGATCTTTTTCATAGTGGAATCCTAATTACGTTTGCCCCTACTTATGTCGGGCACTCAGTGAATGAGGTGATATTAATTAACTCCCATCAGTGAATAAACACTATAATAGTGGCTATATAGTTCACCATTAGTGAACAATAAAAACATGAGGAAACTAATGCGTGGATAAGATCAGAGCATTAACCGTATTTCGTCGAGTGGTGGAGCTCGGTAGCTTCGTCGCGGCAGCAGAAGATTTAAATCTCTCAAAAGCAGCAATAAGTAAGAACATTAATGAATTAGAGAGCTATTTGAAAAGCCCTCTGATTAACCGTACTACTCGCAATTTACACATTACCGATAATGGTCAGCTCTATTATCAACAAGTGTGTCAGGTTCTCGATGCACTCAACAACGCAGACCGCTCAGTGATTGAGTCTTCCCACACATTAAAGGGCGTACTCAAAATCAGCATGCCGATGTCATTAGGGTTGATAGAGCTAAACCCCATCATCTGCGAATTTATGAAGCTGCATCCAGAACTGTCCATCGAAGTAGTGATGAATGATGAACATATTGATTTGATTGAGCAAGGGGTCGACATTGCCATTCGTGGTGGAGGCGAATTGGGTAACTCTAGCCTACGTTCGCGCAAACTATTGGATATCCGCCGTGTACTTTGCGCTTCCCCTCAATACCTTGAAGAGTCGCAGCCGTTTCAATCACCAAGTGACGTGATACACCATCGCTTACTTAGCTATAGCCTCTCTTCAACGTCTCGCCGCTGGACATTTCAAAATGGCAGTGAGGTACTGGAAGTTGATCTGCCTGCAAGTGTTTACACCGTCAATAGTGGTTTGGCGCTCACCCAAGCGGCATGTGCCGGACATGGGGTTGCGTTGTTGCCAGACTTCTTTGTTGAGCCTCAATTAGCATCCGGTGAATTGGTTGAGATTACCCCTGAATGGCAGATGGAAAAGCATGCGCTGTATATCGTTTACCCCTACCACAAAGAGCAGTCGCAAAAGTTACGCGCCTTTATTGATTATGTGGTGGAGAGCTTTCAAGCGCGATTCAGCCGTCAATCAGATCCGCAGCAGATGTACTCTTCGATTATCACGCTAGGGTCTTGATAACGAGGTTTAGCCAAAGAAAAGGCAATAAAAAAGCCAAACTGGATAGTTTGGCTTTTCATCAAAATCATTCTTGTATCTAGGCATCAAGCTTACAAGCACAAGAGAACTGAAACGTTAGCGGCGGCGGTTGTTAAAACGAGCACGATCTGAGCGTTGCTTTGCTGAACGCTCTTTGTGGGCAGATGCTGCCTTCGCTTGTGAAGCCAGGATCGATTCAACCGTCAGTTCCATTGGCTCACGCGGCTCCAATCCATGACGGAACGTACGTGCACGTGGTGGCAGGTTGTACTCGTATTCAGACGCCTTTGGCATGCGCTTGTAACGGTATAGGTAGAAGTTTTCTACACGCTCGCGAGCCCATTCTGTTTTCTTCAGGTATTTAACACTGCTCGCAATGCTTGGCTTAGTGTTAAAACAGTTCATACGCATTGCTGTGTCGAGGATTTCCCAACCGTAATGGTCAACAAGCTGTTGCAACATGTCTTCCAATTTTAGACCGTGCAGTGGGTTGTTCTTCTGCAGTTCAATACGTTCTTCGTCGGTCATAAATTCATGGCTCATGAACGGCTCCTTAATTATGGGTGGCGAACATGGTACTCACCACTTAACCTCTATTAGGTTTAGATTAATTCATCATAGTGAACAAGCCATCAAAGTCTCTGTTTAACAGGTATATCTTCTTGGCTTGTTCAAAATTATATGGCTTAGCTACGTTGGTTACGCGGCACTCAACACTTTTTGCTGATGTGCCATGTACTCTTCAAACGTACCTTGGAAACTCACTAGCTGTTTGTCTTTCACATCAATGATCGACGTCGCCAAAGACGATACGAACTCACGGTCATGACTAACGAAGATCAAAGTACCAGTGAAGTCTTTTAATGCGCTGTTCAGTGCTTCGATGGCTTCCATATCCATGTGGTTGGTTGGCTCATCCATGATCAGCACGTTGATGTCTTGCATCATTAGCTTACCAAACAGCAGGCGGTTCTTCTCACCACCCGAGCAGTTTTTCGCTTTTTTATTGGCGTCGTCAGCAGTAAATAACAAACGACCTAGAATGCCACGCACCATTAGGTCATTGTGCTTCACGGTACGCCACTGCGAGATCCACTCAAAGATAGTCAGATCATTATCAAAATCTGCACTGCTGTCCTGTGGGCAGTAACCAATCGAAGCGTTTTCAGACCATTTTACTACGCCTTGAGTTTGCTCGAGTTCGTTCACTAGACAACGCAGCAAGGTCGTTTTACCCACACCGTTTTCACCAATGATCGCAAGGCGAGTGCCCGCTTCAAGTAACAAATTGCCTTTTTCAAACAACAACTCATCACCAAACGAGTGACCAAGGTCTTGCAGTTCCAACGCTAAGCGATGCAGTTTTTTACCCTCACCGAAATCAATCGATGGGCTAACACGGCTACTTGCTTTCACTTCATCGAGTTGGATTTTTTCCATCTTCTTCGCGCGAGAACTGGCTTGTTTTGCTTTCGATGCATTCGCACCAAAACGGTTTACGAATTCTTGAAGTTCATTGATTTCAGCGGTTTTCTTCGCGTTAGAAGCCAGTAACTGCTCACGACGAAGACCAGATGCCTCAAGGAAGTATTCATAGTTGCCAGGGTAAATGCGCAGTTCGCCGTAATCGATATCTGCCATGTGAGTACACACAGAGTTTAAGAAGTGACGGTCGTGCGAGATGATGATCATCGTACATTTACGTTGGTTCAACTCTTCTGCCAACCAGTTGATGGTGTGGATGTCCAAGTTGTTGGTTGGTTCGTCGAGCAGCAAAATATCTGGGTTAGCAAACAGGGCTTGCGCCAAAAGCACACGCAGTTTCCAGCCCGGAGCAACTTGTTGCATCAAACCAAAATGCAGTTCTTCTTCAATACCCGCTTGAAGCAAAATATCGCCAGCACGGCTTTCTGCTGTGTAGCCGTCCATTTCTGCGAACTCACTTTCAAGCTCAGCGACTTTCATACCATCTTCTTCACTCATTTCAGGCAATGAGTAGATGCGGTCACGTTCCTGCTTCACTTCCCAAAGCTTGCGGTCGCCCATGATCACAGCGTCAATTACGCTGTATTGCTCGAACGCAAACTGATCTTGGCTCAATACGCCCAGCTTCAGCCCCGGAGTAATAGACACATTGCCTGAGCTTGGCGCTAGTGCTCCACTCAGGATTTTCATAAATGTCGATTTACCACAGCCGTTTGCGCCAATCAGACCATAACGGTTGCCGTTGCCAAATTTAGCAGAGATATTTTCGAACAGTGGCTCGGCACCAAATTGCATGGTGATATTGTTTGTACTAATGATAGCGGCGTCCTCGAAGGAAATTTCTTTTAAATAACAAGTTGTTAATTCACTTTCGAGATACGGTGAGACAAGGGCATATTGAAAGTGGCCGCCATTCTATCTGATTCGTTCAATAGGTGATATAGATCACGCTAATGTTGCGAAGGATTTTTATCAAAAATAAAGCGTGGCTTTAACCAAGCTTTGCTTATTAACGACATCTTGGATTAAAAATCGAGATGGTAATTGTTGTTGGATTGGTTCAACGAAATCACCCAGTTCTTCTCAGATTCACCGGCATTCATTGGTACCCATTGTGCGTACAACTTGGTCCAATTGCCATTCACCTCTAACTCAACCTGATTGGTTTGGGTTGGATAAATGGTGGTGATGCGTGACATTGGGTCTGCAATCACATCACCGTTTTCAGCCATAAACGCCTCTCTGGTGTAAAGATGCAATGCACCATCAGAAGCCCCTTGGTAGTTTATAGACAAGGTAATGGTCTCGCCAACATCAAAGGAAAAGTCACGTTGTGCCACAATGTCTTGGGTTCCTTTAATAGGATCATCCGACGCCTCAGGAGGAGGAGTTGAAGAACCTCCACCGCCTCCGTCACCACCTCCACAGGCAACGGCAAGCAATGAAACAAAAATAATTGTTAGCAGCCTTGTAAAGATATTCATGGGATGCTCCTTGCTATTCCGTTGCTGAGATAACTTTGCCACTCGCTGGTGCGTTGTACCAACTGGTGTCCGTTTCGCCACTGCTGGTTACCCATGCTGGGAATCCTGTGTAGGCATGGCTGATGTCTGTTTTCTCGGTTGGGTGATCCCATTCATCACGAATGTTGATTGCCCAAGGCATGTTGTTGCTGGTTAGGAAATATTCCGAGCCGCCAGTGTCATCATCATGCAGGTTGAACAATGCGTTATTCATGTCCCCAGTGCCTGAGAATGTCTTAAAGTGGGTTTGCCATGTAATGCCAGGGAAAGTCGCAACAAAGTCCCCGTGGTAGGTACCTTCTGCCGCAAAGATGAATGAGTCATATGGCGGGTAACCGATTTGATCTCGTGCGACTGGCGTGGTCAGTTCGACGATCATCTGGTAGCTAAGGATGTCGGTCGCTTGCTGATTCAAGCAATTGCTCTGAGTACGGTAATAAGTACAACCTGAAGTCAGAACACCAAGCGCATCCAGTTCAGCTCTTAAATCCTCCGATACCACCAACACGGTTTCGCTGCCAGATTGAAGCACCGTATGCTCCACTGCTTGCCCATTTTTGGACACCGTTACCGATGCCACGTTGGATGAATCCACATTAGGCAGCTTCACGGCAAAACCATTGGAATAACCCGCCCCCATTGCTTGTAGGGTGTAATCGACGGTAATGGTCTTTAATTCACGTTGGCCATTCAAAAGTTCGGTCACACGATAGCGCCACACCACATCGTTAAAGTCGTAGTCACCCATTAACGGCCAGCGATCTTCGAACGCCATCGTTGCGTAAGTGTCGGAACTTGGATAAACCGAGGTAACAGTCACGTCAGGGTCATTTTCTTGAACAAGAACTTCGTATTTCGAGTCAGTGGTGCCATCGGTGTTCACACCATCAACTGCCGTGAAAGGTGTCACTTCAACAGTAAAAATTAGGTCATTAAAATCATTGTCTCCACTAGGACGTTGAATGTCCTCAAACCCCAAGACTAGGAATTCATTCTCAGTGTCCAGGAACGCTACATTGTGCCTACGGTAATCAGCAGTCGCTTCTGGGTTTAGACTGGATAAACTGTAAAAAGGGGTATTCCAAGGGCCAAGGTAAGGAATGGTGTTATATGTACTCACATACCAACCATTTGGAATCAAGAAGAACGCTAACGTTTGGCCCGCGGTGAGTTGTATATCCAGATTGATCGTGTCCCCTTCTTGCATATCACCGTCAGGAGCTTTGGAGGTATTAGGGAAAATCACCATGTGAGCGGCAATATCATCTTTGGTCGCTGGGGGGTTGTCTGTGTCATAAACAAAATATCCGAGAGTATTTCGATATCCAGCTCCTTCGTTCAGGAATGTTACGGACGCAGTTGCGTATTCAGCACCATCAAGTTCGTCATCGATATCGATGTTTGAATAACGCTCCGGTGCAATAAACGCACTGTTAACGTAAGTGCCTTCTGGAAGCATCGAATAGACATTTGAGAGCGTATCGTGAGGTAAAGAGTCCGCAATGGATACAGTATCTAAAGGCTTGCCTTTAATGGTGTAATTTGAGTTGTCGCTGCCTGATTCGAACGATAAATCACTGGTAGTGAGTGCGTATCCGGACATCGATACGCAGCAACTGGCCAGCGCAATCAGTTTCCCTGCTTTCATGTTATTCCCCCTCATCAACTGAATCGTTGGTTTTAGAGGGTTAACGCAAATATGATGCCGAAATAACTTCGTTATAAAACATGAATTTATATTTACTTTAATGTCATTCTCATTTTGAGAACTAAGCTGATAGGCAAAGTGAGGCCAAATGGGAAGAAAAGAAAGAAATGCGAAAGGTGGACACATGAAACAAAAAAGCGCCCCGAGAGACGCTGTTAATATCAATTTATATGAATCTATGGACGCGACGCCATTGGGTGGCTTGGGCTCATCTCTAACAAGTCCCACAGGTTGCCATAGAGATCTTCAAATACAGCGACTGTGCCGTAGTCCTGCTCCGTTGGCGGACGAACAAACTGAATGCCCTGCTCTACCATTCGGTTGTAGTCGCGCCAGAAGTCATCGGTGTTCAAGAATAGGAATACCCGTCCACCAGTTTGATTACCGATGAAGTCATGCTGCTCTGGCTTAGACGCTTTGGCTAGCAATAATGTCACACCATTAGAACCCGGTGGAGAAACCACAACCCAGCGCTTATCTTGTTCTGGTTGGTACGTATCTTCCACCAGCTCAAACTTCAGCTTATTCACATAAAAGTCTATCGCTTCATCGTAATCTTTTACGACCAAAGCAATATGGATAATGGATTGTTTCATCGCGTTATACCTTTAGTTTTCCGCTGATTACCGTCTTTGCAGAGCCAATCAGTTTAATGCGTCCGTTTTCAAGCAATTCGGTTTGTAAATGGCCACCGCGGGCTGAGGCTTGATAAGCGCGGAACTGGTTTTGACCGAGTTTTTGCGACCAAAACTGAGTCAGTGCGCAATGGGCTGAGCCTGTGACAGGATCTTCATTCACGCCCACCCAGGGGGCGAAGTAACGCGAGATGAAGTCGAGATCCGGAGAATTCGATTGAGCAGTTACCACCACACCACGCCCTTGAATGTTCTTTAATGCGTCAAAGTTAGGCGCGAGTTCCAACACGGTTTGTTCATTGTCGACTTCAATAAAGCCTTTGCTGTCAAACTGAGCGTAAGAAAGCACTTGCTCCGCTTTCAATCCAAGCGCCGCTAACAACACAGCGTCTTGTTCAACATCCATTTCAAGCTGAGTCGAAGGAAAGTCGAGCTCAATCGTCGACTCGTTCACTTTTGCATGAAGCTCACCAGAGAGGGTTTGAAAGGCAATGGTATCGCCAACCTTCGCTAACCCTTGCTCTTTTAAGATTTGCGCTGTCGCTAATGTGCCATGACCACATAGCGCCACTTCTACTTTAGGTGTGAACCAACGCAGTCGCATGTCTTTCAAACAGAGAAAAGCGGTTTCTGATACCGCCATTTCTTCAGCGATAGAGAACATCAATGCCTCTGGTAACGGTTCTTGTGAGAGGCAAACTCCAGCAGGGTTTCCTTTAAAAGGTTCGGTGGTGAAAGAGTCCACTTGGTAGATATCGAGATCCATGATGCGCTTCCTAATACTGCTATTTTGGCAAGATGCCAAACAGCTTATCGGTTTCATGGTAAAGCGACAATGCATGCGCTGATTGTTATTACAAAACACAAAAAAAAAGGCACCCTTCGCGGTGCCTTTTTACATTCTGATGCTTGTTCAGCTCAAACCAATAACGTTCAATTTACCTGAACGAAACTTTAAAATTACTAGATATAATTAACCATTCATATTGGATATCTTATTCCCGTGCTTTGACGGACATCAAAAACAAATCGTTTTTCCTGCCTCTTCAACACTTCTTTGGATGCTCACCCAAAGGAAATAAATAAGAAAAATCAAACTCATAGGTATTTGATATGAAACAGCCTTTAAAAGCGTTAGTGCTGGCTCTAGGGTTATCCTTAGGCGCAGCCAACTGTTACGCATTAACTGTCGAACCACTCGAAAAAGATTTTACTTTGCAGCTACTCGGATCCGGCGGACCAATCTCTGATGACCTTCGTGCATCGTCTGGTGAACTGATTTGGTGGAAAGGAAAATCACGCGTGATGATCGATGCCGGTGGCGGTGTCTATCTGCGTTTTGGTCAGGCGGGCGGCAAACTGGAAGACTTAGACTTCCTTGGTTTAAGCCACTTTCACACCGACCACGTCGCCGACGTTCCTGCCTTATTAAAAGGTGGCTACTTCTTTGATCGTCAAGATCCCCTTGATATCGCAGGCCCTGAAGCAGGCTCTGCATTTCCTAGCTTAACCGGTTACATGAAAGCGCTTTTCGACGGTGATGAAGGCGCGTACGCATATCTGAACGGTTTGTTTGATGGCAGCGATGGCTTGTTCCCAGTCACCATTACTGATGTGCCATACAAAACGTCCCAAGGCACCAAGGTGTACGAGCAAGATGGGTTGACCATTTACGCTCTCGGCATCCCACACGGTGACGTACCTTGTCTCGCTTTCCGAATCGAAAGTGCCGAAGGCGTAATGGTGATTTCCGCCGACCAAAACGGCAGTAACCCTGACTTCATCGACTTCGCTAAAGGTGCCGACATTTTATTGATGCCATTGGCAATTCACGAAGAAGCCGACGAAGTCTCGTCATTTATGCACGCTAAGCCATCGGTTGTCGGCAAGATCGCCGCAGAAGTAAATCCAAAACTCTTGGTGCTTAACCACTGGATGGGCTTAGGTCTAAAACTCAAACCCGCTTCCATCAAGATCGTTAAAGAGTACTACCACGGTCAAGTTATCGCTGGTCACGACTTATCTAGCTACCCAATGAGCGCAGCGAAGGAGATGTCTCATGAACAATAAACTTGCTCTATCTATCGCGATGACGTCTGTCATTACTTTGAACTCAGGCATGGCGTTTGCCGATGCCCCCACAGAAGCTCCCGTAGAGGCTCAATCCAGCTCTCAACATGGCGGTAAGTGTGCGGCTGGTAAATGTGGTACAGAGAAACGCTTTGAGAAACAAGAACTAAAGAACGATCCACAAGGTCGCTTGGTACGCGCTCGTGACGGCAAATGTGGCGTGACTGGCGAAGGTATTAACCCGTCAGAAGAAACCATCAAACTCACCAAAAGCAAAGTAACAGGTGGCGTATGCGGACAATAACCGATACATCAAAAGGGATTGGGCTGCGCAGCGAACACGTTGATTTGCTGTGTCAGTTGCCCGAGCACCCAGATATCGACTTCCTCGAATTAGCACCGGAAAACTGGATGAATATTGGCGGCTTGAAACGTGAACAGCTGCAAGACATTGCGAAATATTATCCGCTTGTCGCTCATGGCTTGAGCTTATCGATTGGTGATTGCCAACCGTTAAACGAGTCTTTTGTACGAGACGTCGCACGCTTTCTCGATGAATTTAATATCGACATCTATAGCGAACATCTGAGTTTCTCTAGAGACAATCAGGGCTATTTGTATGAACTGCTTCCGTTCCCTCGACATAAAGAGAACATTCCGTATTTGGTCGAACGCATTCAACGCGTGCAAGACATTATTCAGCGCCCATTAGCGTTAGAGAATATCTCTTACTACCACGATTACGGACATGAAATGCCAGAGGGCGAGTTTATCGCTGAAGTGAGTGAGCGCAGTGGATGTGAGCTGCTGATCGACATCAACAATGTGTTCGTCAACAGCCGAAATCATCATTTCTGCCCTTACGACATGCTCAGCACTTTGCCAAGCGATGCGATTCGTTATTACCACATTGCGGGTCACTTGAAAGAGCGTGATGACTTCTTGCTCGATACCCATGGTAAACCAGTACCTGATGAAGTGATTGATCTGGCTCGTTATACCTACTCGGTGCATGGCAGTAAACCTTTGCTGCTTGAGCGCGACCACAATGTGCCGTCGCTGCTTGTTCTGGCTGAAGAGCTTCGCAGCATTCATGGTGAGATCTTGGATTTCAGCCAAACACTCGAAGTGTTGTGTAAGGAGGTGCTCAATGCTTAACCCTCCGAGCAAAATGAGTGCGCAAACCGAGTCCCTAACAGCTCTGATTCGCACGCCTATGAATCAGCATGCGCTGTGTCGATATAGCGAATTTATCCGCGACAACATCTTGGGTGTCGTTGCGAATACGTTCCCTCTATTTTCTTCGCAGTTCGCTGATGAACAACTTGAACGCATGGTCGATGACTTTGTGGTGATGCATGGCGCATCCGAGCCTGAGTTTCATCATATTGCCACCGAGTTTGTTCAGTTTTTGCAGCAGAAATCGCATCAAGATTCCAGCTTCATCTCTGCCGATCAGAAGGCGTTATTGGAATATGAATGGGTGGCGTTCAATGTAGAAATCGACACCTTAGTCGCGGCATTCAATTCACCCTCGAATCCGATATTCGAAGAGAATCAAGTGCTGCAACTTAACCCAACATTAAAGCTGGTCGAAGTGCCTTTCTTGCTGCATCAAGACTCCGTGACCTTCTTAACTGACAGGCGTCACCCTGTGTTTTATGGCGTGTTTCGGAACTCACAGCATCATGTGATATCGCAAAAGCTCAGAGAAGTGGATGTCGCATTGACTCAGCTATTACAACAGCAACCAAACCTGACTCTGGCGCAACTACAACAAATGATTGCTCAGCAACTCGCCAGATTCAGTTTCATGGAGTGGGCTCAACACTTCAGTGAACTAGGACTCGTCAGCGTCCGCCCTTCAGGAGAAAAATTATGATTAAGTCAGCCCTCAATTGGTTCGACGGTCTCGTCGAGAAATGCAAAAGATACGATTACTTAGCGTTGCTTGCGATTCGTCTCTACCTCATTCCGGTCATTTTTGTTGGCGCTCGCTCTAAGGTGCTGGGTTTCTCTGGCACCGTCGCGTGGTTTGGCGCGTCCACCGCAGATGGTGGTTTGAACTTACCATTTCCCGAGTTGTTAGCGTTTCTTGCCGCAGGTACGGAAGTGCTTGGCTGTATTTGTATCGCTTTGGGTTTGTTTACCCGAGTGATGTCGATTCCGATGATTTTCTTGATGAGTGTTGCGAGCGCAATGGTGCACTGGAAACACGGTTGGGATGCCATCGCCACTGGCGGCATGGAAGCAACGGTGCGTTTGAACGGCTTTATTGAATGGTTAGCGACCAACTTCCCAGGTCGATACAACTACATCACCGAATTGGGCGACCCAGTAATGCTCAACAACGGTATGGAGTTCGCAGCGACCTACTTTGTGATGTTGCTGGTGCTGTTCTTCTACGGCGGTGGTCGCTACGTAAGCTTGGATTACTGGTTGAGAAAACCTTTCTCTCGCACACCAGCAAAAGCGTAACTCAAGCGCCCCAAGCTTTAACGCTTAATTAAACAGACTAATAATAACCTTATCTAACCCGCTACTCTGGTAGCGGGAAGGAGTCCTTATGTTTGCAGATGTCGTTGATCTGTCGCGGTTTCAGTTCGCTAGTACCGCACTCTATCACTTTATATTCGTCCCACTGACCATAGGTTTGTCTTTCTTGCTGGCCGTTATGGAGTCTTTGTACGTCATGACGGGAAAAACCATCTACAAGGATATGACCAAGTTCTGGGGTAAGTTATTCGGGATTAACTTCGCCGTGGGCGTGGCGACCGGTCTTACCATGGAGTTTCAATTTGGTACCAACTGGGCGTATTACTCTCACTATGTGGGCGATATTTTCGGGGCGCCGCTTGCCATCGAAGCCTTGATTGCCTTCTTCCTCGAATCCACCTTAGTCGGTATGTTCTTCTTCGGTTGGGATCGATTATCAAAACGCCAACACTTGTCGGTTACTTGGCTGACAGCGCTGGGTTCTAACTTCTCTGGGTTGTGGATTTTGATGGCAAATGGCTGGATGCAAAACCCAGTCGGCGCAGAATTCAATTACCAAACCATGAGAATGGAGATGATCAACTTTGCTGATGTGGTGTTTAACCCCGTCACGCAAGTGAAGTTTGTTCATACCGTGGCTGCCGGTTACACCACCGGTGCTTTGTTTGTGATGGGCATCAGTGCTTACTACTTACTCAAAGGTCGAGATATCTCGTTCGCTCGCCGTTCGTTTGCGGTGGCGTCTGCATTTGGCATGGCGGCGATTGTGTCGACATTGATGCTGGGTGATGAATCGGGTTACGAGCTTGGTGACGTGCAACAGGTAAAACTGGCAGCCATTGAGTCCGAGTGGCACACGGAAGAAGCGCCCGCCTCGTTCACGCTATTTGGCTTACCAAACCAAGAAACTATGGAAACCGACTACGCCGTTAAGATTCCATATCTAATGGGGATCATCGCAACTCGCTCGCTGGATGAGCCAGTGATGGGCTTACGCGATCTGATGGCACAGAACGAAGATCGTATCCGCGATGGTATCCAAGCTTACGGCATTCTAGAGGAACTTCGCGCAGGTAACGACAGCCCTGAAAACATCGCTCAATTCGATGAGGTGAAGAAAGATCTCGGCTACGGTCTGCTCTTGAAGAAATACACCGAGAACGTCACCGACGCGACTGAAAGTCAAATCAAGCAAGCGGCGCAAGACACGATTCCTCAAGTAGCACCACTGTTCTGGAGCTTCCGAATCATGGTGGCTTGTGGGGTATTGATGTTCGCGATTATCGGTTTGTCTTTCGTCCAAGTCTGCCGCAGAAAATTGGGTTCGAGCCCTTGGTTATTGAGAGCGGCACTATGGGCGATTCCATTGCCTTTCATAGCTTGTGAAGCGGGTTGGTTCGTTGCTGAATACGGACGTCAGCCATGGGCAATTGGTGAGGTGCTTCCGGTCAATATGGCAGTATCTAACCTCGCGCCAAGTGACATTTGGATTTCGCTCGGCTTTGTTTATGTGCTCTACACAGCGTTCTTGATTGTAGAAATGTTCTTGATGGTGAAGTTTGCCAAACGCGGGCCAAGCGTGCTTAAAACAGGTCGCTATCACCATGAAGAGAACAACGAAAAAGACAAACAATCCGACACATTCAAACTGATTGACCAGCACTAAGGAGGCACTATGTTTGATTACGAAAACCTACGCCTACTTACTTGGGCGATCGTTGGTGTGCTGTTGATTGGTTTCACCATCACTGACGGATTCGATATGGGGGTAGCCGCGCTGCTCCCTGTTATGGGGAAAAAGAACCTAGAACGCCGCGTAATGCTTAACGCTATCGCGCCGCACTGGGACGGCAACCAAGTTTGGCTAATTACCGCTGGCGGTGCCATCTTCGCGATATGGCCCTTGGTATACGCCGCAGCATTCTCCGGCTTCTACATAGCCATGCTATTGGTGCTCGCATCCCTTTGGTTGCGTCCTATCGGTATGGATTACCGAGCTAAAATCGATAATCCGCAATGGCGCAACGCATGTGATATCGCCTTGTTCATCAGCGGTGTGATTCCTCCGATTATCTTTGGGGTTGGCTTCGGTAACTTGTTGGTCGGCGTACCGTTCGAGTTAAACAACCTATTGATGTTGGATTATCAAGGCGGGTTCTTTGACTTGCTTACTCCATTCCCAATTCTGTGTGGCTTGGTGAGTTTGACCATGGTGGTGACACAAGGTGCTGCTTTCCTTCAAATGAAAACTAAACATGAGCTGCGCACACGAGCACAAAACATCACGCTGTGGGGCGCGGGTGCAACCATGTTGCTGTTTATGTTTGGCGGTTTGTTCGCGGCATCGCAATCGGGTTACATCATCATCGGCTCAATGCTAAAAGACGGTGTTTCTAATCCACTCAACAAACAAGTGGTGAGCATCGCTGGTGACTTATTGCATAACTTCAGCGAAATGCCACAACTTTGGCTGATTCCATTCACTGCGGTTACGAGCTTACTCGTGTGCTTTTGGGCAACGGTCTCTCGCCGTGCTGGGGTGGCGTTCACTATGTCGAGTATTGCGATCGCTTGCATCATCTTAACCGCAGGCGTCACCTTGTTCCCGATGATCATGCCATCAAGCATCAACCCATCACACAGCCTAACGTTATGGGATGCGACATCGAGTGAGAAAACGCTCGGCATCATTTCTATCGTTGCCATCATCGTTGTTCCTGTGATTTTGGGCTACACCGCATGGTGTTATTACAAAATGTTCGGACGTTTGGATAACAACTACATCCGCAGCAACAGTTCATCGCTCTATTAAGGAGGCAAGTATGTGGTACATGTGTTGGGTACTTGGCGTATTACTCGCCTGCGCCTTTGGCGTCATCAATGGTTTATGGCTAGAGAACGCAGGACGCTTTGAAGAGGATGAGTTCTAATTTCTCACTTCATAATGGAACATTCTCAATAACAAACGCCCTCATTCACGAGGGCGTTTGTTCATCTCAATGAATTTACTCTGCCGACAATCGATAGCGGCGCACTTCGTATTGGTCTTGTTCTGAATAAAATGTATTGAGAAACTCGCCACCCGCCTTTTCGATCACGCGCCTTGATGCGGTATTGTTCACATCACAAGTAACGATAGCGCTGTCTTCTATAACCTCGGCTTTCACCCAATTCAACATGAATGTGGCGATGCCTTTGCCTTGAGCATCTGGCGCGGTTTCGTAACCAATATGCCCTATCACATTTTCAAGATAGTCGTTATTACCATCACGAACCCGAATCGAACCAAGTATCACCCCTTCCTCTATACAGAAGTATGTCGAAGACGGCGTCCAACCTTCCGGCAAGCCTTCGCCTTTCGCGTATCCAATTCGTTTTTTCAGCAACGCTTCACTGTCGCTTTGGGCGATGATGTACATTTCCATTCCCGCCAGAGCACACTTTTCAACATACTGCTCAAACGCCTCTAAATGGTTGAGGTTGGCTTTGACTATTTTCATTTTCTTCCTTGTTTAGTTTGAGTGAGCATTCGCTACGAAACCAATGGTTCGATGTTTTCTGCAAATAAGCACTCAAGGGGATAAGGCAAAGCAAGTGTCGGCATATCTGTTTTAGAGAACCAAGCCAGCTCGATAGTCTCGTCATCTAGCTGTTCGTCAAAGTGTCCCGTTTGCAGACACTTTAACAAGATAACTGTGTATTCAACTTGGTCGCCGTTTGGATAAGTAAAACCAAACCCCTCTCCACCGAAAACACCGAGCACACGTTCAACTTTAATCTTGAGTCCGGTCTCTTCTCTGACTTCTCGAATCACGGCTTGCGAAGGTGATTCGGCTGGCTCAATCATGCCTGCAGGTAAACTCCAACTGCCATCCACTTTCTTTTGCAAAAGCAGTTTATTACTTTCATTAAGGATCACGGCTGCAACGCCCGGAATCATTAATACTTGATTACCAACTTTGCTGCGTAGCTCTTTTACATAGTGACTGGCACTCATCTTTCATCCTTGAATATAACTTTTTACCAAACATTCATTTTGAAATACAACAAGAAGCAGGTGATGAATAGCAATCCACACCATGCGAAGAAGGTCATGGCCTTTTGCTCTACCGATGCCTCTTCAGGATCCGGTTGCAAAATAAAGTAAAAGCAAACGATTGGGACAAGCTCGTAGGTTTTACCTATATATTGATGACCAACCTCAAGGAATGGTGGGACGTACAAATACACAACAGTGTACGCAATGAAATAAAGCATACCGAGAATTCGGTTTAAACCGATAACCTGCCCTTCTCGGTAAAACCAAACTAATGCAGCCAAACCAGCAAAAACTGCGACGAGTAAAAACATCCGTTCTTCTACCCTTCTTTTTGAAACTTTCTCCTACCCTATTGAAACCACTCAATTAATCAAATGGTTATGTTGCCAAACACGATAAAGCTCAAACAGAAAAGGCACCAATTGGTGCCTTTGTGACGCTCTGACGCGTTTATTAGTACGTTACTTTCAGTGCCTCACGCGCTTTTAGGTTTTGCGCCGCATGCTTAGGTGCCTCTGCCAATAGTGTTTTCGCTTTACGACCGTCTGGCGTTGCCATGGTTGAACAGTTCGATAAAGACTGGAAAGAGACGTTTGGCGAGAAACTTTCATTTGAAAGCTAATTAAAAGTAGCAGCTAGACGTCTCAATGAATAATAAAGGGAATCTTAACTCACCCTGTGCGCCGGTGAGTTTAAGATTCCCTTTTGTGTTTCAGATAAAGAAGTAGCGCTACAGCAGTTCTCTATTGGTCAGTGACCAAAGGTACACGCGCTTGAGTAAACTGATTTTGAACCTCTTACGAATACCTCGTTTGGAATAGCGGAGTCGGCTTGGCAAAGTAATGGCTTTCAGCTCGGTTTTCATTTCTTTTCCATCCACCAACACAGTAAACCTCCTATGCAGTAAGCTAGCAGATCTTTCCAATCAAATGTGGTGCCCAAAATTACAGCCAGAGGCGATGAAGGTTCGATACCGAGCCAAACTGCGACCTGTAACAGTTGCCCTAACTCAACAGCAAACGCAATCAACACCACCAGTGAAACCAGCCAGTTAACGGGCATGGAAAACAAGCTTGCAAGAAAGTAGTAGAGCCAAACCACAACCAGAACATCACCAAATGTCGGACGAATAAAGCTGTCTCGAACATAGAGCGCAATAACGACCAATGCGATAAAACACACCAAGCTTTTCAGTCCATTTTTTGCAGAAAATCGCAGGTGGATAGCGGACGTCTCTTTCACCATATCGCTTGGCCGACCAGCGAGAGTGGCTCGCTTAAACATCTTCATGATTCGCCTTTGCGCTTTCTTCCGCTTTCTTATTTCGTGCGTACCAGTCGATGTTGCGTGTAATAACCATAGTGAAGCTCAAAATTGCGAAACACAGTAATGTCCCCATGACCAATGCGTAACTCTCTGCTTGTAGCAAGCCAAACAGCAATCCATAAAGAGTGAGCAAACACGCTCCGAATATCGCGCCGTGTTTGGTGTTACTCAACATACCGCTCACGTACACACTTAAAAGCCCAGTCGATGCGACTGCCGACACCACATATGCCCAGTTGAAGCCGAGGTGTTCACTCATCGAAATCAGCAACAGATAGAAAAGCGCTAAAGCCAGACCAATAAAGCCGTATTGTACTGGGTGAACCGGACGCGCTTGGAACAGCTCCAGCAAGAAGAAACTCGCAAATACTAATGTGATAACCAACAGTGAATAGTTCACAGCTCGGTGGGATTTCAAATAATGGTCCACGGGGTCAATCAAATCTACGCCCATTTGTCGCTGTTCAAGCTCGTGACAAGCATGATTCGATGACAAACAGCTTTGGAACAGTTGCGCGATATTGGTAGAGAAGTTGTTGCTCGCCCATTGTGCTTTAAATCCATCTTCAGATACTTCTGATGACACCGGTAAGTAATCACCGATAAAGCTTGGATGTGCCCAAGTTGAAGAGAGTTCAACCGTTGTTTGACTGCCGATTGGTGTGACTTGAAGCTGTCCCATCCCTTGCAGTAAGAAGTTAAGATCGAATGCCAAAGGTTGCTCTGCGTTTAGATCTGCGAGTGTCATAGCACTGTGGAAGCCTTGTGGTAACTGATCTAACCCCGTTCCCGGTGCGACTTCGATGTCAGAGCTCGCCATGGTCATGTCATCCAAACGAATCAATCCACGGCTGTCTTCAATGCCAACCACTAGGCTCATGTTTTCAATATCAAGCCCCTGCAACGCCGCGAGATCGTCTGCATCAAAAGTGCCTGTCAGTGCCACTTGTGCTTTGTATAAACGCGCACGGTAAATGCCTCGGTACTTTTCAAAACTGTCCAGATTCGCGCTCATATCAAAAGTGCTAGGTAGGAGGAATTTACGACGCTCTTTAATCTGTACTTTGTCATCTCGGTAACTGGTTTCGGTGTAGTTAACCATGATGAATGGACCAATGATGCGCTGTTCACCGCTGCTGCTGCGTGCGATGTCGTTTCTGACTTCATCTTGGCGATATGAGCGCTCTGAGATCAGCCCCGTGACCATTGAAAGCGGGATTTGCAGTAAGACAAACAAAAACAGCACGAAGGCGAACTTCGTGCCGAGTTGGTTATTGAGGATCTTTTTCATGTTTCATTCTCCATTTGCTGATGGGAGTAATCTAAATCAGCAATTTGGAGAACGAATGGAGCTAATGTGGAGTTTCTATGGAGTTGGTAAAATCAGGGTCACTTTCACACCAGAATCGACGTTTTCTACTTGCAACTTACCTTTGTGCAGCTTGATCACTTGCTCAACAAAATTAAGTCCAAGCCCAGTGCTTTTAACACCATTTTCCCGAGCGAGGGAGTAGAAGCGTTCCGTCAAACGAGGCATCGCGTAGTCGGGAATATGAGGACCTGAATTGAAAATCGACAGGCACACTTTCTCTTTCGTGACCTCAGCTTTCCATTCAATGCATCCCTCTGAATCAACAAAATCCAGCGCATTGTCCATCAAGTTAAAAACGGCTTGTTTCAGTAAGAAGGCATCACCAAGCACGGAGAGATGGTCATCAATTTGGATGTTGGCAGTGACCGACTTAGCACTCAAACGCGCATCTGCCGATTGAACCACTTCATTGACCATTTGTTTTAGCGAGATAGCTTCGACTTGTTCTAGCTCGGGGCGCTTTTCAAGACGAGCCAGTTCGAGCAACTTATCAATCAATGACTGCATGCGGTCGCTTTCTCGCTCAATGTTGCCAGCAAAGCGCGTGACCTTTTCTTCAGGCAACGGCATTTGCATTATTTCACTCGCGCCTTTAATCGCTGACAACGGGCTTTTCAGCTCATGAGTCAGCGTCTGCACGTACTCTTCCACATACTGTTTACCATCGAGCTGGTTGCGCATTTTCTCCAATGCGTCGCTTAGCGTGCCGTACTCATAGAAGATACGAAATGTCGGCTTAGAGACCTTTTCGCCCTCACCCATTTTGGTCGCGTAGTCTTCTAGCTTGTTCAGTGCCGAGTGAATTCGCCAAGCAAACAATGCCCCTGCCAACAGCACTAAACCACTCATCCACACCATCCAAAACAGCACATTGCGTTTAGAAAGATCGATGAAGGGTTGTACTGAGCGATTGGATTTTGCCACCGTCACGCTGCCAATGATTTCGCCTTTGTGGTAAATGGGCGCAGCAACGTACATAACGGTTGAGAGCGGATCTTTCGGGTCTTCGATGGTACTGCGTGCGCCGTATTGACCACGCAACGTGAGATACACATCATTCCATTGCGAGTAGTCTTTGCCTACGTCTTGTTGCCAAGAATCCGCAATCACAATGCCTTGTTTGTCGGTGATGTAAATTCGATGGTTAATCGCTTTTTTGCCAATTTCCCAAATGCGCGCTTGGGGTTCTCGCTGCCCATAAGCCGCTAGCAGTTTGGAAAAGCGACTCTCAGATAACTTGTCGTTCGCGACGTCTTCTTCCGCCAATACCGCGAGTAAGTTCGCCATATCCACCAGCGTCTCTTCGGTGGTTTGACGCACGGTTGGCTTGAGTTCTTGGACGACAGTTTTGCTCACCATGTAAGCCGTCATTCCGACTAAGAGGAAGTAGAGAAAAAACAGTCTGAGTCCAAGTGGGATCTTCGGCCAGCGATTCATCATTCACCCTTAATGCAGTAAAAGTAACCAAAGCCACGCTTGGTACAGATGCGTTCAGACATCTCAAACGGCTTCAACTTATGGCGAATAGCTTTGATATGGGTATCGATATTGCGCTCGTATGCGGCCTCTGGAGCCATGTCTGCAGCGACCATGAGCTGCTCTCGGCTCAATACATTGGAAGAGACGGAAATCAGTTTATCGAGGATCTTAAATTCCACCGCAGTTAATCCAAGCATTTGCCCGCCAATACCATAGTCGAAGTTTTGTGCAACCAAATCATGGTTCAATTGAGGTTGTTCTGGAACAGCCACAGACTCCGGTTTGTGCTCCATCATCGGCGCTTTGGCTTTGATTCTAAGTTTAATGCGAGCCAACATTTCGCGCGGACTAAAAGGCTTAGTCACGTAATCATCCGCACCAATCTCTAAGCCCACTACACGGTCAATTTCATCACTTCTTGCGGTGAGAAAGATAATGGGAATATCAGAAAACTCACGGATGGTTTTGCACAATTCAAAACCATTGCCATCCGGTAAACCAACATCCAACACAAGTAACGCTGCAGGGTTTTGCTGTAAAAAGGCTAAGCCCTCGCCTGCCGTTGCAAACCACGCCGCATG
This sequence comes from Vibrio sp. B181a, assembly GCF_030248375.1. Taxonomy (NCBI): domain Bacteria; kingdom Pseudomonadati; phylum Pseudomonadota; class Gammaproteobacteria; order Vibrionales; family Vibrionaceae; genus Vibrio; species Vibrio sp. B181a. The sequence goes on along the minus strand of NZ_JAHGAD010000009.1, from coordinate 163,219 downwards.
ATAGCCATCCATCTCTAATACATGAATGAGGTTTTCTGCAATGGCAGATTCATCCTCAATAATAACGACGGTTGATTGGTCGCTCATTGTCTTAACCTCGTTGACGATATTTATTTTTGTGTTGGGGTTATCCCTTACTTTGATGCAAAGGCTATCGGATTGATACAGCAATGGCAAAATCCGCGAGAGATATTAATAAAACAAAATTCATTCAAATAATGGAACTTATCACCCGCACTGATGACTCACTACATTTGCGAATACAATGATTTCACCCATTGATATGAACAGTGTTCATTTTACACTCTTTGGCTGGAATCAGTTTAAAGGACAATAACGGATGAAAAGAGCACTACTACCCTTAACGTTAATCACTTTGCTCTCTGGCTGTGCCAGCATGTCTCCCGAAGAATGTAAAACCGCGGACTGGTACAACGTCGGCTACCAAAATGGCTTAAACGGCAACGCGCCAAACATTATTAATAGTTATACCGAAGACTGTAACGAGGCCGGAGTGACTCCAAATCGCGCGCAGTGGAAAGAAGGCTTCGATAAAGGCACTATCATCTATTGCTCTCCAGACAACGGTTACACCGTGGGAAGTGAGGGCAGAGAATATTATGGCGTATGCAGCAACAAGCAATTTCTTGAAAATTACCAATTAGGTCGCCAGGAATATCAACGCCAACAGCGTATCCAACAAATCGATACCGAAATCTCGGTTATCGACAATCAGCTAGACAACAATCCTGATAAAGAAAATGCTAAGCGATTAAAAGAAAAGAGAAAAAGGCTAGCAGATGAGCGCTCACAACTGCTCACACCAACCATTAATTTCAATTTGAACTTCTAAAACCGCTGCATTTAGTTTGCTAAAAATCCATGGCCCTAGCTCAGCTCTAGGGTCATAAATTGGCTGTTCGGATCGAGTTCGTAATCCCCGAAAGGCTCGCAGTAGACAAAGCCATGTTTCTCATACAGCAGACGGGCAGGCTCAAAAAATTCCATCGACCCCGTTTCCAGACTTAATCGTCGTAGCCCTTTTTGCTTCGCTTGCTCAATCACATGAATCAATAATTGAGACGCCACACCTTGGCCTCTTGCCGATGGCGTAGTGCGCATTGATTTCAGCTCTGCGTGTTGCTCGTCCAATTCCTTAATCGCAGCACAACCAAGTAGCTGTTCCTCTTTCCATCCAGTCCAAAATGTCACTTCTGGCGCTTTCAGTTTATCCAAATCTAGCGCATGTACGCTCTCTGGTGGCGACGTGGCATACATATCTTGCAAATGCTCTTCTAGCAGCGCAATGACCTCTGCTCTTTCTAAATTATCGACTTCAATTTTCACATGTCTTCCTTGATGACGAGGGGTAAATCTTTATGAAATTTATGTGAAAACAGCCACATAAACAACATCCTTGAACATCAAAGCTATCAAAAGCCGCCCATATTATAAATCGGAGTCTACACTCTAAAATCGTTTCTCCATCTAAATGATCATTAAGGACAAAATATGGATTTCTTGATTGAGGATATTCTGGCGCGCGAGATTTTGGATTCACGCGGAAATCCTACCGTTGAAGTAGAAGTAACACTAGGTTGCGGTATTACCGCGAGAGCTTCTGTTCCGTCTGGTGCGAGTACCGGTTCACGAGAGGCTGTTGAGTTACGTGATGGTGACGATGCCCGCTTTGGTGGCAAAGGTGTACTTAATGCCGTTCAACTGATCAACACTGAAGTGCTTGAGGCTATTGTTGGTTTAGACTCTCGAGATCAAGCACTGATTGATCGCATTATGATCGAGTTAGACGGCACCGAAAATAAGTCTCGTCTGGGCGCAAACGGCATTCTTGGGGTTTCTTTGGCCGTAGCTCGCGCATCCGCGATGACAGCAGACATCCCACTCTATCAGTATCTCGGTGGTGTAGGCGCTAACCTTCTACCCGTGCCTTGCATGAACATCCTCAACGGTGGTGTACATGCTCGCTGGCAAGGCCCGGATTTTCAGGAATACATGATCGCGCCATATGGAGCTAAAAACTTCAGACAAGCGGTGCAATGGGGCAGCGAAGTCTATCATGCTCTACGCCAGGTTCTGCTTGAGTCAGATTACTCTGTTGGTGTCGGTGATGAAGGTGGCTTTGCTCCTGCAGTGAAATCAAACCGCGAGCCATTGGAGCTGATTGTCAAAGGGATTGAGAGAGCTGGACTGAAACCTGGTGTCGATGTCGGTATCTGTATGGACCCAGCCTCTAGTGAATTCTATGAGAATGGTAAATACAAGTTGCGCTCAGAGAACCGTGAACTGACCTCCGCAGAGATGATTGAATACTACGAGAAGTTGGTTGAAGATTTTCCGGTCGTCCTTCTTGAAGATGGCTTGGCGGAAGACGATTGGGACAACTGGCCACTACTAAATGAGAAGCTTGGCGGTAAGATCGAAATCGTCGGTGACGATCTTCTCGTTACTAATACCAAGTACATACAGAAAGCGATTGAGATGAATGCTGCCAATTCAGCATTGATCAAACTGAATCAGATTGGCTCTTTAACCGAAACCATTGAAGCGATTCAAATGTGTCACCATGCTGCATGGGGCGCGTTTGTTTCTCACCGCTCGGGGGAAACCACAGACAGCTTCATTGCTGATATGACAGTCGCACTTCGCACAGGTCACCTCAAAACAGGCGCACCATGCCGTGGTGAACGTGTCGAAAAGTACAACCAGCTTATGCGCATTGAAGACGAGTTAGGCTCAATGGCGGTGTTCGCTGGCCGCAAAGCCTTCATTCGCTAATCCATCAATACGCCGAAAAAAAGCCGCACAGTGTGGAACTGGCGGCTTTTGAGTGTTTGGCAAAATAATTACAAGGCTTGTCGCATGATGTGCTGAGGCCCAACCGGACCACCATGATACAGCTCGTTAGTATCTTCAAACCCCGCCTTTAGGTAACACTGGTAGGCGGGGACATTTCGACAATTAACCGTTAGGTAGAGAAATTCAAACGTTGGATAATGCAACTTAACAAAATCCCCAAACAGTCCGATTGCTTGCTTCGCAATACCTTTGCCTTGATGGCGATGATCCACCAGTAATGAGCGAACACCTAAACTTCTTTGAGGGCAAAAGTCATAATCTTCACTGTACGCAGCATCAAATAAAAAGAACCCGACCACACGATCATCTTCAAGGATCAAATGAGGTAGCTCTGTCGGTTTAAGACTTTCCAATCGCTTACCAATATTCTCAACCGTAAACTGAGCTTGATCTTCCAAGACTTGCAGCTCAATGGTTTGAGCGTGTCGACATGGCGTATACTTTTCAATAGTAATCATGGTCATCCTTGTTTAATTTACATTCGATTCATACAGGGTATGTCGTAAATGGAAATACCTACGGTCGTAATTCCCACTCGCAGGCAAACGTTTCACATTCTATTATCCTCGCCAGTTGTCAGTGAGGTTATTATGTTCCGTTTTCTGCTTTGTAGTTTTTCCCTTGTATTACTCTATCCTACCGCGATTGATCTTTACCTTGTAGGTTTGCCACAAATTGCAGCCGATTTACACGCCAACGAGTCACAATTACATATCGCGTTCTCTATCTATCTCGCGGGAATGGCAACCACTATGCTATTTGCAGGCAAGATCGCCGATTCCATTGGCCGAAAACCCGTTGCTATGGTTGGCGCAGCGATCTTCATTGCGGCATCACTACTTGGCAGCATGGCTGAGCAATCCACTGCATTTTTAATCGCACGTTTTGCCCAAGGTATTGGAGCAGGCTCTTGTTACGTGGTTGCTTTTGCCATTCTAAGAGACACGTTGGATGATAAACGCCGCGCTAAAGTGCTATCTATGCTCAACGGCATTACCTGCATCATTCCGGTCATCGCGCCAGTGATTGGGCACTTGATCATGCTTAAATTCCCTTGGCAAAGCCTGTTTACCACTATGGCAGGCATGGGTGTGGTGGTTTGTTTGCTTTCAACCTTGATGCTCAAAGAATCAAAGCCTAACGTAATACCAGAACAAAACACCGTTTCAGCTTCTAACCAAGAAACCTTCTGTGAACGCTTTTTTATCAGCCGACTCATCATTACTGCCATTGGCGTGACCACCATTCTTACCTACGTGAATGTCTCTCCAATGCTGGTGATGGACGAACTTGATTTTGATCGTGGTGGGTACTCTTCGGTCATGGCTGGCACGGCATTAGTCAGTATGATCACTTCTTTCTCTGCGCCATTGGCTTTGTCTTACTTTAAGCAACGTACTCTGATGTTGATTTCGCAAACCTTGCTTCTCAGCGCTGCAATGGTGATTGGTTTTGCGCATCTAAACCAATGGGGAATCCCATTTTACTTATTCGGATTTGGGCTGATTTGCGCTGGCTTCTCGATTGGCTTTGGCGTGGCCATGAGTCAAGCGCTCAACCCTTTCTCTCTGCGTGCAGGTGTAGCAAGCTCTCTGTTGGGTATCGCTCAAGTGTGTTGCTCTGCCCTCTACATCTGGTTTATGGGTTTCATCGGCGTTAATGCGCTGAATATGTTGGTGTTTGTGTTAGCTACAGGTGGCGCAATCAGCCTGTCTCTAATACTATTTATTCCTAAGCCTGCTCATGAAAGCCACTATGAAGAAGTCACTAGCCCGTCTTGATCTTAACCTGTTGTTCACTCTGCAATTGCTGCTGCAAGAGCAGAGTGTTTCTAAAGCGTCGAAGAAATTAAACGTCACGCCTTCAACGGTAAGTAAATCGCTCAATAAGCTTCGTGACTGGTTTGATGATCCTCTGTTTGTCAAAACACCAAAGGGATTAGCACCCACTCCGTTAGCGCAAAGCATGGAGCAAGATCTGGCGGAATGGCTACAAATTGGCAGCCAAATTGCGGAGAAACGCAGCGATATAGCCCCGAAAGGCGTGCGTTTTGATCTGACCATTGAATCCCCGTTAGTGCTGACGATTCTTGATGATCTTCTTGTTGCAATCCACCAGCGCTACCCAGACGCCAAAGTCAAAACCAGTAACTGGGATTACGATTCACTCGATGCGATTGTGCGTGGAGAGGCAGACATCGGCTTTACCGGCAGAGAGAGCCATCCCCGCTCGAAAGAGTCACTCGACCTGCTCCCTTACTTCCTCGATTTTGAAGTGCTGTTCTCAGATTTACCTATGGTGTACTTGCACAAGAATCACCCTGCTTTGGAGCAGGAATGGAATCTTGAGACCTTTTTGAGCTATCAACACATCAACATTGTTTGGGAAAAGAGTGAAACATGGGCTTTAGATGAAGTGTTGAGTGAACTTGGCCTACAGCGCTCTATTGGCTTAACCATGTCGAGCTTCGAGCAGTCTCTGTTTATGGCCGCGCAACCACACCACAATATGCTGACCACAGCGCCGCAGTACTGCGAGAGTTACACCAAGAAGCTGCATCCAGATTTGGTGTGCCTACCCATTCCATTGGAACAAACTCAACAAGATAAACTGCTGATCCCGTTCACCATGATTTGGCACAAACGTAATGCGTACAACCCAAAACTGGTGTGGTTACGAAATACCATTAAGTCACTTTATGGTTGTTCCAGTGACATCGATAAATAGCAAAAGGGGCGATATTCTCGCCCCTTTTTCTTCTAATGGTGTGATTAGCTAAAAAACTCAATGATCTGCTCAACAGCTTGATCAACGTATTCGTCTTCGTCATAGAGCCCAATGTGATTCGCACCTTCAATTCTAATCAATTGTTTAGGCTGCGAAGCCGCATCAAACATTTGCTCACTTTCGTATGCGGAATCCGCTTCTGTACCGACAATCATCAGCAGTGGTGTCGGTGTCAGATTTGCAGCAATATCCAACGCAGAAAAGTTAGCCAACGTCTCATAAGACCAAGGCAAAAATTTGCTTTCGTATAAGCCTTTTGCTCCGCGCTCTGTCATGTAGTACTGGTAGAACTCTCTAAACAGACGTGGCATTTCCTCACTATCTTCAGTTGGTGCATGAGGCAGAAAATCAATCTGCCCAGTAGCAAGATAACGTTCTCTCGCTTCATTACCTTTAAGCAGTAAATCTAACAAACCCTCTCGACCAATGACGTTGTGATAAAAACCTCGGTGGTCAAAGTAAGCACTCACAGTCGCAAGTGATTTTACGCGTCTATCTGTCGCAACGGCGTGAGCTAAATACCCGCCGCCAGAACAAACACCTAACCCATGGATTTGCTCGTTGTTCACATACGATAAAGAACGTAAATAAGTGACCCCATTGCGGCAATCTTCCGCTTTACTGTATGGGTTCTCATGAAATCTTGGTGCACCTTCACTCGCGCCAAAACTGGCATGGTCAAACGTTAATACCACAAATCCCTTGGCAGCAATTTTCTCGGCGTAGATTCTTACCGTCTGCTCTTTCACACCCGCCTGTGGCGCTGCAATCAAAACCGCGGGTAAAGGATTCTCCACTACGGATGGACGATGAATTTCCGCTGCAAGTCGGTTGCCATTGCTGAAAAATGAAGCTTCATATCTTGTTACTGTCACTCGATTCACTCTCTATGGTTAACGGTTTTTTAGACGATAGAGACGAACATTCACAAACATTTGTACTCTGCTCCTCTCTTTTAAACCAGTATAAGGAGCGCTATTATTCAGATATATATAGGCATTATGAAAACACTGTTAGGTTTACATGAACAATCTATCTTGGCGAGGTATTCGAGCGTTTATTTATGTGGCGGAATGTGGAAGCTTTACCTCCGCAGCCGAAGCGATGGGCGCATCAAAGGCAAACGTGAGTCAGCTCGTGAGTGAATTAGAGTCCTCGCTAGGTGTTCAATTGCTTTATAGAACCACACGTCAGCTTCGCCTTACTGAAATTGGCGATGGTTACTTTCGCAAGTGCAAAGAAGCAATGCTACAACTGGATGCCGCCGCAGAGTGGGCACAGCAAACCACCAGCGAAATTAAGGGTCGGATCCACATGAATTCTGTCGGAGGTCCGATTGGCGAAGAGCTCATTGCACCATTGGTGATGAGCTTTCAATCCGCCTACCCGAACGTAGAAGTAGAGCTCGATTTCTCAAAACATCGCGTTGATCTTATTGAAGATAGCTACGACTTAGTCCTCCGAGTCGGCGAAATGCCAGACTCCACTCTCATCGCGCGCCGACTCACCACACTTCGCACGCACTATGTCGCAAGCCCAGACTTTCTCGAACGGCACCCGAAGATCCTCATACCAGAAGATCTTAAAGCCTTGCCTTTGATTCACGGCAGTGTGGATCATTGGATTATGAAGAATCACAATGAGCAGCGCATCATCAACGTATGGCAAGGCATTAAAGCGGCAACTGGCAGAACCATGCGGCATGCGGCGGTTTCTGGACTAGGAGTAACGCGACTAACCGATGTGTACTGCCATGCTGATTTGGCATCAGGTAGACTTATCGAAGTACTCCCTGAATGGTCAGAAAAAACCTTACTTTCGCTCGTCTGTCCGCCAGTCAAATATCAACTACCACGAGTCAAAATGCTTATGGACTGGATAAGCGAACGATTCGAAGAGCACTATAAACAGTTCAGAATTGAGGGCGAACACCCAAGCTAAGCTCGGTTTCAATCACTCGCGCGAACGCATTTTTTCTCAGCAAGTGCCATAGCGATATTGGCTTTGCTGTACGCACTCTCATTGATGAAGTGCGGATAGATCTCCTGTTTACCTTCCCAAAAAATGTCGTAGCCAAAGAAAGTTGCGAGTAAGGGCTCTCCAGGTTTCACCACTTCGAAATCTCGTCCACAGATCATAGGGTGCACTATTGCGGCACGCATACCATCGTGGTCGACAGGGATCATCACTTCTTCGGTGTAAAAATACGCGTCGTAGTCGTTCAACTCACCAACTCGACCAAGGTTATGCTGTTCAAGGTAATCGAGCACCATAGTCAGCATCTTTTTCATCAGCTCAAGAGTCTCGTACTTTAGCGAACCATGCGCTTGAGCCCCAACTTCAATCATCACACCATGCTGCCCAGTGGTGCACAAGTAAGGTTGATCATCCCACGCTTTTCTGTCTTCAAACAAGATGTTGGCTTCTGGCATACGTTGCTTCACATAAGCCCCCATCTTGCGATAGAACACATCGTTAGAAACCAAAATCAAGGTCGCGCCCATGTTACTGGTGGTGTTATGTAGGTCGACGATAAGTTGCTTTTCTTCAGCGGCATGAGTTTGGGTAAATTGCTTTGCCAATTCTGTCTCTTGCAGGCTCCCGCCTTCACCATGAGAAGAGGCTGATGAATTCGCAAGCGCAAACTCGCGGTTTAAATCCGTCTCAACATAACGAACGTTTTGCTTTACCGCTTCCGGGTTGCCAAGCACACATTGAGTGCTGAACGTAGAGCGTTCAGCATCGTAAAGACGATCTTTGATGAGCTTTTGAAGATAAATGCCAGAAAGCTCATTACCATGCGTACCTGCTACGAGCAGAACACGATTAAGTTTGTCCATAAAAGTGATATTCCAAATATTGAGTAAAAGTGAGTTTAGATTGAGATTCGGCGGCGCCTTCTTAGCGAAACGCCATTGCTCCTTTCCCTACGCCTTCATAAGCAATGATTTGTAACGGCTGTCCTGCATCCAATGAAGGAGCGATTTCATTGGCGATAAACACAGCCAACAACTCTACCGTCGTATCGGTGTTCAACACCTCGGTTTCGCTGTGCGCGATAGCAAGTTGGAAGTCACCTTGTGAAGTGGTGTATCGGAAGCCAAAATGCGTGTCACAGTTGATGAGGCTTGCATGTTCACTTAGCTCCAGGTGACCAATCTCGACTAGGTCTTCGATGGATGCGAGGTAGATATCTTGCCAACGCTGTGCAAAAGCGTGCTCACGAGCGATATCTCGCTGACCATCAACCAGAATTTGGATCGGTGAACGATGCCCGTGCGCAATGCGCTGGCAGTTACCGTCGTGTTTTTTCAAACCGTGGGTGTAGTGATAATACGCACCATCAAGTTTTTCATGACGCAAGGTCAGATCAATCGATGCGACATTACTTGGCAGATGACCTTGCAGGACGTCGTGGATGTGTTGCGTTACGCTCTCTATTGAGATGTCTTCCGCGTTCACAAAACAAAATGCTTCATCGGGGCAATTCAGGTGAATACTCTTTTCTCCACGCATAAGATCCACTTGAGAATAGCCCGCTTTGGCATTGGTAATTTCCACCGCCTCGTTCTTTACGGGTATAAGCAAACGGTGATCAACATATTGATCCACCAATTGCTTGATTTGTTTTTTCACTTTAGAGAAATCCAGCACCATGCTCATCTCATTGAGATCACCATGCATTACTACGTCCAGAATCCAACTCTCACCCACCATGCCTCGTGTTTGACACAGGTATGAAGCATCAATAACCGTGAGATCGTTAACAAATAGATTCAATCTGAATTCCTCATTCTATATCGAGCATTAAAATCAAATTGTTATACTATAACACTTGCCGTTGTTACTCAATTTCGCAAAATGATGACTTTTTGACTCAATGCTGCACTATGTTTTCAGCTAGAACTAATCGCTTTATCAACTAATTAACGCTTTCTGTTTAACGCTACACTGCAGCTCTGACCGAACGTGAGGATAAGGAATGTCGACATTTTTACTGACCGCAATTGCTATGTTGGCGTTTGCTGCTAACTCGTTGCTGTGCCGTTTGGCACTGGCAGCCGATTTGATTGACGCGGGCAGTTTCACTCTTATCCGTTTGTTCTCTGGCGCAGTCACTTTAATGGTCATCATACTTCTGCGCGGAAACTGGCGCAGCCAGATCCCTTCTCGTCGATTCAGTTTATTCGCTGGGATGACCTTATTTGGCTATGCTGCACTGTTCTCTTTTGCTTATGTAAAACTAGCAGCCGGAACGGGCGCACTGCTACTTTTTGGTGCCGTACAACTGACTCTACTCGTGATTTACTGGTGGCAAGGAGAGCGCTTTAAACCCCTCGAAGTGATTGGTATTGCCGTTTCTTTGATTGGATTTGCGTGGCTAATGTTGCCATCTGCAACACGCCCAGATGTTTGGTCTGCCCTATTAATGGTGGTTTCTGGTATCTGTTGGGCAGGGTTTACCGCCTTAGGTAAGCAAGCGCCAACACCAACCAGCGGTATTACTTGGGGATTCATTACTGCTTCTATCTTAGGACTTTTGCTCTCACCTTTTTTACTTGGATCGATGCAATTTACGCCGAAAGGCATACTGTTAGCAGTGGCATCAGGAGCCATCGCTTCTGGTTGCGGTTACGTGCTTTGGTATCAAGTGATGAAGAAACTTACATTATTGCAAGCGGCGGTAAGCCAACTTTCCGTGCCAGTTATTGCTTTAGTGCTAGGAAGCTTTCTGTTGGGTGAAGTGCTGACTGTACATTCCATCACTACCAGCTCAGTCATTCTTGGCGGTATCAGTTTGGTATTTTTATCTCGCTCTCAAAAAAGTGCTTAACACTCAGACAAGCCAATAAAAAATCGAAACTTTCCTCTAAACTTCAAGAACATCATCTATGCTTTTGTTAGGTATTTGTTTTCACAAAATGTTGGAAGTATTCAATACCTAAGACGCTGGCGACTTATATTGATTTGAAATTTGGTGTGGTAATTCCTGCAAATATGTATCAGTAATGAGATTTTCTAGCTAAACGTTTTCTTGCTCATTTTTCCCTCATGCCATAAGCGGTGGGGAGTGAAGGGTGATTTGGGCACTTTTACCTCATTTGGTTTTGACAAAGGATTTACAAACCACTTCTTTTCAATAGCTATATTCCGCCTCCGCGATTTATTCAGAACGAAATTCTGATTATTGATTGAATAAATTCATCGACTTACAACCATAAGCCTGAGCTAACTGTGACACCATGAACGATAAAAGCAAATTCGCCACAAAAGTAGCGCTTAGCCTGACTCTGGCTTATCTGATCCCGTTTTCAATGGGTTGGCCGCAAGCGTCTACGGCGGCGACCACTGTTATGCTGATCGCTTCAACAGGCAGCCGACGTGAATCTTTAGCTAAAGGTACTTTGCGTGTGCTTGGCACCCTGGTTGGGGCTGTTATTGGTTTATTGCTCGTGGGCATGTTCGCTCAAGACCGCATTATGTACATGCTCAGCGTTTCTGTGGTCGTGTCCTTTATCTTTTATTTCCGTAACGCCTATCAAAAAGACCCAACCTTGCTGGCGCTAACCGGTGTGATGACCTTGATGATGTCAAACGGTGGCGATGCAGAAGGTGCCTTCATGTATGGGGTTGACCGCGCTTACATGACCATCTTTGGCGTAGTGCTTTACACTTTGGTGGGTACTTTCTTATGGCCGACGAAGACAGAACAAAACCTTCGTCAGCTAATTGAACAGCTCAACCAAGCTCAGCAAGCGCTGTTCGCGGCAATCTTACAGAACTTCGAAGAGAGGCAAGCTCAGCAACAAGGGTTAGTCCCAGCTTCAGGTAAACAAGATACTGAAGAGGAGGATGAAGAGCCTCAACCCACCATAGAAGACCTATTAGACAAAGTATTCGCCGCACAAAACGCGTTAGAGCAACGCTTCGCAGCCGTAAGTGTCGAGTGCAGTGACGTGTCGGCCTACATGAAAGAGTGGCAACTCGCTGTTCACTTCAACAAGCAAATTACCCAAGAACTCAGCGTGGCAGCACACAGCCACTTTAGCCACCAGCAAGACCGAGGCTGCATCAATAACTTCGATCAAGCCATCGAAGAAATTCAAGCGCTATTCAAAACCTGCCAAGAAATGTGGGACAACGAAGGGCCAGCTTACCGCGCTCAGGAATTTAAGGTTGATTACAACCAACAAGCTTTGTCAGACGCTCCCCATCTAGTCAAAGGCTCTGCCTTGACACTGGGCCACTTACTCAAGCTGATGCATCAGAGCTTATCTCGCCTTGCGGAGAGCATCAGCTGTATTGATTCGGTCACCAATAGTGTCTCGTTCAAACAAGATCTGCCGAAGCAGAAGAGTAAATTCCTTTGGTGGGATGCAGAGAACTTCAAAACCGCAGTAAAAACCTTCACCACCTATTGGGTAGCAGGATTGATTTGGATTTACTTTAATCCACCCGGTGGCTACTCGTTTGTTACCTTCTCCACCATCTTCATGTCACTGCTGTCGTTTGTTCCGATTCACCCATTTATGTTGCTGATCTTGTTCACCTTCGGCTTCTTGTTTGCGGTGCCTTCATACGTCTTCATACTGCCGGGATTGGAACTCGGAGGCGAACTGGGCTTGTTCATCTTCATCTACACCTTTATCGGTTTCTACCTGTTTAAAGGACCGGTGACCATCTTCTACATGATTGGATTGTTTGTCCTCGGTCTGGACAACAACATGACCTATCACTTTGGTATTCTGATGACGATCATGACTTTGTTCTACATGGTGGTGTTCATGATCATCTTCGCGCACTACTTCCCTTTCAGTTCTCGCCCAGAACATTTGTTCTTAACACTGAAAGAGCGCTATTTCAGGCACATTGGCGACCTATTTATCAGCTATCATGAACAGTCTGAATCCACATTTAATAAGATGAAACGCTCACTGCACTTGGTGACGCTGAACGTTTCCTCTAAAAAGCTCAAAGTGTGGGGGTCGAAGATCAACCACAAGCTGTTCGACAAGACACCGCCAGAAGCAATTGGTGCATTCAGCAAGTCTTGTGACGCCTTAAGCAACCACGTAAACATCTTGATTGCCGCCGAACAAAAGCTATTAAGTAACCCACTTATCAAACAGTTACGCAGCAAACATACCGATTCCATATTACCTCTGATGGCCGGTGCATTAGCAAGCCACCAGACGACCGACGAACTCGATTCTGTGTTCGAACAATACAGCCAAGATTACCAATCCTTTGAAAATAAACTGGAAGATTTCTTTAGTGAGTTGGATTTATCTGACTACGCTTATTCAGAGATAGCTGGTTTTTATATCTTACTGAATTTAAAACGAAACGTGTTCGAAGCGATAAATCAATGCAAGCAAACCTACGAGGATATCGATTGGGTGAACTTACGTCAGAAGCGGTTTTAAAGGTGAGGATATGATGCTTCTAAAACTAACTAAACCAAGCCTCGCCATACTCTCTGTTCTCGGATTGAGTGCGTGTACAACTTTGGGTCCGGATTACGTCCACCCAGAGCAAACCGCCTTGCCAAGTGATTGGTCGGTAGAAAAAGCGACGCAAGACACACAGCAATCCGAGCAAAAACTGCAGCAGTGGTGGCAGCTGTTCAACGATCCAACGCTGAACCAACTGGTTGAGATGGCGAGCCAACAAAACCTCGATCTTGAGGCGGCGGGGCTACGTATCGTCCAAGCACGTTCACTATTGGGTATTTCCACAGGATTGCAATACCCACAAGTGCAAACCGTCTCCGGTAACCTAGCCAGAGCTTATGTGAACGACCAAGGTGTGAATAACGCTGCCTTGTCGTTTGACGCAGGCTGGGAAATGGACATCTGGGGCAAATATGCACGCGGCATTGAATCTGCCGAAGCGGGATACTATGCATCGATTGCGTCTTACCACGACATCATGGTGACCATCACTGCAGAAGTCGCGCGTAACTACATCAACTACCGCACTTTCCAAGAGCGTATTTTGCTCTCTCGTCGAAACATCGAGATCCAAGAGCGTGTGGTGAATATTACTCAGGTGCAGTTTGATTCAGGTAACGTAACTGAACTCGACGTTCAGCAAGCGAAGAACCAGCTCTTCAACACCAAAGCGGCACAGCCTTCTCTTGAAATCGCGATGAAACAATCCCGCACGGCATTAGCACTGCTTTTAGGCGTGCTACCGGAAGAGATGGAGAAGCTGCTGCAATCAGAAGGCTTCGCTCAGCGCATGGCGGATTATGAAAACCAGTTCAAATCATCCGGCAGAAAGCCTGCTTTATCAGGCAGTGATGAGCGCTCCATCGTACCTCGCCCACCTCGACTCGATGACAAAGTGGATGCGAGCTTAGTGATGCGCCGACCTGATCTTCAAGTATCAGAGATGCAGGCTCGCGCACAAAGCGCCAAGATTGGGGTCGCAGAAACCGCACTTTATCCGAGCTTTTCACTGTTCGGCTCAATCGGTATCGACAGCACAGTACCAGACGGTAGCAGCTTCAGTTTCAGTGACTCACTGACCATGGTCGTTGGCCCTACATTCAGTTGGAACATCTTCCAATACGGCCGAGTGAAGAACAACATCCGCTTCGAAGACGCACGCTTCCAAGAAACACTCACCAACTACAACAAAAAGGTGCTGCAAGCAGTTAATGAAGTGACCAACGCACTGGAAGCCTACGACTTGTATCTCGAGCAAAAATCACTGCGTCTGCAATCGGTCAACTCATCGATTCGCGCCTTCAACATCTCGATGACGCAGTACGAAAATGGTCAGATCTCTTTTGAACGTCTGCTTAACTCAGTAGAGAAAATGACCCGCGCAGAAGACAGCTACGCCACCATCAAAGGCAACGTTGCAAACCAAGTCGTCGCACTCTACAAATCACTCGGAGGAGGCTGGGAGGCTCAAACAGGCCAACCTTTCCTATCCGAAACCACCGCTAAACAGATGCAAGACCGCAGCGATTGGGATGGTCTGTTGGATGAGGAAGAACGCGTTCTGCCGCCACTTCGCCTTGACCAACCATCAGACAAAGCGCAAGCGGACGATGCCCAGAAAAATAGTGCTGAGCAAGATGAGGAGGTGCAGTAATGCCACACGAACTCTCTTGGGGTGATGTTTATTTTTCTCCGTTTTTGCTGGTGTTGATTCTTGCCGTCAACGCCACGTGGATAACGGTGATCATTTTAAACAAGACGCGCTTGTCTCGTTTCATTGCGTTTCCGTCTTTGACATTCATTGCCATCATGGTGTTTTACGTGGTGGCCATCGACAGTTTTTATATACAGTTTTAGGTGCCCAACAAGATGAAAAAACTACTCGTTATTGCACTCAATCTTGTCATTCTTGGTGGCGCGGCATGGCTGGGCTATCAGAAATTCGAAGAGTATTTTAACAACCCGTGGACCCGTGATGGTCAAGTACGCGCGAACGTTATCAAGGTCGCACCTCGTGTGTCTGGTCCTATCGTTAATGTTGCCGTTCTGGACAACCAAGAAGTAAAGCAAGGCGACCTGCTATTTGAGATCGACCCGACCACTTACGAAGTTGCCCTATCACAAGCGGAAGTGGCGTTGGAAAAAGCGATCGTCAGCTCTCGCGGTAAAAAGATCGAGTACGATCGTTTAAAAGACATTCGTGCCAAAGACCGCGGCGCAGTTTCTCACAAAGACCTCATCCGTCGTGAGATCACTTATGAAGAGTCCCTACTGCAAATCAAATCAGCAGAAGAACAGCTTAAATCTGCACGCCTAAATCTTGGCTACACCAAAGTTTACGCATCGGTCGATGGCTTTGTTTCTAACCTTGATATCCGTAACGGCACACAAGCCGTGGCAAACCAGCCGTTAGTGGCACTTATCGACAAACATAGCTTCTGGGTATTTGGTTTCTTCCGTGAGAGTCAATTGGCGCAAATCGCTCCGGGTAGCGATGCTCGTGTGACCTTGATGTCTCACCCAGACACACCAATCGACGCTACGGTGGACTCGATTGGCTGGGGTATCGCGCCTAAAGACGGCACGGTGGGTTACAACCTGCTACCAAACGTGAATCCGGTATTCCAATGGATTCGCTTAGCGCAACGTATTCCCGTTCGCGTTTCTCTACATGAATTGCCAGAAGGCGTTGACCTTCGCTTTGGCCTTTCTGCTTCCATCATGGTGATGAAAGACTCATCACAAGAACAAGAGTAGGAGTTCAAAGGGCATAACCATGGTTATTGGAAAAAAACTCAAAAATATCAATGAAGAAAACAACTTCTTCTATCTGACCCTAGCGCTTATCGGACTATTGATTGGCGGTGCGTTTGTTCAGGTTGTTGGAGAAGGAGCAATGGAGCATCTATTGCAAGGTTTCACCATCATCACCTTTATCGTCTGCATGGCGAGCTTGCGCTTTGACAAAAACTGGTCGCGCTTTCTCTACACCTTGCTTGGCACCTGGGTCGTAGTGATCGTCATCAAGGCCGTTCTGGGCATTAAAGAGATGGATGTGGTGATGCTTGCTCTTACCTTTGCGTTCTTCTTTGGTACGTTCAAATCTATTGCGCGACAAATTCTTTTCACTGGGCATGTGAACACCAACAAAGTGATTGGCTCAGTTGCCCTGTTTTTGCTGCTGGGTCTGATGTGGGCAATTGCTTACCTCATCCTTCTTGAGTTCTCTCCAAACTCCTTCACAGGGATGGAAGCCATCTCTTGGGGCCAGAACTTCTCAAATGCAGCGTATTTCAGTTTCGTCACCTTAACCACTCTAGGTTACGGCGACATCAGCCCTCTAACACCATTGGCCCAAGTCGTTGTGTATTTAGAGGCCATTGTAGGCGTGTTTTATATGGCGATTGTTGTTTCAAGTCTCGTCAGTTCCAACATTGAACATCAGGTAAACAAAAATGGATAAACAATCGGAAAAAAATGAGAGTAAGATTTTCATCAGTAACATGGTGGAATCTGCTATACGAATCGGCTTGATTTTAATCTTGCTGATGTTTACGTACGACATCATCAAACCTTTCATTCTTCCTGTGATTTGGGGTGCCATCATCGCGGTAGCATTGATGCCAATCTGTAAGAAGCTGGAAAGAGTGTACGGTGGAAAACGTGGTCTAGCCGCAACGACAATTGCATTGCTAGGTATCGCCCTTCTGGTGGCGCCTCTTGTCATGGTTTCGGGCTCTATTGTTGATGGTGCAACTCACGCACTTGAAGTACTGCAAAACGGCGACATCAAAATCCCTGGTCCAAAACCTTCTGTTGCTGAATGGCCTCTTGTCGGTGATAAGCTTTACGAAGTATGGACACTGTTTGCGACTAACTTAGAAAAAGCAATTCAAACCTTCATGCCACAAATCAAGTCGGGTCTAACGTCTCTGCTTGGCATGGTCGGTGGTGCTCTAGGTAGCTTGCTACTTTCTATCATTTCACTAGCGATTGCTGCTGGCTTTATGACTTACTCGGAGTCAATCGCCTCTGGCTTGCGAACCGTTGCTGTACGTACGGCAGGTGATAACGCGAAGAGTTGGACAACGCTTATTGCCGCAACCATTAAGAGTGTATTGCTTGGCGTAGTGGGTGTCGCTGCAATCCAAGCGCTATTGATTGGTGCAGGCTTCTTTATTTTTGGCGTTCCGGCAGCAGGCCTACTGACTCTGATTCTGATGATTCTTTGTATCGCTCAGCTCCCTGCACTGCTTGCTGTACTGCCAGTGGTTGGCTACATGTACATGACCAACGACACGAGCACAGCAACTATGTTTACGGTTTGGGTTGTGGTCGCAGCGCTGTCTGAGAACTTGTTTAAACCAATGTTGATGGGCCGCGGGGTTGATGTTCCAATGCCAGTGATTCTGCTTGGTGCAATCGGCGGTATGCTCTTCTACGGCATCGTTGGTCTGTTCTTGGGTGCCGTTATCCTAGCGATTTGGTACGAACTGTTCGTTTGGTGGTTGAGCATTGAGAAAGCACAACAGCAAGAAGAGAGCTTGCGAGAAGAGAAGGACGAAGCACAAGCCGAATCAGGACACGGCGCGGGCATTTAATCTTTATTAATCACCTCATCAATTGAAACAAACCGCTGCCTTTGCAGCGGTTTGCGCAACTAAGTTCACAGTTTCATTGTTTGCTATCCGATTAAAATGACGTTCTTGTTAAATTTTCAATCTTCTTACATTAGGGAGTTGCAATCAGACAATGAACGATGCACTCTCGATGACCACTAATACAGTGCTTAGGATAAAAACAATGAAATTGATCAAGCCTTTAACTTGCGCGCTTGCTCTGGCAATGAGTGGCATGGCTTTCGCGGATGTGACAGTAACCGTACCTGACGACGTTTCTATTTTGGCGGCTAACGGCGAGAAAGTGAAATTATCGGGTGGTTTCTTTGCTTCTGAACGTTCACTAACTCTACCAGATGGCGTTAACCAAGTTGTATTCCGTTACTCACCATACTTCAGCCAAGGCAATGATCGCCTAAGCGTGGAAAGTGACGTTATCGTAACTCGTTTCGACGCAGCGGACGCAGAACTAAGCCTACAAGTTCCTGAATACCGTGACCTTCGCCAAGCGGAAGACAAAATCAAAGACCTAGATTGGAAACTGATTGATGCTTCTGGCAACGCAATTGCAGTAGAGCAAGACAAGCTGATCAAGCCTGGCATGCAAATCGGTCGTGATTACGTGCGCGAAGTGGAAGATTACAATAAGACTGGTGGCGTAGCGGCAATCGGTGTTGCAACAGCAGCGGTTCAACCTGTAACACTTCCTGCAAAAATTCCAGCAGACATGAAGCAAACTAAGCCTGCGACAATGAAAGCAGATTCAACGGCTGAAGAAATGCTGCATTTCTGGTACCAAAAAGCGGACGCTGAGACACAAGCGCGCTTTAAAGACTACATCAACCAGCAATAAGGCCGTTGTGTAGTTAACGAAAGATTCAATGCAAAAAGCCACACTCGAGTGTGGCTTTTTTAATTCAGAATTTATACGCCAAGGTCAGCATTGGACCATAGAATCGGTAGGTAACATCGAGCGCGGACTTATCACTTTCATAGTCCACGCCGACTTCGTAATAGTTGAATGACCCCGTCATACTGAACTGATCGGTAAAGAAGTATTTCGCGCCAACATCGAGCTCTAATAAATAGCCCTCGATATCATCCACTGCGAGATAGAAAATCTGCGCATGACTTTTCAAGATCCAATCTTCATTCAGTGAGTATTCGGCTCGGATCCCTAGATCGGGCAAAGGCGCCGTAACATCATTCAATACCGCGTCATCGACGAACATCACTGGGATCTCATCAACGCCACTCACCTTTGCGCCAAGCTTGCCATCCAAGCCTAACGACAACCACATCACGTGCAAGCCTGCCAACACGTCCACGGCCCATTTATCGCTAGTATAAAACTGGTAACCATAGCCTAGGCGAGCGATATCGATATTCAGCTCTGTGGTCAGTTTTGAACCCGCCTGAACCGCATAAGTTGTTCCATTTATCGTGACCTCAAAAGGCTTAGTCACCGCCGTGCGAGTTGCCTCACGATGCAAACTACGCCAATCAACGTACATGCTGTGCTTTTTGTTGAAGTAATACTCTACTTCGACATAAGGCAGCACAGTGAACTCTTTCAAATCGAGATCTGATTCGAAATCAATGGTGCGAATTTTGTCGAGGTAAGGGTCGTAAGCGTTGAGTTTTGTATCAGTGCGAGAGAAAAAGCCACCCACTTCCACCTCCCATTCGCCAGCCATCGTAGCAAAAGAAGTGAGCGCCGCAAGGCACACTGCCCAACCTGCTTTTTTCATCATCCTTGAATCCTAAGCGATTGAATTTATGTCTGAAGTAAGTGTAGTTGTAGGAAGGGAGATATGAAAAGTTGACTCGATCGCAACTCTGAATGAAACAAAGATTGTAATGCAGGATAAGCGAGTTGCTAGCAATTGACGACTTTGGTGCCCGAAAGCATGTCGTGCAACAAACGTCGCTCTGGATGGCAAAAAAGCAAAACGATGTTCACTAGTGAAGTAAATGGTATAAGCATCTCAATCAAATAGCTTAGACACAATCGAAGTGAAGCAGTGACTTTCGTCGTATCGTGACCGTTCTTCATCACGACTTTAATACCAACGAGCCGCATACCTATGGTTTGCCCTTCCCTAAGCAAATTCCAATTCACTAGCATCAACATAGGTATGGTTAGCACATAGCTAGCCTTGGTATCTTTTACTAATTGAAGGTTTTCACTCAAGGAGAGTTCGAAGCCATTCACAAATGAATTGATGGTCAACGCGATCAGCAACACGAATCCCGTTACGATCATCAGATCGATGAAACCACCAATAATCCTTTGCTTTCTATTGGCAATAGAACGACTCATACCTAATCCCCTCAAATGCAAGCTGATGCATTCTAGGGACGAGATTGACCATGCTCAATTAAGAGACGTTATATTTGTGACGCTCTCTCAGAAGTGAGATGGTCTAACAATTAGTCATTGCTTACCAATATCTCTCGTAAATGATATTACCGCCCGTACGAGTTCGATATTTTTCTAACCCCAACTCTTGCAAAACAGGCGAGGTATCTTTGATCATCTCAGGATTACCGCACATCATCACGAAACTGTTTTCTTTAGAAAAAGGTAGGTCAGCACGATTAGCCAACTCTCCTGAAGCGATCAAGGCTGGAATACGACCTTGTAACTTATTCGGAGCATTTTCTCGGCTGACAATCGGCACGTAACGCAGGCGACCGTCATAGCGCTGCTGAAGCTGTTCGATCAAGTATTTGTACACCAAGTCCCTTTCATAACGCACGCCATGTACCAAAACAATATGGTCGCTGTGCGGCAACAAGTTGATGTCATCGAGTAAAGAAAGGAAAGGACCAATCCCCGTCCCCGTAGAAAGTAGCCAGAGATCATTGGCGTGTTTTGGGATGGTGTCGTGGACCAGATCGCCATGAGCGGTTTCACCCACATAGATGCTGTCGCCCGTTTGAAGCTGCTGCAGCCTTGGAGTTAGTTGCCCTTCTGGATTCGCAACAATTAAGAATTCAAGCCATTCAAACTGCTCACTAGGTGCATTTACCACCGAGTACGCACGGCTGATTGAGTTACCCTGTTCGTCGAGCAGAGCGAGTTTAGTAAATTGTCCGGCTTTGAAGGAGAGAGGCGCACCGGACACCCTTAAACTGAACAGCTCACCTGTCCAGTCGATTCGTTTTTCTACTCTGGCAAGATTGAAACCTTTCAGCTCTGTCATCGGACATCTCCTTTTGGTTGCACTTACTTAAACCTACGCCTCACAACTGACTATGTAAAGTTTTTAGTTTACAAAAACAAGCAACCATTCCATTTCACAATTTACATACAATTTTATTACAATTTAATCAGTTCCATCTAGAATAAATACTCAAAGTGATAAGTCGCTTAGCAAATTGCGGCAACGTCGATGAAAAAGGAACATAAGTAATGGATACGTTATTAAAAGAATTCCCGGTGATTACGGAAATCAAAGTCGCTTGGGGAGAGATGGACGCCCTGCAGCACGTCAACAATGCGGTGTATTTTCGTTACTTCGAGACCGCGCGTTTGGACTACTTCAACAAGATTAATCTATTGGTAGATTTGCAGACGTCTCACATCGGTCCGGTTTTAAGTGAAACCCAATGCCGTTACAAGCTGCCCGTTACTTTTCCAGATACGCTTTTGATTGGCTCACGCGTTATCGACATGCAAGACGATCGCATGACAATGGAATACCAAGTGCTGAGCAAGAAGTGGGGCAAGATTGTGACTGTCGCCACCGCCACTGGTGTGATGTTTGATTTTAAGAACAACGTGAAAGCCGCAATTCCAGACCACGTTCGCCAGTCGATTTTAGAACTGGAAAGCAACGTGGGCAGTACGCATCATTTGGAATAATAAAGAGGCGAGATGCGAGAGATTAGAATCGAGATTTCCGACTGCGCTCCTTCGTCGCTATCGGGAATGACGCAGAGGAACTCTTCCAGCCTACGCGATAAGAAAAGCTGTGTCATTCTAGCGAGCCAAGGCGAGACTAAGAATCTACTTACCGCTTGCTGCAGACCATAAAGCAATGAATAAACTCAATATATTCTGAGAGTAGATTCTGAATCACGCTCGTTCCTCGCTGTTCAGAATAACGGTTATCTGCCCTACAATACGAGCTCAGACGTCATTCCGGACGAGCCTAAGCGAGCCATCCGGAATCTCTCTTTTAGACGTGCACCAAATCCAATTAACAGAACGTCTCGATGTACAGCGCTTCCACCTTATCTCTCGCCCATTGCGTTTTACGCAGGAACTTCAACGACGATTTAATCGAAGGATCTTTCTGAAAACAATTAACACGAACGCGCTCATGCATTCCCTTCCACCCAAAGTGCTCAACTAAACGGGTAAGGATTTTTTCTAAACTCAACCCGTGAAGTGGGTTATTCGGCTGCTGTTGGCTCATGCTATTGATCCAGTAAAGTGAAGTTGCGCGCTAATCTAACTCAAACTCGCCGTGCAACCTAATGTTTTAGCCTTGAATTGCCCTGCAACTCTCCCCTATAGTAGCTCAAACTTCTTAAAAGCCCCTTTTCATTATGAAAGCCCTCAACGATCTGAATATCTTTGTCGAAACCGCACGCCAAGGCAGTTTTTCGAAAGCCGCCAACAGCATGGACATGACTCCAGCAGCGATCAGTGCATCGATCAAACGTCTTGAAGGGCAGATTGGCTTTCCGCTATTTGTACGCTCGACTCGCAGCCTGCGCCTAACCTCCGAAGGCGAACTGTTCCTAGATAAAACCACCCAAGCATTGGCAACATTGCAAGAAGGTTTGGATCAGATCTCAAGCGCGCGTGGTGAGCTATCAGGTCAATTGCACATCACGGCACCATCTGACTTTGGTCGTAACATGCTGCTTGATTGGGTGGATGAGTTTATCGAGCTCTACCCGAACGTCTCCATCAAGTTAGAGCTGTCTGACAGCTTGACGGATATGTACACCAAACCCGTCGATATCGCGATTCGATACGGTGAACCTGCAGATTCTAACTTAGTTGTGCTGGCATTATGCGGTGCGAACGAGCGGATCTTATGTGCCTCCCCAGAATACGTTGCGAGCAATCCAGAATTGACCAAACCAGAAGATCTCCACCAGCACAACTGCTTGTGTTACATGGTAGCGGACTCGGTTTACAACAAATGGACACTGACTCGTGAAGGTGAAACAGAACAGGTTGTCGTGAGTGGCAAGCTACTCAGTAACGACAGTGACTTATCCCATCGCTTAGCAATTAAAGGCAAAGGCATTGCCAATAAATCACTGATGGACATCAGCCAAGATTTGATTGAAGGAAGATTGGTACGCGTACTGCCTGAGTGGGATTGTGGTCCCGTACCTCTTTACATGGTGTGCGCTGATCGTCGATTGCTAACACCAACGATTCGTACTTTCCGAGATTTTATCCAAGAGAAATGTTGCCAGCAAAGGAAGTCTGTACTGACAACATTCTGTTCAGAGCGTTAACCAACGAACGTCATCGGTCGGATATGGGTGTACTCAAGTAGGCCGTTCTTTTCTAATGTAGAAAAACATTGGGCAATGTGAGGGCTTTGTAAGTGCTTGTCTAAAGCTTCTTGCGATGCCCACATTTCTTGGAACATAAACAGGCCTTCGATTTTTTCATCCAAATACAGCTCGTATTGGCAACATCCCTCTTCTTCACGAGTGGGAGCGAGTAGTTCAGTAAGTAACTGAGTCACCTGTTCAATATGGTCAGGAAAAGCTTTAATTTCTGCGACTAGATGGATCATTTTTTATCTCTTTGAGTGTGTTTCTATATTCCAACAATCTACTCCTTTCCACCCAAGAGAAAAATCGACCTAAGCGAATAACTTTTTCAAAATAAATTTGAAAATTTATCTGACGCTAATTAAACAACGATTTCACCCACAGCACCAAACTGTCCCATAAATTACCAATCCATGAGCCCTCTTCCACCGCTTGGTTACTTACCAACGGGTAGCTTGCTACTGTTTTATCGTCACTCTTCCACACGACTTTACCAACCACATCCCCTTTTGCGATGGGAGCAATCAACGGCTCATTCACGACCACGCTTTTATCTAAACCAGCGGTTAGAGAGCGAGGCAGCGTCAGGTACGCATCTTGAGCGAAGCCCAAATCAATCTCACTGACATCACCTTTCCATACTTTAGCACTCGCCTGAACTTCCCCCTGTTTTGCCACTTGTTTGGTGTCATAAAAGCGGAAGCCATAGCTGAGTAGATTCTTAGACTGGCTAATGCGTGACTGTTTGCTTGGCGTTCCCATCACTACCGAGATCAGTCGCATCTTTCCTTGCTTTGCAGAACTGACCAAACTGTACCCTGCATTGCTGGTGTAGCCCGTTTTGCCGCCATCGACATCCATCGATTTGTCCCACAACAGTTTATTGCGGTTGTATTGGGTGATCTTGTTCCACTTAAATACCTTCTCACTATAAAGCGCATAGACTTCGGGCACGTCATTGATGATGGATTGCATCAGCGTCGCCATATCATTAGGAGAAGTTTGAATGCCTTCGCTATCTAGACCATGCGAGTTAACGAAGTAGGTATCATTCAGGCTGAGTTTATCCGCCCAACCATTCATCAAGGCGACAAACGCCCCTTCACTACCGGCAACGTGCTCGGCTAGCGCCACACAGGCATCATTACCGGACTGGATGATCACGCCGCGCATTAGGTTAGCAACGGTGATTTCATCTTTGGGTTGGATAAACATTTTTGAGGAATCCGGGAATTTGGCCGACCACGCGTTTTCACTCACCGTCACTTTGTCGTCCCAATTGAGCCGCCCTGCTTTGATCTCTGTACCTACCACATAGGCCGTCATCAGCTTAGTTAAACTGGCAGGGGCTAATCCAGCACGCGCGTTTTGCTCCGCAATAATAGCGCCGGACTGAAAGTCCATGAGCACATAACCTTTTGCCTGCAACTGAGGCGGATTCGGCGTTACGACCGCCAGTGCGGGTGCGCTAAAGATCTGTAGTAATAAACAAGCAAGCGTAACTCGGGTTAGTGACGTGTTCATCAAGCATCCTCCATGGTCAATGACCGCCAAATGTCTCGTTTCATAAAAACTGATCAAGATGGTGATAAGACAGTGATTTCCAAACTTCACCTAACAGATCATAGTTCACTCAGTGCATACCAACACGGAAAGATCGAAGAGTTTCAGTTTTGATTGCCTTTCACGAGTCAAAAAGCGAGTTCTTACAACAAATCGGTTGTTTCTAATAAGGAATTCGATATCGTAAAGCGACTATAAACAAGGACAGACCATAACAATGAACGCTCAATCATTTATCGACGCAGGGTTGCATTACACGCCCCACTCGTTCACCGTGCCACTGGATTACCAAGATCTAAGCAAAGGCACGATAAGCGTCTTCGCTCGCTCCGTTTGTTTAGTCGGCGATGAAGACTCAGACAAACCGTGGTTAGTGTATTTTCAAGGCGGCCCGGGCTTCCCTTCTCCTCGTCCAAACGGAAACAACGGCTGGATCAAACGCGCACTGAGTGAGTATCGTGTACTGCTGCTCGACCAACGTGGCACAGGCAACAGCAGCGTGATTAACCACCAGACACTTGCACTCCTCACGCCGGAGCAACAAGCAGACTACTTAAGCCACTTCCGCGCCGACAGCATTGTTCGCGATGCGGAATTTATCCGCGAACAATTTGGCGTTGAGAAGTGGGCAATTTTGGGTCAGAGCTTTGGTGGTTTTTGTTCATTAACTTACCTATCGTTATTCCCAGGCAGCTTGCTGCAAAGCTATATCACGGGTGGTGTGCCTTCGGTTTCTCGTCATGCGGATGATGTCTATCACGCAACCTTCAAACGTACGATGGAGAAGAACCAAGCCTTCTTCCAGCAATTCCCACAAGCGCAGCAGCTGTGCCAGAACATTGCTAATCATCTGTTGGCGAATGAAGAGTTTCTGCCGAATGGTCAGCGTTTTACTGTCGAACAGTTCCAACAAATCGGGATTAACTTTGGCGTCAGTGATACCTTCTTGCCAACTTACTACTGGCTAGAAAGTGCGTTGATTGAGGTGCACGGTAAGCCTCAGCTTCGTTATGAATTCCTCAACGACATGCTGTCGCAACAAAACTTCCAGACCAATCCGATTTACGCGATTCTACACGAGTCGATTTACTGCCAAGGATTTGCTTCTCGCTGGAGCGCGCACCGAGTACGTCAAGAACACGATGCGTTCAACTACGAACAAGGCAAGCCGTTTTACTTCACTGGCGAAATGGTCTTCCCTTGGATGTTCGATCAATACGTAAACTTAAAGCCACTGAAAGAAGCGGCGGAATTACTGGCAGAGAAAGCCGATTGGACGCCACTATACGATGCGCAGCAACTGGCAAACAATAAGGTGCCTGTGAGCTGTGCCGTCTATGCCGACGATATGTTTGTAGAAATGGACATTAGCCGTGAAACACTCGCTGCAATACCGAACTCAAAAGCGTGGATCACCAACGAATATGAGCATAACGGTCTTCGCGCGGATGGCGAGCGCATTCTCGACAAGTTAATTGCGATAGGAAAACAGACCAAAGCGACACTGAAATAAGCGGCTAACGCTTAGAAAACCTAGATAGAAAAACGCCTCTTTATCACAAGATAGAGAGGCGTTTTTTGGTTCGATTCAGGTTTAAATTAGCGCTAGTCTTTGACTCGTTTAGTCATCATTTTGGTGATCACGCGGTAACCCATCTTATGGTAGAAATCTTCGCCTTCGTGATTAAATGACGCCACGGTTAAACCAATTTCTTCAATGTCTTGGTTGCATAAATCGCTCTCGATTTTATCCATCAAAGACAAACCAATACCTAAGTTTCGGTGGCTTTCAGACACCACCAACTCGTTGATATAACCGACGCGCTTTTCCGGAGAAAGCATCGAGTTAACCTCTCGAACGGCACCAGAGATAAAACCAACCACTTCTCGGTGTGAACAAGCAATAAAAGCCGTGATGCTGCCATCAAAGTATTTATCGAAGGTATTACGTTCCTCTCTGAGCTTTGCCATTTCCTCCGGTGAGCGGTAGAAGTCTGGCTCGGCCTCATAGTGGGAAGTGTCGAGTTCAACTAAGAGCGTTTTCAACAGTGGTACGTCTTCTTCTCTTAATCTTCTGATATGGAACTGTTGCATATTGAATTCCTTTGCCAACCGATCTGCATCAAGCACAGATCTTTGCTTCAACTGGTTATCGGATAAGAAGTTTTAGGAATGTGAAGCAAATCAACAGTACAAATTTCGACCATGCATGTCGAGTACGTTTTCTACACTTTTCTGGGTTTTTACTGATAACTTGAACACCCACAAAGAATTTAGGGTGATTCAATCCAATAACCCTCAATAGCACGGTGCTGTATTGATGGAAGAAATATCCGCATAGTTTGTCCGTATTTCCGACTAAATTACTCAGGTATACTCCGAGCCGCTAAAATTGTTAGGTATCGAGTCGTCGAACCATCGACCTTTTAAAGTAAGGAATAATCATGAGTCAGTATGTTGTCTGCGCCCTGTATAAATTTGTGGAACTGGAAAACTACCAAGAGTTACGCGAGCCATTGCTTGCCCTAATGGAAGCCCACGGTGTACATGGAACGTTGCTACTGGCGAGTGAAGGTATTAACGGTACGGTTGCAGCGACACGCGAAGGTATTGATACACTGCTTGCATGGCTAAATGCCGAGCCTCGCCTTACTGGTATTGTTTACAAAGAGTCGTACTCAGATACTCAGCCGTTTAACCGCACCAAAGTAAAGCTAAAGAAAGAGATCGTGACATTGGGCGTTGAAGGCATCGATCCTCGCCATGTCGTTGGCACCTACGTGAAGCCGCAAGATTGGAACGATCTGATTGCTGATCCAGAAGTATTTGTGGTTGATACTCGTAATGACTATGAAATTGAGATCGGAACATTTAAAGGTGCAGTTAACCCAAATACGGACACGTTCCGCGAATTTCCTGACTATGTAAAACAAAACATGGACCCAGAGAAACACAAAAAAGTTGCGATGTTCTGTACTGGTGGCATTCGCTGTGAAAAGTCGACCGCTTACATGAAAGAGCAGGGCTTTGATGAGGTGTACCACTTAGAAGGCGGCATTCTGAAATACCTAGAAGAAGTACCAGAAGAAGAAAGCTTGTGGGAAGGCGACTGCTACGTATTCGACGGTCGCGTTGCGGTTAACCACCAGCTGGAAAAAGCAGATTACGACTTGTGTAACGCTTGCCGACTGCCAATCACAGAAGAAGACAAACAATCGGAACAGTTTGAGCAAGGCGTAAGTTGCCCGAAATGTTTTGGTAAACACAGTGACGAGCAAGTAGCGCGCTTCCGCGAGCGTGAAAAACAAGTGTCGTTAGCAGCGATTCGTGGCGAACAACACGTCGGTGGTGAGAGTGCCAAACAACGTCAGCAACGACGCGCAGAAAAACTGGCGAAGAAAGACGCTCAGCGTAAACAAGCGTAATTAGTAAGGTGCGAGCTAACAAACCTAGCTCGCACTTTCTCCCCTTTCAATATAATTTCAATAGAGCTCGTTGTCTTTCAGCAACACTTCCAGCTCGTTAGTACCACTCCTACTTGGCTGCCCAACCATTTCATCATAGGCACTTTGCTGGCGAAGCACCTGTTTGTTCGCTTTCAAATTACGACACTGTTTTTGCAACTCCAGTATCGAATGCGCCCTTAAAAACTTCCCTTTGTCATCTGTGACAAAGTGCTCTTCTCCATCGACAAATACTGAAACCTGATACAAAGCGAGATCGAGAGAGTGGATGACAAGCTTGTCGATATAGAAAAATTTTTCCAGTTTACTGAGTGGCATAGACATAAAGCACCTCCTTGCTCCGTGCCTCTACGTCAGCTGCAATAAAATCGATCACCGAGTGAGAAATTTGCCTCTCTCATGCGTAGAAATCGGAAAACCAGTGAGGGCTCCGATGCACACAATCAACTTAGTATGGCTAAAACGCGACTTACGCCTGACCGACCACCTCCCTTTGCAGCATGCTCTATCTTCTGAGAATCCAACAGTGCTGCTCTATATTTTTGAGCCCATGCTGCTGGATGACCCACATTACTCCGAACGTCATTGGCGCTTTGTTTGGCAATCAATTCAAGACATGAACGCACAGCTTGCCCAACATGATCAAAAAGTCTCAGTAATGTTTGGCAATGCTCGGGATTGTTTGAGTGCGATTCAAAACCAATTCAGCATCAATGCCGTTTTCTCCCATCAAGAAATTGGATTGAATTGTACGTTTGAGCGAGACAAACAAGTATCAGCATGGCTTCAAGCACAAGGCATTCTATGGCATGAGTTTGAACATGGCGCAGTTGTGCGAGGCGCAAAAGATCGATTCGGCTGGGACAAACATTGGGATACCGTTATGCGATCTCCGATAGAAGAGGTTGAGCTTGAAGGCGCTTCTCTTATTACCCTCGATGTCGAAGCGCTTGGTTTCACCTTTACTCCTCCCCCTTCTTGGTTAGAAAAAGTAAAAGGCATGCAAACTGGCGGGAGCTCACTCGCTTGGCAAACATTGGAAGACTTTTTTCAACGCCGAGGACGAGATTACTACCGAAGTATTTCTAGCCCGACTGCATCTCGGACAGCCTGTACTCGCCTCTCTCCCTATCTTGCATGGGGTAATATTTCGCTTCGAGAAGTGTATCAGTACCTCTTGCAACATTGGCAAGTGACGGGGTTTCGTCGCAGCCTAATTGCGTTGTCTTCAAGGCTTCATTGGCATTGTCATTTTATGCAGAAATTTGAATCTGAATGTGAGATGGAATTTCGCTGTGTGAACCAAGCCTATGACCCTTTGCTTCGCCAAGCGAGCAACAACGACCCAATCCGACTAGATGCTTGGAAGGAGGGAAACACTGGCATACCTCTCGTCGATGCCTGTATGCGCTGCCTTCATCACACCGGATACATCAACTTTCGCATGCGTGCGATGTTAGTGAGCTTTTTAACACATCATATGAACATGGACTGGCGCGATGGCGTAACTCATCTAGCGCAGCTATTTCTCGACTTTGAGCCAGGTATCCATTATCCACAATTTCAAATGCAGGCTGGCGTGACTGGCACCAATACCATCCGTATCTACAATCCGACGAAACAAGCACAAGAACACGATACAGATGGTGAATTCATTCATAAATGGATTCCGGAGCTCGCTAAGGTACCCACCCCACTGTTATTTGAACCTTGGAAAATGACCGCAATGGAAGTCGTAATGTACCAATTAGAACCGGATTCAAAATACCTCGCTCCAACAATCGATTTAGAAGCGAGTGCGAAAGCAGCAAGAGAACGATTGTGGGCTTGGCGAAAACGTGTCGACGTAAAAATGGAAGGCACACGCATTTTAGCTCAACACGTCCGCCCTTCTAATAAAAAGAAAGCCAGTTGATCGCCAAGAAAAAGGCGTGCGTACAAACAGGGACTTTATCAGGGAGAGAGCAGTACCCAAACAACAAAAGGAACGCATTATGTTGAAACGTATCTTGGTTACGACCACGGTTTTGTTCGCCACCCTAACTTTTTTACTGCCAGCGAAAGCACATGAACATGGAATGATGAAAGAAGACATCGTTGATGTGGCTGCAGCAAATGGCTCGTTCAATACGTTGGTCGCTGCAGTCAAAGCCGCAGGCTTAGTGGATACGCTGAAAGGTAAAGGTCCATTCACTGTGTTTGCTCCCACGGATGAAGCCTTTGCTAAGCTTCCAGATGGAACAGTCGAAATGCTACTCATGCCTGAGAACAAAGATAAGCTGGTTGCGATTCTCACTTACCATGTGGTTCCAGGAAAAGTGATGGCCGCAGACGTGGTTAAAATGAATAAAGCGACGACAGTCCAAGGACAAGACGTGACGATAAAAACCATGGGCGACAAAGTCATGGTAAATAACGCCACTGTCATTGCGACTGACGTTAAAGCCAAGAATGGCGTGATACATGTGATCGACACCGTCATCATGCCGAAATAGCGACATAACATGGAAGGGCGAGGTTTCTCGCCCCTTTTTAGGACATGGAAAACATCAAACTTTCAAAGCACGATATACAAACGATGGAGCAGCGCCAAAGAACTCGATTGGTCAACTCCCTTGCAGGATACAAAAGCGCGAACCTCATCGGAACAAGAGATAGGCAAGGACAAGAGAACCTGGCTATCGTAAGCTCTGTGATCCACTTAGGCTCACATCCGCCACTGTTTGGTTTTATTGTTCGTCCACGCAAAAGCCGTCGTCATACATTAGAAAACATCCTCGATACCAAGAACTTCACCATTAATGCCATCGGCGTCGATTTCGTCCAAAAAGCACATCAGACCTCCGCCCGCTATCCAAAACAGATATCTGAGTTTGAAGCGGTAGGACTTACTCCTTACTACGATGATGCGTTTCCTGCGCCATTCGTCCTGGAGAGCAATCTCAAAATGGGGTTGGTGTTGAGAGAGCACATCAAGATCGAAAGCAATCAGACAGAGATGTTGATTGGTGAAGTGTTGACGGTGCACGCACCTGAAAGAGCCATCATGCCCGATGGTTATCTCGATTTGGAACTTCTCGACTTAGTGACCATTTCCGGGCTGGATAGCTACCACGTCACTCAACGTCTGCATCGGTTAAGTTATGCCAAACCAGACTCTCGCCTATTCCCTCTAACGAGAGAAGGAGAGCCTTCATCTTGGGGAGCGCTTGAAGTCGATATGGACTAACCTCTTTAGACATCAAAAGCTAAATACAGAAGTGGCAGTTTTCTCTGTCTAAGCCGTGTTCACCGGCCCGGTTGGTAAGGTGAGCGCGCCCTGCTTCCAATCCCATTTCATATCCTTCTAGCAACACCGACTGGCGCATTGATAGACGTTGTACACTGAATTCATCCGGCGGTGCGATAGCGCGAATGTGCGTGTCTTTTGGAGGGTTACGAATGAAATCTAACGATTCATTGTAGTTCTCTGAACGGTGCAGCATTGCCTCTGCCATCTGTGGATGCTCAGCGAACAACTTCTTCATCAACCAAGGCGTTTTTACCGGCTTTTTCTCGTAGGCCAACGGGTGTGAGAGAACCACTGTTATATCACGAGCACCACGGCGGTACGCTTCTCGAACAGGAATAGAGTCCGCCACTCCCCCATCGGTATAACAACCACCAGAAAAACAAGGAGTGTGTTTGTAAGCAATAGGCAGTGCCGTCGTCGCTTCCATCGCGTTGTGAAAGTTATGGCGGTTCACACGGTAATAATCCGCCTTACCCGTATTTACGTTCGTCGTCGCCGCTAAGAAAGGGATGCCTTCAAACAGTTTCGCTTCATCGACTGGGTACAAACGATTTGATTCTTCAAACAACCATTTCACGTCGATCAAATCACCGCCTTTTAAAAAACGGGTTGGATCGAAAAAGCGTTTGCTGGTTGCTAATTTGGTAATAACGTTGATGCTACGGTGCGGGTAGTCGGTCAAATAACCGATCAAATTTGAAGCCCCTGCCGACACACCAATCGCAAAATCAAATGGTTTGTAGTCTTGTTCTAAGAATGCATCTAATACGCCGCTAGCAAAGACGCCACGCATTGCGCCACCCTCGACTACGATTGCTTTTGTTGCCATGTTTCCCCCCAATAAAGACGTTAAAAAGATTACTGAAATTCGTGCTACAGCAACAATCGGTTATTCTTATTATTGAGATAGGCGAAGTCTATGTGTTTCTTGCTTTTTAAGTGGAAACTTAGGATCAAAAAATCCACATCAACTGAATAGTCAATGTGGATTCTAAGCAGTAGAAACGGGGGTTAAGCAAAAACGGTTTTATACGCCTCTGCTGCGCCATCAATAAACATTTGGGTACCAATCACGGCTAGGATCAAACCCATCATTTTGGTGATCACATTCAATGCACTTGGACCAACGGCTTTAACCAGCTTGTCACCAAATAAAAACAGCACATAAGTGATCGCACACAATACGGCGAACGACGCAATTGTAATGATGGTTTGGTCGAACCCACCAGCAGTAGCAAAGTTCATTGCGGTCGCAATCGTACCGGGCCCAGCCAAAATAGGCATTGCTAATGGCGAAACGGCAATGCTAAGTGCAGCTCGCTCTTGCTCTGGCGAATAAGCCTTTTCCTTGGTTTTTTGATGCGTTGATTCCCCTTGAAGCATATGGAAACCAATCAAAAACACCAAGATTCCACCAGTGATACGCAGCGCGTATAACGTAATGCCGAACAAGTCGAAAATCACTTTACCTGCAACAGCAAACACAGCCACGATAACAAAGGCAATGAAAACAGAACGAAACGCAATTGATCGAACCGTTTGTTTATCTTCATCCGCCGTTAAGCTCAAAAAGATAGGGATATTGGCGATCGGGTTCATGATGGCAAAAAAGCCCATAAACACGGTGACCGTATGAAGTATCAGCTCTTTCATGTTCTCCACATTCGGTAACTTATTGATTATTAAAAATCATTATATACCCAACTTTATAAATAACGTCACTTTATGTTCGCATCATTATCCATGATTGTTATCTGTTACCCACTAGCACCAACTTGAAAGCCCTATTAGTTTACGCCCAATATAAATAGCGTTATGGTGAAGATTCAGCCAATACCAACAACAAGCTAAGGAAGTTGATTCATCATGAACCGTACGATTGAAACCATTCTCGGTCATCGCTCTATTCGTAAGTTCACCTCTGAGCCAATTGCAAGTGAGCAACTACAAACAATTCTCCAATCGGGGTTAGCTGCCTCTTCTTCGAGCATGCTGCAAGTCGTGTCGATCATTCGAGTAACAGATACAGAAAAGCGCAAACTGTTAGCGCAATACGCTGGCAATCAGACTTACGTTGAAAGTGCCGCAGAATTTTTGGTGTTTTGTATCGATTACCAGCGTCACGCCACTATCAACCCAGACGTTCAAGCCGACTTTACTGAATTGACTCTGATTGGTGCGGTGGACTCTGGAATCATGGCGCAAAACTGTTTACTTGCTGCCGAGTCTATGGGACTAGGTGGTGTATACATTGGTGGGTTAAGGAACAGCGCTGCACAAGTAGATGAACTGCTCGGTTTACCTAAAAATACCGCCATTCTGTTTGGTATGTGCTTGGGTCACCCAGATCAAAGTCCAGAAACAAAACCACGTCTGCCAGCACATGTGATTGTTCATGAGAACCAATACCATGCACTTAACGTTGAAGATATACAAGCCTACGATAAAACCATGCAAGAATACTACGCAAGCCGTACAAGTAATCAAAAACAGAGTGCATGGTCACAAGAAACAGCCGGAAAGCTAGCAGGAGAGTCTCGTCCTCACATCCTGCCTTATTTGAATAGCAAGGGGTTGGCTAAACGCTAATGATATAGTTCGCTAATCAACTGAAAGATCAAAAAAGGCCTCGCATGAGGCCTTTAGGTTCAATTGGTTTACTGACGATTAGTTACCGCCTGAACCGCCTGAACCTGTTGGTGGATCTACAGGGTCAATAGGTTCACCGACTTCTGGTTCTGGAATTGTTGGTACGTCAGGTTTGATCTCGTCTGTTGGTGTGCCAGCATCGATAGCATCTTGTACATCGCCAACAACTTTCTGAGTATCTTCAGCTGGAATAGTTACGTAGATAACTTCACCCGTTTCACTCTTAGGGTAATCAGGGTTTGCTGCGATTACTTCTTCTGTGATCGCTTTTGCTGCTACTGAAATAGATTCAGGAGAAGCTTCTGGGTTAGCTTTGATAACATCAGAAACAACGTTCGCAGTTGCGATTAGCTGTGTCGCAATAGTAGACGCGCCTTCATCCTCTTGCGCTTGCAGGTCTTGAACAACTTGTTCTGTGTTCAGTAGAAGCTCATCCACAGAAACACCGATTGCGTTGATATCGATACCAAGATCTGAGAACACTTTCTCAGCAACTTCTGGAGAGTACACTTCACCATCTTCAAGGGAAGAAGCGATTAGCGTCGTAAACGGAGAACCCGTTACTAGACCATCGACCTGCGCTAGACCTTGAGGAATAGTGTATTCTGTTGTGATTGGCTTACCGTTAGAGGAGTCGCGGCTTGTCTCTGTTGGACTTAGTACAAATTCACACTCGTGAGGTGCTGTTACTACATCAACATGACTAATACGAGCTTGACCAACCATACCTTTATAGTTTGTCGTTAACTCATCCGCTTCACCAGTTAATTCGCCACAGGTGTATGACACCTTCATGTCAATAACAGCTGGATCGTAAGCCTGAACTGAATAAGTTTTCACTACAGGGTCGCTGTCACTGCCACAGCCAGCCAGTAGCACCGCCGCCACACTTGCCGTTAAAAGTTTGATTTTCAAAATTAGCTCCAATATTTTTTTGTTATATCCGACCGCAACAGAAAGCATAACGGCAGTTGCATATGCTGTAAATAGGATGCATAGAACTTTGGTATGAGTTTTTTCACATTAATAATTGTTCACATGTGCAAAATAGCGCATTTTTGCCTTTAACTTGAGATAGCCCCATTTTTGTCAGGTATTTGTCAGTATTTTTTAAGGTTCTGGTTGCCTTCATTGCAACAAGATGGATAATAGTTGTCTATTTTTTGATGGGCAGAAATGCAACCTTCATAAATAAAAATGAGGACTCTGAATCGTTAAATGCGTTTTTAGAGCATTTATTACATAAATAATACTGAATGGAATCGTTTTAATCAGGCTAAGAACGATGAGATAAGCGCCATTTATAGGCAGCACCCTCATCATTCAAGAGTGAACCAATTTCAGTCGGCAAATTTTCTTTCGGTAGCTAGAAACCAATGAATACATTTAACAAATTTTTGGGGATAACGTTTCTTCCAATCGTTCTAGCTGGGTGTACCGTACCCGGCAGCCACCTTTCCACTAGTGACAAGACGGTAATGACTACCGAAGCAGCAGACATTGAGTCTCAAGTCACCGTTTATCCCCTTACGTTAGATCGCGTCGGTTCTTTAAATTCAGCGGAGCCATTTTCTCAGCCAAACCCAAAGCTCGATGTTGAAATCGCTAAGTACGAGTACGTTGTTGGGCCTGGTGACATTCTAAACATTACTATTTGGGACCATCCAGAGCTTACCATTCCTGCGGGCTCTTACCGTAGTTCCGCTGAAGCGGGTAACTGGGTGCACGCAGACGGAACCATCTTCTATCCATATATTGGTATTGTCCATGTCGAAGGAAAGAACGTTCGTCAAATCCGTACCGACATCGCCCAGCGCCTCGCAAAATACATCGAAAGCCCTCAAGTTGATGTCAGCGTTGCAGCCTTCCGTTCGAAAAAGACTTATGTAACGGGAGAAGTCAACAAACCAGGTCAACAAGCCATCACTAATATCCCACTAACTCTTCTAGACGCCGTTAACCGTGCTGGCGGTTTAGCACAAGACGCGGATTGGCGTAACGCAACACTGACACGAGACGGAACCGTTCAGAATGTTTCGCTATATGCACTGATGCAGCAGGGCGACCTTACTCAGAACCGCTTGCTGCAGTCAGGAGATATTGTTCACGTGCCGCGCAACGATGCACAAAAAGTATTTGTTATGGGTGAAGTTAACGACCCTAAACTGCTTAAAATCGATCGTGCAGGCATGAGCCTAACTGAGGCATTGAGCAACGTGGGCGGCATCAGTCAAATTTCTGCAGACGCGACAGGTGTATTTGTCATTAGACGTTCAAAAGAAGAGTCTAAGATGGCTGACATCTATCAACTTGATGTATCAGATGCATCTGCCCTCGTGATTGGTACTGAGTTTGATTTAAATCCTTATGACATCGTTTATGTCACCGCTGCACCAATCAGCCGTTGGAACCGAGTTATTGCTCAGCTAGTACCAACCATCTCAGGCTTCAACGAATTAACCGAAGGCGCTCTACGTATTCGTAATTGGCCATAATGTAATGTGCTTTCTAGGAGGAGCATAATTGCTCCTCCTAATTGCATCACTTTTAAGCAACGAGCCTAGCTTTGTAGACCCGTTCACTTAAAAAGGAAAAGACTTTGTTTTCTAACATTTTAGTGGTTTGTGTCGGCAATATATGTCGCTCCCCAACTGGCGAACGACTTTTACAGTCACTGTTACCAAACAAAAAAGTTGCATCTGCAGGTATTGCTGTCGAAAAGAGCCACCTTACAGGTAAACCCGCTGACGACATGGCAAGTACCGTAGCACTAGAACACGATATCAGCTTAGAGGGACACAGTGCTCAGCAACTGACACCCGAATTATGCGCTAAATATGATTTGATTTTAGTGATGGAGAAAGGCCACCAAGAAGCCTTAACTAAGATCGCTCCAGAAGCTCGTGGCAAAACTATGTTGTTCGGTCAATGGATTGGTGGAAAGAACATTCCAGATCCACACCGTCAGAGCAGAGAAGCATTCGACCATGCTTACGCACTGATAGAAGAAGCTGCGCACGCTTGGACAAAAAAACTATAAGCCGCAAGGCTCATTTTCAAACGCCTATGGCAGGTATTTAAGAAGTTAATGTAATGACAACACAAACTATTAAGCAATCACGTCAAGTCGACGATGAAATCGATTTGGGAAAGTTGTTTGGAATCATCCTGGATGCCAAATGGCTTATTTTATGTACCGTTTTCCTATTCTCAGTAATAGGCATCGCTGTTGCCATTCTCTCAACCCCCATTTATAAAGCTGACGCGCTTATCCAAATTGAGAAGAAAAGCTCAGGTGGTATTTCGGCCATGGTTGGTGATATGGGCGAATTGTTCTCAGCCGAATCATCCGCAACGACTGAAATTGAAATCATCAAGTCACGCATGATCCTTGGTGATACCGTTGATAAATTCAACCTAACCACCGTCGTTACACCAAACTACATGCCATTGATTGGTAAAGGCCTTGCTCGTCTGCAAGGAGAACAAAACAGCCTTTCTGTATCTCGCTTCAACATCCCATCATATGCACTTGGCATCCCACACACGCTAGAAGTGATCGACTCAGAACAAAAAACGTTCAAACTGCTTCAAGATGATGGCCGCGTGGTTTTGGAAGGTAAAGTCGGCGAGTTGATCGACAAAGACGGTTACCAATTCATGGCAAATGAAATGTTTGCCCAAGATGGCGCAACCTTTACGGTAAGCAAAATCAGTAAGCTAGATGCAATTAACCAGCTTCAACAAAACCTGTCCATCAGTGAACGAGGAAAGCAAACTGGCATTATTTCTTTAAGCTTCTCTGGTGAAGATCGCGCTCGTATCCAAGCAATTTTGAATGACATTAGCCAAAATTACTTCTTGCAGAACGTTCAACGTAACTCTGCTGAAGCAGAGCAAAGCCTAGAATTTCTCAAGGGTCATCTGCCTGACATCAAGGTCAAACTCACTGCTTCTGAAGATATCTTGAACCGTTTCCGTCAAGAGAACGAATCTATTGACCTTGGCCTAGAAGCCCAGTCAACGCTTAAGGTTATGGTTGAACTTGAAGCACAATTGAATGAACTGACTTTCAAAGAAAGTGAAATCAGCCAACGCTTTACTCAAGATCACCCTGCGTACAAGTCACTACTTGATAAGCGTCAAACACTTCTAAAAGAGAAAGAGCGCCTAAACAAACAAGTTCAAAAACTGCCTAAGACACAACGTGAAGTACTGCGTATGACACGTGACGTTGAAGTAAACCAACAAATTTACATCCAGCTTCTAAACAAAGTTCAAGAGCTGAACATTATCAAAGCAGGAACGGTTGGTAATGTACGTATCTTAGACAGTGCGCAGTCATTCTCTAAACCTATTAAACCTAAGAAAGCGTTGATTGTTGTATTAGCGACGCTACTTGGTGGCATGGTTGGTGTTGCATTTGTGCTTATCCGTGCAGCTTTCCATCGTGGAGTAGAAACACCTGATCAAATCGAACAATTGGGCATGCCAGTATACGCGAGTGTACCTAAGTCTATTCAGCAACTTGAATTCGCAAGCAAACTAAAACGCAACAAAGGTAAGGGCAATAAGGAACTCGTGCTACTTGCAGAAGCAAACCCTGCCGACCTATCTATTGAAGCGCTTAGAAGCCTGCGTACAAGCCTGCATTTTGCGATGATGGAAGCGAAGAATAATATCCTGATGATTTCAGGTCCGGCGCCATCTATCGGTAAAACTTTCGTTTCTACCAACTTTGCGGCAGTGGCAGCAAAAACGGGTCAGAAAGTACTGCTTATCGATGCGGATATGCGTAAAGGCTATCTACAGCAATGTTTCGGTCTTTGTTGGGATGACGGTCTATCAGATCACCTAAGCGGTAAAGTAGAGTCACAACAAATCATCAAATCGACCTCTATCGAAAACCTAGATGTGGTTACTCGTGGCCAAGTGCCACCAAACCCTTCTGAGCTGTTGATGCACCCACGCTTCAAAAACTTCATCGACGCGATGTCTAATGAGTACGATTTAGTTATCATCGATACTCCACCTGTACTAGCGGTGACCGACCCTAGCATTGTTGGTGCGCTTGCGGGCACAACATTGATGGTCGCTCGCTTTGACCAAACGACATTGAAAGAGATTGAAGTTGCCCAAGGCCGATTTGAACAATCGGGCGTAGAGGTAAAAGGTGTGATTCTGAACGCGGTTGAGAAGAAAGCATCTAACTCTTACGGATATGGCTACGGTTACTACAACTACAGCTATAAAAGTGAGTAACACCTAACAACAAATGACAAAGCCCCGCCATGATCGCGGGGCTTTTTGTTACTGCTTCATTTGCCCAGAAATGTAAAGCCCCGCCAGGTCTCACAAGAAAACATCTGATAAACAGCATCAAATTGAAAAGTAGAAGTTAAAAAGCCCTGCTTATCGAATAAAAGCGTACGAGTTAAGTCATTATTTTGTGACACGATTCTCTGGCAACTTATTGCATGCTAAGACATAAGCGCCTACTATCAATGAGCTCAAGCCTAAAGCACCCAACACTCGCGGAAAGAACTCGGTTCATGGCAACTCAACTTCCCTGCTTTCGTTAGCAGGAACAATCTGTTTTTACCTTCTTTTAAACTTCTAATAAGGCGAGTGTGGAAGAGATAAGAAAGGTGAAAAATGCAATCTCACAATAGCTTCTCTATTAATCTTAACCAGCAAAAGACTGTCGCGAAAAAGCGTCTAAAAACGATCCGCCAAAATGATGCCAACGCACTTGAGCAGGTTAGACTGTTTCATTCCCAACCAGAAAACCTTACGCCAGAGTCTATCCAACTTGCAGATGTTCAACACGCCCTAGCTAGAGAGCTTGGCTTACCCAGTTGGAGCAAGTTAAAAGCACATGTTGAAGAGCTAGAAAGTCACAAACTCGCCATCAACAATCAAGAAAACCCGCTGGATATAGAATTAAGAACACTGCATGTCCGTTGTGGGCACGACATTCAGCAACAATTAAAGACATGTGGGTTTAAAGGTGACTTCTTACCTATGATTGATCCGTTGTGCATCGGCCCCATTCCAAACGATGAAAAGGCTTTTATCGCAATCCGTGCACAATATGTCGTTGATACGTTATTACCCGTGATGGGACGAAAAGACTCGGTGCAAGACATCGCCCAATTAGAGCAGAGCAACATCAATACCCTGCTTGATGAGCAGTATGAGCGCATCGTGTTTTGGATTGAACATGATGCCTACGATCAGTTCATGCTACTTCGAGGGCTATCTCTGCTAGATAACACCGAAGGTAAAGTCATTGAGATCATCGAGTTCAACCAGTTTCCGGGAACCGAGCGGTTTATTGGCTTTGGGCAACTTCCTGCAGAGGTGATTCGATCGTGTTGGCAGTATCGAAAGCCTGTGACGGCCAAGTTATTCAGCCAAGCTAAACTCTGCTGGAATGCCTTACTCTCTCCAACACCCCAGCCACTCGTTAACTTGCTAGAGCATCATAAACTGGATTGTTTACCGAACATCAAGGCAGTCATCACTCGACACCTTCAAGAACTGCCACACTCAGAGTCAGGGTTGAGCTTCACCCAACATTTGGCTTTGCAGATATTGAACGAGCAAAGCGCACCAATTTCCGTGAAAGAATGGTTTCAGAAGAGCCAACAACGAGAACCACTTCCTACTCTCGGTGACGTGATGTTTTATGCTTTGATGTTGCCACTGGCACAAGCAGACAATCCACTGATCACTGTTGATTCATTGGATAAGAATTGGTGGGAGCAAGAAGTCAGTATAAGCTCGCGAGGCAAAGCTTGTTTGATTGGGAAAGGCGCTTTCATTCAGGATTACTGGAGCGGAGGGATCCACAACCACGCACAAAACCGCTGGATATGGAATCACACCCAGCTTTCTACCTTATGCCACTTGTCTATTAATTAGATGAGAGTGATGACAAGCTAGTAACGGTAGCCATCTAGAAACAGCGTAAGGATATCTTCGACGATGTTCTTACGCTGCTCGACGCTTGGCACCGCTTGATTGGCAACCAACTGAGGCCACAAGCAGTTTCCTTTTAACAAGCACATCAGCATGCTGCTCATCATTACTGGGTCAAGCGCTTTAACCTTGTTATCTGCAATAGCCTCTGTAAACCAATTCTCCAGCAATTCGTCTTGGCGTTGAAGTTGATGCAAATAGTTCTCTGCCAATTCTGGTGTACGCATAAACTCACTGATCACCATTTTAGCCAGTGGTAGGCCAAAGTCTTCATACATCGAATCTAATTTGGCGTGCAAATAAGTTCTAAGCTGAGTTTCGACATCAATGTCTGATGTGTACTTAAGCTGTAAACGCGCACGCTGAGTTTCGAGCACAGTTTGAATAGACTCGATAAACAACACGTCTTTGCTTTCAAAATGGCGATACAAGGTGCGCTTTGATGTCCCTGCTCTTTCACACACCCTGTCCATATTGGCGCCGCTAAAGCCATGCTCAATAAACTCCTGTTGAGCCGCTTCAATCA
Source organism: Vibrio sp. B181a (assembly GCF_030248375.1). Taxonomy (NCBI): domain Bacteria; kingdom Pseudomonadati; phylum Pseudomonadota; class Gammaproteobacteria; order Vibrionales; family Vibrionaceae; genus Vibrio; species Vibrio sp. B181a. Next base: position 121,469 of record NZ_JAHGAD010000009.1, on the reverse strand, counting down.
GCGCTAAGCGTTTTTTTTCTGACAGTTTCATCGCTCTAGATTCACCAACCTCATGTAAGTGGACGCAGAGTATAGCGCACAATAATCAAAAGTATACTTTGAAGTTTACTTTTTTAATTTTAGGAGTAAGATGCGCTCGCCGAAGTTAAGATCCTAAGAAAAATATCAAAATAGAATCACTCTTAACTCACGCTGTGGCGCTTTGTCTGTCAGATAAAGCTGTGATTTTTCCGTGACACAAACTCCAGAGTCGATGCCCTTATTACAAGGCCCCTGGTGTTGTTGTGATCGTCACGTTTAATGAAGTAACTTATGAAATTACGCTCCTTGCTCGTTGCCGTTTCCTGCCTCCTTACTGGTACGGCAAACGCTGATTCGATTTCTCTGCCAATCTGGAAAGATAAAGCAGAAGCACTCGGTTATGACTTACCAAAGCCCTTTGGCGTCAACCTGAGCTACATGAGTATGGAACAAGGCATCAACGTCGACTCCATTTCTCTGAGTGGATTACATGGCTTAGAAAAACTATTAAAAATGGAAGCCAGCGGGGGGAAACAAGCCAGCGATGTCATGACACTTCGTGGTGACGTTTGGTTGTTCCCATTCTTAAATGTGTATGGCTTAGTGGGCACGCTAGATGGCTATTCAGAAACCAATGTCAAAGTCAGCCTGCTTGGCAAGCAGTTGGGCGAATTCCCTTTTCGTCTCGATCTCGATGGTTACACCTATGGTGGTGGCTTCGTATTAGCGGGAGGCTACGATCAATTCTTCGCTCTTGTTGATGCAAGTTACACTCAAACGAATTTGAATGTCATTGATGGTGCGATTGATGCCATTGTGGTCTCTCCACGCGTCGGTTATGACTTCCATAAAAACGGCATCCCTTTGCGTTTCTGGGTTGGCGCCATGTACCAAAACGTTGAGCAGGAACTGTCTGGCACTTTAAAGCAAGCCGGCATTAACCTGTCAGGCCGCTTTGATGTGAAACAGCACTTGGAGTCTGAGTGGAACACCATCGCGGGTATGCAATATCAAATCAATGAAGATTGGTATCTTTTGGGCGAAGCGGGCTTTGGTGATCGCGAAAGCATCTTCTTCTCTTTAGACCGCCGTTTCTAAGGCAAAGATAAGATGAAAGCCTCTTATACCTTGATGGTCGCGACCCTGCTTTTGGCACCTCGCAGTTTTGCGATGCAGCAAGACGACAGTAGCCTGGTGGATGACATCCTAACCAAACTGGGATCAAGTGAAACCGTGGATGAATCGAAGCTGATCGACTGGGGTATATTACCCGGTCCTTTCGTCAATCCAGAACAAGGCTTTGGTATCGGCATTGCCGCAGTGGGCCTATACACTCCTTACGATTGGCAGAAAGGCGATCCTTATTCCACCGTCACCGTCACTTCTTACGGTTCAACTTCAGGCTCCTATGGTTTGGGGGTAAATAACCGCTCCTATTTACAAGGTGATAAAGTTCGTCTCTTAGGTGAAGCCTGGATAAGCCACACTCCCGGTTACTATTGGGGTATTGGCAACCAAGCAGCTGAGAACGACGACAATAAAGTTCAGTATGAAGGTCAACGTTTACAACTGAGCCCCAAAATCGCCGTAGAAGTCGCCCCAAATACATACGCCAAGCTGGGCTGGCAATGGCAGTCATTCAGCAAAGTTGACGGCGTGGATGGCGATATTCTTCCTTCAGAAGTTGCCGACGCCACCAGCAGTGGTGTCTTAGTTGGGATGGAATATGATACGCGTGATTTCGAGCCAAACCCCATGCGTGGGCAGTTTCTCGATATTGAATGGATTGCCAACCGCGATTCACTCGGTAGCGATGAAGATTACGATAACCTAGTTGCCAACTATCGCCTTTACCAACAATGGTCTGACACGACGATTGTTGCAATGGAGGTATATTCACAATCGATTTTCGGTGACGCCCCTTGGTTTGATTACGCCCAGCTGGGTGATGACCAGCGCATGCGTGGTTACTACCAAGGTCAATATCGCGATAAACATCAGCTCTCCACACAAATAGAAATCCGCCACACCATTGCTGGTCGTCATGGTGTTGTGGGTTGGTTGGGTGCAGGCAATATCGCACCTACTTATCACGACTTATTCGCAAGCAGTTGGCTACCAACTGTCGGGGTTGGTTATCGATTTGCCTTTAAGGCACGTATTAACGTGCGCGTTGATTTAGGCGTAGGCAAAGACAGCACCGGTTTTTATTTCCAAATTAATGAAGCATTCTAGGAGTAGGGTTTGAAGAAAGCAGCACTATTACTACTAAGCCTTTGTAGTGGGTTTGTCCATGCACAAGAATTGAAAGCACCGGTTGGCGTCAGGCCATGCTGTGCCTTCGGTGTAGACCTCAAAGCGCAATTAGGAAGTGTGCCAGTTCCTTTCTTCTCTCTCGAGAATGTCTTATCCAGCAACGAAGTGGGTACTCACCACTATAATGATGGCAGCGAGTCAGTCTCTGGCAGCTTGCTGGGCCTAAATGAAGAAGCTAACGGCATTATCTTTACCGAACTAGGCGGCTTTATTGATACGGCTCACGTTCGCGATACTGCCGATTACACCTATTATTTGTTTACTCTCAACCAACATTACCTCGGCCGCGCAGCGCATCTTGACTTGCCTGAAGAACTTCGTGTTCGTCGTATTCGTTGGTATGAACAAAAGGAAAAGCTCAGCGAAGAGGAAAAGCTCGATCGCAGTGCTCAGGCTGCAGCGCTAACCGCGTTTCGTCTTGCTCAATGGCATGAGATTGCGCAATGGTTCGGTATGGTATCGGTGAGTGGCTTTAAAGAACTGGCGTCCGCCTTTTCATCTGAAGATCTGTACTCCAACATGCTTGGAGCAAAGTTAGCCAAGCAAGTCCTGCTGGACAACCCTGAACTCGATCAAAAAGGCTTTTCGAAAGCAATGGACAGCGCTTTTAAACAAGCACTTAAGGATCTCAAAGCCCAGTCCAAAGCGATTACTAAAGAGAAAATTCAGGAGCTTGATGGAAATTGGTGGGACAGCTCAAGACGCCTACCGGATAAGTGGGTGGTTCGATTCCGAGATTACCATATGGCATTGAATTTAACACCCAACTACCCTACTGCGAGCCATGAACTTTCACTATCTGCAACCTTTGCAAACCAGCAGCCGATCGACCAATGGATGAGCGTTGAGTTTAGAGCAAACGACAAGGAAAAGGCCTTCTCTGAGTTACCTAAATCATTGACCTCAAAATCAATTTGGACACCTGAAGATTACCAACAGATTTCAGATTTCGCTCGTTCTGTCGACAACAAGACACGCCCACCACTCAAATAAAGACTCATTATATAAAATGAATAGGTACTGCCTAGTTATGCACTAGGCACTTAAAACCACTCTTTTATGCATGCAGTTTCCGACCATTTGAGAATGTAAGAAATCTTTTCTATCGGTTGTAAATTCGATAAATTTGTTAAATGGCAAACTTTTTATCCATCCATATAGTTATCATTTGGTTAAAATTCTATTTTTTAAAGTGATTAGCTTCACATCTATTAACCATTTAGACGATTATTCTTTCGTATTTTCACACTCCACTGCTAATCTGCTCGCCGCCTTGAAGTGAACTCAAGGTGCATAACTATAAGGAGTGTTCTCATGAATACCAAGAAACCGATGTCGCTCACCAGCCGCGTAATTTTGGGTATGGTAGCGGGTATCTTGACAGGATTTGCAATTCGCACACTTTTCGCCGACAACGGATTTGTCGACGCATACATTGTTAATGGATTATTCGAAGTTGGTGGACAGATCTTCGTTGCCAGCTTAAAAATGCTTGTAGTACCACTGGTGTTCGTTTCACTAGTTTGTGGTACAAGCTCTCTAAAAGACCTATCAACATTAGGTCGCATGGGTGGTAAAACCCTTGCTTTCTACGTAGCAACGACTGCTATCGCAATCACACTTGCTCTAACCATGGGTACGCTATTCCAGCCGGGCGCTGGTGCAGACCTAACCGCAGCAAGTTCATTCAAATCAGCAGAAGCGCCATCTTTGGGTCAAGTGATCATTGATATGTTCCCGACTAACCCAATCAGCGCAATGGCAGAAGGTAAAACTCTGCAAGTGATCGTGTTCGCCGTACTATTCGGTATCGCAATCAGTGCAGCTGGTAAGCCTGGTGAGCGTATCGCCGCTTTCTTCTCTGATCTGAATGAAGTGATCATGAAATTGGTTGCGATTCTGATGAACCTAGCGCCTTACGGTGTGTTCTTCCTAATGGCGAAGCTGTTTACAGGTCTTGGTCTAAGCGCAATCTTCAACCTTGCTGAATACTTTGTTGTACTGGCAGGTACGCTATTGCTGCACGGTCTGGTGACTTACAGCTTGATGCTAAAAGGCTTCACTGGTCTAAACCCAATTACGTTCCTACGTAAGATGGAAGACGCAATCATGTTTGCTTTCTCTACAGCATCATCGAACGCGACCATTCCAGTGACAATGGAAACGGCTAAGCACCGCATGGGTGTTGAGAACCGCGTATCATCGTTCACAGTACCGCTAGGTGCAACCGTGAACATGGACGGCACGGCGATCATGCAAGGTGTGGCGACAGCGTTCATCGCACAGGCATTCAACATCGACCTAACTATGGGTGACTACCTAATGGTTATCATGACGGCAACATTGGCGTCTATCGGTACCGCAGGCGTTCCTGGTGTTGGTCTAGTAATGTTGGCAATGGTATTGAACCAAGTAGGTCTGCCACTAGAGGGCATTGCACTTATCATGGGTGTTGACCGTCTACTTGATATGATTCGTACCGCAGTTAACATCACCGGTGACAGCGCAGTGACGATCATTGTTGCTAAATCGGAAGGTGCATTGGATGAAGCTCGCTTCAATGATCCAATGGCCGGCGTAGCCGAAGAAGAAGTGCACCTGAAACGTGCTGACGCCTAAATCGTTCTACGATTAAACTATCCTGTCTAAATGAAAGCCCCGATGGAAACATCGGGGCTTTTGTTTTATCTGCAATCTAAAGAATAGGTCATAGCTGCCCTATTCCGTCATCGAACTCAGCTTTTCTCTCGCTTGTTCTTCATGCTCGTCAGTGATGGCATTGCCGACCGAGTTCGCCGCCAGAGTCAGTACCGCCATGTCATCGGTAAAGCCGACGCCTGCTAGTACGTCTGGCACCATATCTGTTGGTAGGACGAAGTAAGCCAGCGCGCCACCTAAGATAGCCTTGTGGCGAACAGAGGTATTGGAATCTGCCATCGCAAGCCATGATTTAATGCCCATAACAGCAATCTCTTCGCCTGCTTTCTTGACGGAGTTTTTCATTTTACGCCAGAAGGTTTTCTCATCTGGCGCTTGCATCGTTTGGTCTAAGACGTCATCGGACGCCGAATTTACAGACATGCTTGTGGTCATCGTGCCTCCTAAATTTATGACTGTGGCATAGATATTAAGACCATGAACCTGAACGTAGGATTAATAGCGCGTAATGATAATGAAGGAAGGAAACAAAATGGCTAGATAGAAAAATCCCCAAACCGAAGTCCGGGGATTATTGCCTTGGAAACAAAAAGTTCTGAAAACCAAAAATTTTGGACACCAAAGCTTCGAGAACCAAGCTTTAGAAGCAGAATACCTTATTGAGCAATCTTCTCCAGGACGCGCATCAGCATTTTGATACGTGGTTCGATAGACTCAAGCAACAAGTACTCTTGGTCACTGTGGAAACCCGCACCAATAGGCCCTAGACCATCCAAAGTTGGAACACCAAGAATGGCCGTGTTGTTTGCATCAGAGCCACCACCCACTTCTTTCCAGTTGATGTCGATCGCCAGTTCACTTGCGGCTTCTTCAACTAATGTCATCAGGCTTTCCGTTTGCGCGCTTGGCACCATAGAAGGCTTATAAGCTTCACGAACCAGATCGATGCTCACGCCATCAACGAATGGTGTTTCCAGCATGCCATTTAGCTTGCTATCGACATCATCGTATTCTTCATTGCTCCAGAAACGCACATCCACGATCGCTTCAGCGTGCTCAGGGACGATGTTCGCACCGTTACCGCCAGAAACAATACCGACGTTCAACGTGGTACCAGATTCAAAGTTGGTCATTGCATTGACAGCCAGAATCCAATTCGCCATCTCAGTGATTGCGCTACGGCCATTCTCTGGCTCGTTACCAGCGTGAGCTGCAACGCCATTAAAGGTCATTTTGTAGCGAGCCATGCCTTTGCGCGCTTTCACTAAACCACCGTCTGCACGTGCTGCTTCTGCAACCAGTACATTCTTAGCGTTTTTCGCTACTGATTGAATCCAATCCACAGAATCCAAAGAGCCCGTCTCTTCATCTGGGTTCATGCAGATAGCGATAGACAGCTTATCCAACACCGCTTGGTCTAGATTGCGCATCGCGTATACGATGTTCAGCAAGCCAGATTTCATGTCTGAGACGCCCGGACCGTAGGCTTTCTCTGCGTCTTGAGACATTGGACGAAGCGCAGCAGTACCCACAGGGAACACGGTATCCATATGACCAATCAGCATCACATCGATTTGCTCAGCTTCCGGCTTATTTCGAACTTCGAGACCGATGCCCGCTCTACCACAATCGATGCGTTTTGCGCTCCAACCTGACATCGCTTGGTACTTCTCTTCAAATTGAGAAGCGATGAACTCGATACCATCAGTGGTGTAAGTGCCACAATCCACATTGATTAGCGGACGTAGCTCTTCTAGATATTCATTTAGAGAGAATTGCATGACTCACTCCTAGACAAACAGATTCATCACCAGCATTGCGCCAAACGCGTTCAATACTGAGATTGCAATCATAACTGGGATATAACGACCTTCAGTACCAATTGGACCCATGATACGACCCATGTACTGAACTTGAGAACCCATTAGGTAGATAGCAGGCGCAAGAATCGCAATGTGCGTACCGTTCAGGATGCCTTGGTCAAACAGCGTGATCACTACGCCCACCGCACCGCCCATCGACATCCACGCACCGATCAATACCGCTGCCGCTTCACCCGGAAGACCAAACACCGCCATAATTGGAGAGAACACAGTACCCATCAGATCCAGCGCGCCAGTGATTTGCAGTGCTTTGATGATAACGAACGCCATCAATACGTTAGGAACCGTAGAGGTAGTCGCAATTACCCAGCCTTTCTTAGCACCTTCGACGAAGATATCCGTCACCATTGGTTTTTTCGCTTTAACGTCACCCATTATGCCGTCTCCTCTTTTAGGTTCTCTGATTTGTTTTGGTCTCGTTTGTCTTCTTTACCTTCCGTCATGTTTAGGTAGATACGGAACAGGTTCGCGCCGATGATCTTAAATGCGAACATCACCACAACCGCTAAACCAATAGAAGACGTTACCGCTAGAGAGCCGTCAGCCATCGTCAATGTGAACAGCACGGCACCCGATGAGAAGAAGTTCACGATGGTTGCACCCGCGGTGAACTGGAACATGGTAAATACGTCCGTTTCACGCTTAGTTAGGTGACCTTCATCTTTTAGCTGACGCGTCATTGCCGCACCTGCATCGGTACTTTGTAGAGAAGCAATCAGAGCCAAACCTGAGTTCCCAGGGATGCCCATGAGAGGACGTAGAAGTGGAGTAAGAAGCTTACGAGCTGCTTCAAGTGCACCGTAGTGTTCAAGTACGTTGATCATACCTAATGCGAACATAACAGTTGGAATCAAAGTAAGCGCGAAAATGAAACCGTCACGAGCACCGCTACCGCCAGTACCGCGGAAAGATGTGGTCGCAGCTTGTACCGCGCCGTCTGCACCTTCCGTTACGCCGTAAGCCACTTTACCGAAAGAACCATTAAGCGTTGTAAAGTCGAATACACCGTACCATTCGTTGGATTGCATCAGACCAGAAAAGAACACAACCGCAAACACGAGTGCAATGTAACACCCGATCGTCACCTTGCGTTCAGCATGAACAGGGCTTGTCATAAATTCACCTATATATGTGGAACAGAACACATAGATGATCCCTTGAAAGGTGTGCTAGAGAGATGATCAAAATCAATCCAATTACCGAACAATCATGCCGGTCAATTATGAAGTTTTATTTTATGATTTTAATCACACTTAAAAGATAATAAATATTTATGACCAAGATAAGGTAGATTTATCTAATTACCCGCTTATCCAATCCATTAACAAAGCAAGCTAAAGTTTGGAACAATTTTGTGATTAGCCACATTCTCGACGTGCTTCATGGTTTGTTGCTTATTTGAGATTTCTTGACCAAAAACTAACAAATTTTCTGTGCAATTTAATTTAGGGTGGTTCGGTCATAACTAAGAGAATTATCTAGGGTTTGCCTTTTGCTTCGATCACAATCCAACATCGCTCGATGGACACTTGCCCTTGTGGCTTGGGTTATCATGATCTGTTTAAGTAAAAATGCGGGCCTCTATCAATCTTGCCCTCTCATTGCCGATCAAGTGACGACTGAGCATGCTACTGCGCAGCAACAAAAGAGCGAAAAAGGACTAACGAAACAGTGTGAGCTGTCTGAAAAGCTGATTCAGGTTTCACAAAACCATCTCGACAGCTTTATCGTGCCTTTATTCCTGTTCACGTTGGTCTTGCTCTCCATCAGTGGCGGTGAACGTAACGCTTTCCGTCATCATACCGAACCGATACCCGAAAAAGTTCGGGTGCACCTTAAGCTATGTGTGTTTAGAGAATAAAACCCGATTGCTATTCATCCCCAAATCAATTGTTTTATTTTTAATCACTTCGCGACAAAAACCGCGAAGAAAAAGAGTTTTAGGAAATATCATGAAATTCACACGCACACTATTAACTGTGGCTATCGCGCTGGTACCTATATTTTCACACGCAGCAGAAAAAACTTCAGAAGAGAAGCTACAAGAAATTACTCAACTGCTGAAAGAAAACCCGCAGATCCTAGATTCACTGCATCAAAACCTGCAAGACTACGTCGCTTATCAAAAGACGTTTAACGCGACTTTGGATGAAGCGCGCGCCTATCTTAACGATGGCAAGCACTCTTACTTCGGTGCAGAGAACCCTGAACTGACGATCATCAACGTGACCGATTACAGCTGTCCTTTCTGTAAACGTCTTGAAGGTGAGTTAGTGAAGGTAGAGAAAGAATACCCACAGGTAAAAGTGCTGAACATGACGGTATCGTTCAAAGAACAGTACGAGAAGAACGGTTACAACTCGGCAAGTTACGCATTGAACGTTTGGCAGAACCAACATGACAAGTACAAAGAAGTGCACGACTTGTTGGTGAAGAAGCCGGGTCCACACGATGCAAGTTCACTACAAAAAATCGCTAAGAAGACCGGCACAGCAGCGCAGCTTGTCGACGACAAAGAGACCAAAGCGTTGTTGGATAAAAACTACGAGTACTTCACTCGCCTAGGTCTACGTGGTACACCAGCGATCATCATAAATGACCAAGTCATTCCGGGTTATGTACCTTTCGAAGAGCTTGAGAAAGTCATCGACCAAGAGCTAAAGAAATAACTATCGAAATATAAAGCTATTGAAGTAGCTAAGTGAGAACCGAAAATATCAAAGCCCTTCCCTGAGTCGTCAAGGAAGGGCTTTTCTTTATCAAAAGAGCACGAGGCTAAATAGCAATTGGACGACTATTTGAGCTGACTCCCACCAAAACTTGGCTCATTGTTTAAGTAACTCATTGGCGTGGTCCCCGTCTTTTGGCGGAAAAAGTAAATAAACGCGCTGTCACTTGAAAACTCCAACCGATGCGCAACATCCGATAGCCTCATGCCGCTGGATAACAACTCAATGGCCCCCAGCAGACGCCATTGCTGACGCCAACTTTGGTACGGCATCCCCGTCTCACGATTAAAGATCCTCGTTATCGTCTTTTCACTCGCCCCAACCCATTGGCTTAACTTAGCCAAAGAAGGCGCTGTAAACGCTTCATCATCGATTTTCGCGATCCACGACTGTAATCGATAATCTTTGGGTAACGGCAATTGTAAATAGACATCTTCAGAATCGTTAAGCTCTTCTATAAATAAATTCAGGGTATTGACCTGTTCACTTTCAGGTTTATCAAATGGCCAGAAAGACATCCTTTCGATCAAGATTCTCATCAGAGGCGTCACATCGAAAATTCGAATCTTCCGCGGCAAACGCTCTGTCAACGACGGGTCAAAATAGAGAGAACGGTATTGCGCCACATTCGTTGACTGAGCGTTGTGTGATACCCCTTTAGGAATCCATGCTGCTCTCATAGGTGGCAACACATACTTGACGTCCTCAAGCGTTATCGTCATGCAACCATGTTGTGATGAAAGTAACTGGTCTTTCGCATGGAAATGAATACCTGAATCATGATCCGATACTTCGACAGCGACGCCAATGACCAATCCATTGTGTTCATCAGCACAAAAATGATCACCTTTCGAAAGTAATGCCATTGAAATCAACCTGTCCTTATTTCGATATTTTATGTTTGATTCTCATTATAAACCCAAAGCATGGCATAGATATACTTTGCTGCATCACGTAAACCAAGAAACGTGAAACACGTAATCGAATGTCGTTCACTCAACATCAAACTAAATGTTCAAACGACGCTCAGCAATAGAGGTATTTTTGAGAACTTAACAATGAATAAATTAATAGAAAAAGTGTCCATTCCGTTGGCTGTTGTGCTCTTAATGTTTCCACAGATCATCGAGACAATGTACAGTCCTGCACTGACTTCCGTGAAAAGTACATTTGGCGTCAGTAGCAATGAAGCCGCACAAGCGATGTCCATTTTCTTTGTCGCTTTTGCGTTTGGTGTGGTTTTTTGGGGAAGAATGTGTGACGTCATAGGTCGAAGAGTATCAACGATACTAGGGCTTATCGTCTTCATTATTGCAGCCATTTTTACCATGCTCGCACCAACATTTAATTTGCTGCTAACCGGTTTTGGTTGCTGCGCTTTTGGAGCGGCGGTTGGTTCTGTCTGCACGCAAACCATCATTCGTGATGGCTATCATGGTAAAGAGCTCAGCCACGTTTTTTCGATTGTTGGAACATCGATCGGCATTAGCCCTGTGATCGGAATGTTGGCTGGCAGTTGGCTAACATCATTCGGCGGATACCAATGGGTTTTCATCGCTATGGTCGTGTTCATCATTGCACTGTTGGTTTGGTCGTTGTTCAAATTGCCGGAGACAAAGCCAGCACACACCAAAAAAGATAGCCTGTTATCCGTCGGTATAAAGATGCTGACCGATGCGCACATCTGGTACATCACACTCATGGTAGGGTTGTTTAACATTGCGCTGTTTTCTTATTACAGCATCGCACCATTTATGTTTGAAAAACTGGGCGCAAGCGTTAATTTTTTCGGCAATACAGGGTTCATACTCGCACTGGGTTCTGTATTAGGTTCTGTCATCAATATGAAGTTAATACGCATGCATTTAAGTCACGAAAAGATTGTGATGTTTGCATCGTGGCTACTTTTGATTGGCGGATTTGGTGTATTCATCATGCAAGAGTCAGTTTGGTTTTTCATTCCTGTGGTATTGGTTTCCCTATCATTTGGACTGGCGATTCCAAACCTCTTAAGCGGCGCGTTAACTCACTATCGCGATCACTTAGGGAGTGCAGGAGCACTATTAGGCTTGTTCTATTATCTGGTCATCGGATTTGGCCTTCACAGAGCCGCTGAGTTTGGTGATTTGGCGATGACTTTAATCGGCTGTGCTGGCATTGCTTGTGTCATATCCATCATCAAATATCTTGTTGGACTGATTACTTTCAAAACCTCTGATATTGAGTTTTAAATACGACTATCTAGGAAGAAAAACCTGTTAGCACTCACGCAGCCCCTTCCCACATTCAAGTGAGAAGGGGCTGATGCCGTAGTGTCGTTTATTTCTCACGACCAACAAACGCCACAACAACTTTGTCATTGCCAAGCGAGCGAGAGAACACGTACGCGCCTTCTTGTTCAATTACTTGATGCTGGCCCGCACCAATCGCCGGATGCGCTTTACGGAACTGACCAAGGGTTTGCCAATGTTTTAGCAATGCTTGCTTCTCATCTGACAGTTTCCATACCATGTCAGAGCGTGTGCCTTGGTGGAAATCATCCGCGTATGGACCAATGTTACGACCCACTTCGTCACCGTAGTAAACCTGAACAGCACCAGGGCTTAAAAGCAGTGCATTCGCGGCGTTACGCTGCATGCCGTAATCTTTAAAGCGAGAGAAGAACAACTCAGTATCGTGAGAAGACATGTAACTCACTGGGTTAAAGTCTTTCTCGTTAGCGATTGTGTTTGCATAACTTTGGTAGGTGTCTGCCATTTGGCTGAAACACGCCGCGCCTTTGTCTAACTTCTTCTGCATATCAAAGTTAATCAACGCATCAAAGCCATCGTCAAAATATGGGCTACGATAAGCGGTATGTCCCCATACTTCGCCCATCATCCAGAATGGCTGACCCGATTTTCCGTTCTCTTTACGCCACTGCTCAAGACTGCTTGAAGCCTCTTCTTTCAAGCGTTTCCACACATCGCCTTCAACGTGCTTCACCGTATCGACACGGTAACCATCAATACCAAAGCGTTTCACCCAATCAGTTTGCCACTCAATTAGGTAGTCCGAGACGGTGTAATTGTCACGCGCCTCTACGCGAGTACCAGGGTTATCCAATAGCCACAGCGCAGGCTTCACGGCTTTGTCTGATTCGGTGATAAAGTCAGGCAAACCCGCCAATGACATAGTGATATCACTGCTGCCCGGAGCTGGGTATCCCGGTAGACCTGTTCTTACCCAGTCACCACCCCACCATTTCGCCCAGTTTGGACTCTGGTAATCAATATTCTGGTGGTAGCTATGCCAATTTTCACCCGCTTTTGGTTGCCAGTCGCCCCACTTCTTCGGTAAATCAGCGTTTGGTTTTAACACCTCAATACCGTCAAATTGCAAGTCAGCTAACGTTGAGTAACCGGTGTGGTTGATTACTGCGTCCATCAAGACTTTAAGGCCACGTTTGTGTGCCTCTTCCACCAGCAATTTAAGGTCATCTTCGTTACCAAAGTTCTCATCAATCTTGGTGAAATCACGCGTCCAGTAACCGTGATAAGCGTAGAATGGGAATGAGCCGCTATCGCCACCGCCCACAAAGCCGTGTACTTGCTCAACGATAGGCGATAACCAAATCGCATCGGTACCTAGACTCTTGATGTAATCCAGTTTTTCGATCACGCCTTTTAGGTCACCACCGTGGAAGGTGCCGATCTCTTCTTTGCCGTCTTTCTTGCGCCCATAGCTGTTGTCATTGCTGGCATCAGCATTGTTGAAACGGTCGACCATCACGAAGTAAATGTTGGCATTACGATAATCAAACGGCACTGCTTCTTTGGTTTTCTTCACTGGCTCTAGTAGCACCAAACCGCCGGAGTCTTTGCTTGGTGTCAGCGATACTTGCTGATCTTTTACTTCGACCATTTGCCCAGAATAGGCATCACGCAACTTGGTGCCATCAGGGAAACTGTCACCCAGCGCAATGGTGACTTCTCCGCCTTGGTAAACCTCACATTGCACTTGTGGGATTGGGCGTTTGAATTCAGTCTTCGCGGCTTTCTTAGGCTCTCGCTTGAAGCGCAGTGTTTTCGCTTCCGCATCAAAAGCAAAAGAGTAATCGCCAGTAAAGCGGATTTTTAACGGCAGTTCCGTTGGCTTTCCACAGTTCAGTGCGATCGGTTTGTTGAATTTCACCTTCTGACCATCAGGCGCGACACAATCGCCTTCAACGCCAGTGATTTTGAGCGTGTAGCCATCTTTGGTTAAGGGTACAACCAAGGGCTGCTCTGCACTTAAAGGAAAGTCACGGCTGTTGGTCGTGGTAGATATGGTGATGTTTGGCTCGGCGATGGCACTTGCCGATGCAAGCAATAAGGTAGTCGTAATCAGATTCAGTTTCATCGTTCAGTCCATTGGTTGCGCATGTTTGCTGCGCTAATTTATTAGTTTTGTTCACTAAAATGATACTTGGACTAAATTTTGAGCACATCATTCTATATGCCTACGCCCCAAACCTTGTGGCGCTTCACAGTTTGCTTTTATTGGGGCGTAGTTCTATTTAAGTATGTGGGATAAACGATAAAAAAGAGACACTTACAACTCAACATTACCTAGGTTACGCATTTGAGTCAGAGCCCAATTGGTGCGGTGTTGGGTGTAATTAGTGTGCGGATACACTTTGATCTTGTAAGGGTTCGGCAGAACCACCGCTAACCTCGCCGCTTGCCATTGGGTCAATTGGCTTGCATGAATGCCGTAATAGTTTTGCGCAGCCGCCTCGATACCGTAGATACCGGGACCAAACTCCACCACATTCAAATACACTTCGAGAATGCGTTCTTTACTCCACATCGCTTCCATCAACAGGGCAAAATAGAGCTCGTACGCTTTGCGCACATAAGAGTGTGAAGGAAATAGAAATACGTTCTTTGCAGTTTGCTGAGTAATCGTGCTTGCGCCGCGAGAAGGTCCGTTCTCACCGGCTTGTGAGATAACGGAAAATAACGAATCAAAGTCCACTCCATAATGATGAGGAAACTTCTGATCTTCCGTTGCCATTACTGCTAGTTGGATGTTTTTTGAAATCTCAGACAGTGGCACCCATTCTTGTTGGCTAGTTGCTGGATATCCTTCTGGTGGCGAGATCATACGACTGATCTTCCATCCCCACAGTGGCGGATTTACATACTTGACGAAACCTACCAACAACACAGGAGTCAGTAACAAAACTAATGAAATTTTGAATAGAAACGACTTCAGTCTTTTCAGCATGCTTTATTTGCCTAGCCAGAGTAAGGGATACGCCACTGATGAATCTCTATGTGTGGCCGTTTAATCAAATGGGAGCGAAGATTGCCTGATTCAAGGTAGAACAACAAGGTTACAACGTCAAAAATTGGTTAAAAAAAGCCCGATTTACATTGTAAACCGGGCTTAGTATCTGATTAAAGGCAATTATTTAATCAGCTTGTAGAATACCGTTGATAGAGGTGGCAAACGCAACTCTAGAGATTGAGGTAGTGACTCACTTTCTACTTCTTGCGTTTCTACGCTGTTTAGCACATCAAAACCGCTGCCGTCGTATTTCGCATCGTCCGTGTTAAGCAGAAGTTCGTACTTACCTTCCATCGGCACACCCAAACGGAAATGTTCATGCGGCACTGGCGTAAAGTTGCTAATCACTAATACGCGTTCACCATCTTGACTAATACGCTCGTGCGCAAGGATACTTGCTTCCGCTTCATCTTGTAGACGCCATTCAAAGCCAGCAGGCACACAATCTTGATCGTGCATCGCCGCTTCGTCACGGTACAAATGGTTCAAGTCTCGAATCAGCGCTTGCACGCCTTGGTGACGACCAAATTCTAGTAAGAACCATTGCAACTGATCGTCGTGGTTCCATTCTGCGGTCTGACCAAGCTCTGCCCCCATGAAGTTTAGCTTCTTACCTGGTTGACCATACATGTAACCGTAGTAAGCACGTAAGTTCGCCGTTTGTTGCCACTCATCACCCGGCATCTTGTTATGGATAGAGCCTTTGCCGTACACCACTTCATCATGAGATAACGACAGTACATAGTTCTCGCTGTGTGCGTAAACAAGCGGGAATGTGATGGTATTGTGGTGGTATTTGCGATGAATAGGATCTTCTTGGATGTAAGAAAGACTGTCGTGCATCCAACCCATATTCCACTTAAAGCCGAAGCCCAAACCGCCCATAAAGGTCGGCGCAGATACACCCGGGAATGCCGTCGATTCTTCTGCAATGGTCATTGCATTCGGGAAGTGCTTGTACACTTCTTCGTTCATCCACTTCAGCGTTGCGATCGCATCGTAGTTCTCGTTACCGCCGTCCACATTTGGAATCCACTGATCGTGACTGCGTGAGTAGTCTAGGTAGAGCATCGACGCGACAGCGTCCACACGGATACCATCAATATGGAATTGCTCAAACCAGTAAAGCGCGTTAGACACAAGGAAACGGCGCACATGCTCACGACCTAGATCGTAGATGTAAGAGTTCCAGTCTTGGTGCCAACCACGGCGAGGGTCTGGATCGTGGAACAGAGGCGTACCATCAAAATTCGCTAAGCCATGATCATCCGATGGGAAGTGCGCAGGTACCCAATCCAATACCACACCCAAACCAGCTTGGTGACACGCATCAACGAAGAACTTGAAATCATCTGGAGAGCCGTAGCGACTCGTCGGCGCAAACAACCCTACAGGTTGGTAACCCCAAGAGCCAAAGAACGGATGTTCAGAAACTGGCATCAGTTCAACGTGGGTGTAGCCCATGTCTACAAGGTAAGGTACTAACTCAGCGGCCAGCTCACGGTAGTTTAGGAAATCGCCGTCTGCGTTGCGCTTCCAGGAACCCGCGTGCAGTTCGTAGAAAGACAACGCTTCATCACGTTTCTGCGTCACTGGGCGGTTTTGCCATTTCGCATCTTGCCATTGGTAACGGTTGTGATCGTATGTGATCGACGCGAATGACGGGTATTGTTCAGAGTAGAAGCCCCAAGGGTCTTGTTTATGAGGAAGACCTTCCCCATTTGGACCTTTGAGTTCAAATTTGTATTGTACGCCCTCTTCCAAACCAGGAATGAATAGGCCCCAAATACCGTAATCTAGGCGTTGCATTGGATGACGACGGCCATCCCACTGGTTAAAGCTACCCACTAGGCTGATAGCAGATGCATGAGGCGCATAAACAAGGAAACGAACACCAGAGATGTTTTCACCACCGCGCTCGATGGTCACAAACTGTGAACCCATGTAGCGGTACATGTCTTTTGGTGTGTGTAGATGTTCGTATTCTTGATAAATGTTGTGGTATTGGTAAGGGTCGTCGATGAGCTGCTCTACACCATTCCAGTCGACTGCAAGTTGGTAATGCGTTAGATGCAAGTCACGCTTGTCTTTTAAGATGAAGCCGCTTTCATCTTCACGATCTAGCTCAATTCGAGGTTCGCCGCTGATAACCAATTCAACTTTGTCTGCACCTGGCATCCAAACGCGTAACGATCCTTCGCCGTCATCAATGAATGGACCAAGTGACGCAAATGGGTCTGAGTAAGCCGCCTCAGCTAATAATTGGTAAGCGCGTTCGTGTTTTTTCTTTACCTTGGTTTTCAATTCTTTCTCCCTAGCCCCGATATTCTCCTTATGGTTTTTGAACATCGGATTTCCTCAGCCAAACGTTGTGAATTCACACAATTATAAAAAGCCGCACTCTATCCAAGAGATGAATAAAATAGCGTCAAAAAACAAAAATGCCCGCTATTGTTGCGGGCATAATAACGGTACTCCATCCTAACGGATTGTGCCGATTTAATGAGTGACCTAGGCTGTACTTTCGTACCTCAGCGCAATTAAATTCGCGGATTCCTACATCACTCATGCCACCTTATTTGCTCGCTTTCGCGCGCACTTCAGTCAAGCGCTTAGAAATACGGTTAACGTCTTCACGGCTGAAGATTTCATCAAGGTTCATCGACAGTTTACGACGCCAGTTTGGATACTCATCTACCGTGCCAGGAATGTTGACCGGTTGGTCCATCTCTAGCCAGTCTTCAAGCTGAACACTCAGTAGTGCTGAATCACCCGCAGCCACATGCAACTGCAATGCTTCACTTAGGTAAGAATCCATTGGTACGTATTGCGCATCATGGCCGATGCCTTCTGGTAGGTAACCGTGCCAACGAACGCTGTCTAGGATACCTTGCTTACACTTCAAACGATCCTCAAACAGACCTTCTAGTTGTTGCTCGTCTGGGTACAGACCGATCTCACGCCCCATCTTCAAGTCATCACAGTGCCAGAAACCACGGAGGGTTGGCATATCGTGCGTACACAATGCCGCCATAGACTGCTCAGCGTAGTGCTTCGGAGAAATAAAGCCGCCGTCGTCTTTTGATGTTTCGAAGAAGAACACTTTGTATGAGTGAACGCCTGCGTCACGTAGGATATCCACGATTTCATCTGGCACAGTACCTAAGTCTTCACCGATTACAGAACACTGATGACGGTGAGACTCAAGTGCTAGGATTGCCAGCATGTCTTCAACTGGGTAATACAGGTAAGCACCTTCTGTCGCTTTCTCACCTTTTGGAATCCACCATAAACGAAGCAGGCCAAGAACGTGGTCGATACGCAGCGCACCACAGTGTTTCATGTTGGCACGCAGTAGCTTGATGTACGCGTCGTACCCTGTTGCTTCCAACACTTGTGGGTTTAGCGGTGGTAGACCCCAGTTTTGGCCTAGTGGACCAAGGATATCTGGTGGCGCACCGATGCTCGCATCCAATACTAACGCGCCGTCATCCGCCCAAGTCTCGCTGCCGGAATCCGCAACACCAACCGCAAGATCGCGGTACAAACCAACCGTCATGCCTTTTTCTTCAGCAAGAGCCTGCGCTTCTTTGATTTGGTCGTCTGCAAGCCACTGTAGGTACATGTACAGGTGAACGCGGGCTGAGTTATCTTTAATGTACTTTTGAGTTGCCGCCGCATCGAACGTGCGGAACTTCTCAGGGAATACTGGCCAACCCCAAACGCTTGAATCTTCAGCGTGCAGTTCACCGTGTAGCGCATCGAATGCCGCTTGGTGAAGCAGGCTCTCGCCACCAAGTTCTACAAACTCAAGGAATGCACGAGCACGGTCTGTGTTCTTGTCTAGATGACGCGCTTTAAACTCGCTAAATAGCAGCGGAAGAATGCTCATCTTAAGCTCAGACACTTCTGTGTAGTTCACCCAATGTGATTCACGTGCTTTTTGTAGACGTTGTTGGAATTCAGCGCTGCCAACGCGTTGTTGTGCTTCTGCACTCAGCGCGAATTCAGGCACAGAGCTTACGTCGATGTACATGATATTCAACCAACGACGAGAAGACGGGCTGTATGGGCTCGCACCTTCTGGGTTCGCTGGGAACAATGAGTGAATCGGGTTCAAACCAATGAAGTCACCGCCACGAGATGCGATGTCACTCACCAACTGCTTCAGATCACCGAAGTCACCAATACCCCAGTTGTGCTGAGTACGCAGTGTGTAAAGCTGGATGCTTGGGCCCCATAGCTTTTTGTGTTGGTTTAGGTCTTCTTGTTTGAAACACGCTTTAGGTGTGATGATCAGCGACATTTCGTAAGGGGTCTTGCGACGCTTACGGCTGATGATCAGTTTGTGGTAACCCCATGCCAAGTTCTTTGGCAATGCAAACACTAGAGGGCCACCCTCAGCTCGTTCATCACGAACAATTTGCGACTGAAGATAGCCTTCAAGTACCTCTCCTTGTTCTGTTTCTAAACGCCAGCTAAATTCGCTCTCGCGAGCACTCGTACCTAGGTTTAGTTCCACTTCGACTGGTTCGCCGTCGCGTAAAACAAGAACAGGGGCTAGTACGTCTTTCTTATGTTTTTTCTCAGCAGAAGCCAATAGCTTCTCATCGCTGCTAGTATCGTAGCCAAGTGAAGTGAGCAAGCGGCGCAGTGTTTCTTCAGAAACTTTTGCCTCGTCTCCCCACGCGCTGACGTAGCTATCAGCTAATCGCGCCATGTCTGCGACTTTCTTTAATGCTGTTTGTTCTTTCATCGCTTTCTCCGAAGGTAATACCAACACCTTCCATGTAGGGTTTTATTGTTATCAATAACTAATCTTTGAAAATGACCAAAGGTAGCGCTCGGCTACCTTGGTCTTAACTGGGTTCTATTAACGTTTCACCGCTTCAAGTTTCCAGATGTTGTTCACGTAGTCGCGGATAGAGCGGTCTGATGTGAACTTACCAACTAGGGCAGTGTTAAGAATCGCTTTCTTAGCCCAGCCTGCTTGGTCTTTGTATTGTTTGCCCATTTCTTCATGCGCTTTCACATAAGATGCGAAGTCAGCAAGACATAGGTATGGGTCACCGCCATCGAGTAGGCTATCGAATGTAGCGCGTAGTAGGCCTGGTTGACCTGGCGTAAACTCGTCACCTGTTAGTAGGTCTAGAGACGCTTTCAGTAGGTGATCTGCGTTGTAGTAGTCGTAAGGGTTGTAGCCAGCTGCTTTAACCGCTTTCACGCCTTCAACATCAAGACCGAAGATGTAAATGTTCTCGTCGCCCACTTCTTCACGAATCTCAACGTTAGCACCATCCATCGTACCGATAGTTAGGGCACCGTTAAGAGCCATCTTCATGTTACCTGTACCAGATGCTTCTTTACCCGCTAGCGAGATTTGTTGTGAAACGTCTGCCGCAGGGATGATGATCTCAGCCATGCTCACGCGGTAGTCAGGGATGAATACCACTTTCAGTTTGTTTCCGATGCGAGGATCGTTGTTGATCTTCTCTGCAACCTTGTTCACTGCGAACATAATCTCTTTCGCTAGGTGGTAACCCGGTGCTGCTTTCGCTGCGAAGAAACATACGCGTGGCTCACACTCGAAACCTGGTTCGTTCAGGATACGGTGGTATAGAGACAGAATGTGCAGCAGATCTAGGTGCTGACGCTTGTACTCGTGTAGACGCTTGATTTGAACATCGAAGATAGCATTAGTATCTAGTTCGATACCCATGTTCTCTTTCACCCAGTTAGCTAGGCGCTCTTTGTTCTCTTTCTTAACAGCCATGAATTCTTTTTGGAATTTCGCGTCTGTTGCGTATTTTGCGATGCCTTCTAGCTGCTCTAGTTTCGCTGGCCATTCTGGACCAATTTTCTCAGTGATTAGCTTAGAAAGACCTGGGTTACAGAACTTCAACCAACGACGTGGCGTGATGCCGTTCGTTACGTTGTGTAGACGAGTTGGGTACATCTCGTGGAACTCTGGGAATAGATCTTTCTTAACCAATTCAGAGTGAAGTGCTGCTACGCCGTTTACCGCGTAAGAACCGATGACACATAGGTTAGCCATGCGAACCATGCGGTTGAAACCTTCTTGGATGATAGAAAGCTTCGCTTGCTTCTCACCGTCACCAGGCCACATCTTACGAACTTCTTGTAGGAAGCGGTGGTTGATTTCAAAAATGATTTCCATGTGACGTGGAAGTAGACGCTGGATTAGCGACTCTGGCCATGTCTCTAGTGCTTCTGGAAGTAGCGTGTGGTTAGTGTACGCGAATGTCTGAGAACTGATTTCCCAAGCCGCTTCCCAAGTAAGACCTTTTTCGTCCACTAGGATGCGCATTAGCTCAGGGATAGCAATTGTTGGGTGCGTATCGTTAAGCTGGATTGTCTCTTGCTTAGGTAGATCCGCTAGCGAGTAACCTGCTGCTTCGTGGCGACGTAGGATGTCGCGTACAGACGCTGCTGAGTGGAAGTACTGTTGCATTAGACGCAGTGTTTTACCTTTTTCGTGGTTGTCGTTCGGGTAAAGCACTTTAGTGATGTTACCTGCGTCGATCAGCGCGTGCTGAGCTTCGAAGTAATCACCGTTGTTAAAGCTTTCTAGTGAGAATGGTGCAATTGCCTGACATTCCCAAAGACGTAGAGGGTAAACCGTGTCTGATTCGTAACCTACGATAGGTAGATCCCAAGGCATTGCTTTTACAGACATGCCAGGAACCCATTTACGAACTTCTTTACCGTTTTCATTGACCACTTCAACATGACCGTAGAAGCCGATTTCTTGCGCAAGCTCAGGGCGAGCGATTTCCCAAGGGTAACCCTCCACACCGCGCCATGCGTCTGGTGCTTCTTGTTGGCGGCCGTCTTTGAACGACTGCTTAAATAGACCGTATTCGTAGTGAAGGCCATAACCTACGGTTGGGAATTCTTGAGCTGCACATGAATCCATGAAACAAGCGGCTAGACGACCTAGACCACCGTTACCCAATGATGGATCGCGTTCTTCTTCTAGCAGGTCTGTTAGATTGTGACCTAGTTCAGCCATTGCTTCAGTGATCTCTTCGTAAAGCCCCATGCTGATCAGGTTGTTACCCGTCAAACGACCGATAAGGAATTCTAGTGAAAGGTAGTTAACGCTTTTCGCTTTTTGGATGCGAGCGTCCGCTTCAGTAGCAAGCAAATCACAAGTCGTAAATTCAGCCAGTGCGCGACCCATTGCTAGGTACCATGCGCGGCTATCTGCATTTTCAATCGTGTGAGCGTAAGTTACAGATAGATGTTTCTTCACGCTTTCTTGGAACGACTTCTTGTCAAATTGTTTCTGTTGAGTAGGTTTCATTAAGAAATTCTCACGTCTTTTAGTAATTCATCTGCCATACATCGTGCATTTCCCTCTGTGAATAAACATCCTCCCATTTGTCCTCCCCACAAGGAGGAGGGGGTAGGGCGTAGAGGGCGTAAGCTTGCAAACTTAGTGATCTAAATCGCAACACAGCAGCCTATCGTCCGATTCTTAGTGATTCGGATCACAGCCACCTAATGGAAAGATTAAAATTTGTTCATGACGTTTTTTATTCACCCTTCTCACTCCATTGTAAAAACTGTCTTATCGATCACATTACTTCTTTTAACATTGATAATTTCTCCTTAATAGATGTGCAACTCTTTCTACATGGGATCAATACCACCGGCTTTTAAGTGACCAAAATCACAAATAAAGGGCGTAGTTGATGGCATTTACATCAACTCTCGAGAATTAGGAAGTGGATCAAAGTAAGAGGCATTTCTGATGTCGTAACATCCACAACGACTCGCAAGCTTGTACACTTTTTATACAAACTAGAATTTAGTGGTGTGAGTCAATTTCTAGTTTCGCTAGCTTAAAAAATTTAAGGACAGAATTAATAATGTGGATTCCATCAAAACTTACTCGCCCTGGCCGCTTGCATAATGCGATCGTCCGCCCGCGAGTATTGGACTTACTACAACAAGCGCCTTACTACAAACTGGTACTGTTTCGCTCGCCAGCTGGTTACGGGAAAACCACCATGGCAGCACAGTGGCTATCAGATAAACCGAATGTGGGTTGGTACAGCATCGATGACAGTGACAACGATGGGTTTCGCTTCGTCAACTATTTACTGCAAGCTTTAAACAAAGCGACCAACTACAACTGTTCCAACGCACAAAAATTGGCTGAGAAACGTCAGTTCTCTTCTTTACGCTCTTTATTCAGCGAAGTTTTCGCTGAGATGGCGGATTTTCAGCACGAGTGCTATGTCGTTTTAGATGACTACCATTTGATCACTAACGACGAAATTCACGAGTCAATGCGCTTCTTCTTAAAGCACATGCCAGACAACCTGACTGTGGTGGTCACTAGCCGTGCGGCGCCACCATTGGGTACTGCGAACCTTCGCGTCCGTGATCTGATGATTGAAATCGGCAACGAAATGTTGGCGTTCGATACCGAAGAAACCACTCGTTTCTTTAACCAACGCATTGCCGATGGCATCGATGAAGATATGGCCAATAACCTGCGCACTTACGTAGAGGGCTGGCCATCTGCACTACAGCTAATCGCACTGCAGGCGCAGCACCAGAACCGCACACTGGCACAAACCGTAGAATCGGTGTCTCAGTTTAACCACGCGCATCTGTGGGATTACCTCGTAGAGGAAGTCTTTGACCTTCTCGACCAAGAAACTCGTCATTTCTTGATGCAAGTGTCAGTGCTTGACCACTTCAACGACGAGCTCGTGTTTGCCCTGACTCAGCGTGAAGACGCGCTAGGCATGATTGAATCACTCAACCGCTTCGGCTTGTTTATCTATCCATTAGAAGGTGAGCAAAACTGGTTCCGCTTCCATAACCTATTTGGTGAGTTCTTGTCTCATGAGCGCCTTGCTCGCATTCCTCAACAAGAAAAAGACCTACATCGCAATGCAGCGGTTGCTTGGCTTAAACAAAAAGCCCCTCATCAAGCGATTCATCACGCCCAAAAGTCCAACGACACCGATCTGATCGTAGAAATTTTGAATGAGTTCGGCTGGAAGATGTTCAACCAAGGCGAGTTGACAACCCTAGAGTCGGCCATCAACCAACTTGATAAAGATCTGCTGTTCAGCCATCCGAAATTATCGATGTTGCGAGCTTGGCTAGCGCAGAGTCAACACCGCTATAACCAAGTAGGCAAACTGCTAGCAGAAGCAGAAGAAGAGCACAAAAAGCGTAATATTGAGATCGATTCTGGCTATCAAGGCCAAGCAAATGCCCTACTCGCTCAGGTCGCGATCAACAGCAACCAACCAGAGCACGCATTGGAGCTTGCCGAGCTTGCCTTAAGTCAGCTTGACCCAACCGTATACCGCAGCCGTATTGTGGCTACGTCGGTCGTCGGCGAAGTTAACCACGTATTAGGCAAACTGGATCGCGCATTGCCAATGATGCAGCAAACCGAAAAACTGGCGCGCCAGTATCAGGTTTACCACCAAGCGTTGTGGGCAATCTTGCAGCAAAGCGAAATCATGATCGCCCAAGGCTACGTTCAAGCAGCGTTTGAACTGCAAGATTCAGGCTTCCGTCTGATTGAAGATCAGCAACTTCAACACGTTCCTCTTCATGAGTTCTTGTTACGTATTCGTGCGCAGGTATTGTGGTGCTGGAACCGTTTGGATGAAGCGGAAGAATGTGCGTACAAAGGCCTGCAAATCCTAGAAAACCACTCACCAAGTAAACACTTACACAGCTACTCAATGTTGGCTCGCATTGCCATTGGCCGTGGTGAGTTGGATAAAGCTGGCAAATTCATCGAACATATCCAACATCTGATGAAGCAATCCACTTACCACGTTGACTGGACAGCAAATGCCTCACTTTCTCTGATCTTATTCTGGCAAGCGCGCGGCAATACAGAAGCGATTCAAGAATGGTTGAACACCGCCGTCCGTCCTGAATCGGCATGTAACCACTTCCAACAGTTGCAATGGCGTAATATTGCTCGTGCTCATATCAACCTTGGTCAGTATGATGAAGCGCGCGAAGCACTGGACTTTTTACAAAGCGAAGCTCGCCGTACGAATTTGGTGACGGATACGAACCGTAACTTGGTTGTAGAAGCCATCTTGGCAGCACGCCAGAAAGACGAAGAGCAAGCCAAAACACTGCTGAAAGAAGCACTGGTCATGACAAATCAGACAGGCATGGTAGGTAACTTCTTAACTGACGGCGCAACCATTGGTGGTCTGCTAGAGAAGCTGAGCTTGCGTCATGAATTGGGCGATCTAGAACGCCATCGTGCGCAACAGTTGATGAAAGACATTTCATCTAACCAACGCAGCCGTTCTATTCACTTCGATGAAGACTTTATCGAGAAGCTAGTCAATCACCCGAATGTACCGGAATTGGTTCGTACTAGCCCACTGACTCAACGCGAATGGCAAGTACTTGGCCTGATTTACTCTGGCTTTAGCAACGAGCAAATCGCGCAAGAGCTGGATGTCGCAGGCACAACGATTAAGACTCACATTCGTAACTTGTACCAGAAGCTCAACATTGCCAACCGTAAGGAAGCGATCGTGACAGCGGAAAACTTATTGCAACTAATGGGTTACTGATTGGATTGAGTAAATATAAGTGGTGAGCACAAGGGTTGGCGTTATGCGTCAGCCCTTTTTTATGACTAATTAATCGTTGAAAAGTGCAAATTGCAAAGCACGTAGGAAACGTTGTACATATATACCCAAGTAACCTCGAGATGCTAGGTTCAGCGAGAATGACTTGGTTTGTAGACGCGGCGGCGATTTAAAGGTCTAGTGGATCTAAATCAAGAATCGACAACAAAGTATACGAGCCAAGGCAACTCGCCCTTCGGGAGCGTGTCATTGACCCGATTGCTGCGTCAAACAACTTGGAAAGAGCTAGCTATTGCACGGCGTTGTTTTCCTTGCCCTCGAATCAATGACAACGCTCTGAATCCTGCATCTTGAAGTCACTTGGGTATATTACAAACAAAAAAATAGCCAACCGCAATTAGGGCGATTGGCTTATGTATTTTGTGAACAATGTGTATTCACTAACAACGTCAGTTGGCTAGGTGACCCTCGGCTTAAGAAGGGTCGAAAAGAATTATGCATTAATCATGCCAGTTTGAAAAGCACTATTTTTGGGCACAAGATCTCATATCAAATCTTGTTACACCCTCCACTTTTGCATTATGCAAAACCAAAATGCAAAGCGCAATTGCAAGACGCAAACTGGTCACATAAGTGATAAATAAATCATCAATTAGCAAAATTCACCAAAATTATCGTTTGTCCTAGGCAATTTATACCATTTGTCGATTTTTATATTTCAACGCCTTTGTCGTCCAATCTCGCTTATCTGCCTGTTTTGGTTTGTTGAAACCCGCAACTTCACCCGAGATGTTCTGATAAGCAATCATTTCGATATCTTCAGCAGCACTATTTCATACTTTTTTGACATCAATGTTTGTATACTCACTGCCATCAACATGACTTAGTACTTGAGAAATGAACTATCTAATCACCTACTTTAAAGGAATGGCTATGGGTGCAGCTGATGTTGTCCCTGGCGTATCAGGCGGCACCATTGCATTCATTACCGGCATTTACGACACGCTGCTAGAAAGCATTCGACGTATTAACCCATCACTTTTCTCGATTTGGAAAAAAGATGGCTTCAAAGCCGCATTTAGCCACATTAACGGCTTCTTCCTGATTTCATTGTTTGCAGGCATCTTCACCAGCATCGCAACTCTGGCCAAACTGATCAGTTGGTTACTAGAGACCCATCCAATTCCGATTTGGTCATT
Organism: Vibrio sp. B181a; assembly: GCF_030248375.1. Classification (NCBI taxonomy): domain Bacteria; kingdom Pseudomonadati; phylum Pseudomonadota; class Gammaproteobacteria; order Vibrionales; family Vibrionaceae; genus Vibrio; species Vibrio sp. B181a. Next base: position 94,728 of record NZ_JAHGAD010000009.1, on the reverse strand, counting down.
CTTCTTTGGCCTGATTTTGGTGTCGGTTTACCACATCATTCGCCAAGTAGAAAAGCGCGATGCGATTCGCTTTGTCGCACTATTAATTGGTGTTGGCTTTGCTTACAGCATCACGGTGCTAAAACCACTTCATATGGAACCAACGGCGATCAACACCATTTTTGCTGGTGCCATCGCAATCTGTGCGATGATTCTACCGGGCATCTCAGGTAGCTTTATTCTGCTGTTGATTGGCATGTACGCACCTGTTTTAGGCGCAGTGAAAGGTTTCCAAATTGATATCCTTGCACTGTTCCTTGTTGGCTGTGTGGTCGGTCTGTTGTCTTTCTCTCATCTGTTATCTTGGTTACTCCGCAAGTTCCGCGATGTCACTCTGATGTTCCTTACAGGCTTGATGATCGGTACGCTACCAAAGATCTGGCCTTGGAAAGAGACGCTAACATGGCGTACAAACTCGAAAGGTGAACAAGTACCATTGCTAGAGCAAAACCTATCACCGTTTGAGTTTGAGCACATCACATCTCAGCCATCACAACTGGTGTTAGCTGTGATCATGATGCTAGCCGCTATCGCGCTGGTGCTTGGTTTAGAGAAGTTTGCAGATTCAAACAAGTAGAGCAAAATCACTGTTTAATCATTTAGGAAGCGGAGCCATTGGCTCCGCTTTTTTTGTTTACGCTTCACAAACGATAAGTTTCAAATAGATCGGGATAGTGCACAATTTGTTGAAGTTACGAGTTTTCCTACATCCCATCTGTGCTAGGATGCTGGCAATGTTAAGTGATAAATACTGAATCTTAATGAAAGTGTTACAAATCGCAGGGATAGCCGTTGCACTGGTTGCTGGCTTTTACGCGCCTACCCTGTTCAAAAACTTCTCTTCAGCGCCCGAGCCTAAGTCGCTCGATGAATACTGTTTCCTCTCTACTGAACCTTGCATCCAAAATGATGTTGCGATGACGCTTAGCGTCGATACTGCTCAACCTCTGATCCCAGCTCAGCTCGAAGTCGAATGGCAAGACAGCGAAGCGGATCAGCTCGTATTAAGTTTGGTTGGTCGAGAAATGGAAATGGGCGAGCCAAAATTCATGCTGAAGAAAGTGGCGCCGGGTAAATTTGTGGGCGACGTGACATTGCCCGTTTGTACACAAGATTCAATGACGTGGGTTGGTGAGCTTTCCGACGGTAAAGACACCATCTACCCAGCCCTCAAAATGCAAAGATAAGGAATAACTATGAGCCGTAATTGGTCTCTTTTTCTCGTGGTTGCTTTCGTCCTCGGCTTCGGTACTAAAACGTATCTAGACGGCCAAAAAGAGGTAGAGAAAAAACCGCAACAAGTCGCTACCGAACAAAGCGTGCTGTTTGGCGAAGGCGATAAACCTGTCGATATCTTCGACACCAGCGATAACCGAATTCGTATTGTTTACTTTGGCTTTACGCGTTGCCCAGACGTATGCCCAACCTCATTAGCCATGCTAGCAGGCGCTCTCAACCAAATCGACGATGCACAAAAAGCACAGTTGCGTCCGATGTTCATCTCACTTGATCCAGAACGCGACGAAGCAGATGCATCCGCTAAGTACGCCCATTACTTCCACCCAATGATTGAAGGTCTGTCAGCGCCACTTGATGTGACCACCCCACTTGCTCATAAGTACGGTGTCATTTTCCGTAAAACAGAGCTTGAAGGCTCGGAGCTCAAATACACACTCGACCACAGCTCTTACTTCTATTTCTTGAAGCCTGACGGCACACTCATCACCAAAGTGCCGCATACCTTAACGCCTGCGCCAATTGTCGAGGCAATAACCAAACTGACTGCAGAAGGAAAAACCAATGAAAGCTAAGCATGCAATCAAAACGTTGGCACTCTCCGCCCTACTTCTAAGCCCTTTGGCGCAAGCAAATCTCAACGTGATGCCACATGAGCCCTATGCACGAGCAATGGCGCCAGGTGCTGTCACTAGCGCTGTGTTTGTGACCTTTGCTAACCGAAGCCAAGAAGACATCAATATCGTTGCAGCGGAAACCCCAGCAGCAGGAAAAGTCGAGCTACACGATGTGATTAAAGAAGGCGATGTGATGCAGATGCGTCAAGTAGACCACATCACACTAGCGGCAAAAGAGACTACCGAGCTAAAACCGGGCAGCCTGCATATCATGCTATTCGACCTTAAAAAGCCGCTTAATGAAGGCGACGAAATCGAAGTGACAGTGACTTACGACAACGGCCAAAAGCAAAGCTTTACCGCACCGGTCAAAAAAGTCATGGCGGGAATGAAAAAGCACGAACATCACCATTAATTGTTGATCGGAAAATCAATTCAAAGCTCCTCCAACGTGAGGAGCTTTTTTATTCCTCTATCTTTTCCCTAAACAGCTATCAAAAACCATCTTACAGAGTAATCAATGCAAAGTTTTATGTCCTAAATCAGCGCGAAGCAGCCATCGCTGAGATATAAACAAGGCTTTGCTGCCAAACGAGTTTCTCGCCATGTTAAAAGCCCTTTCTCGCGTCTTCAAAATGCTGACACAAGTGAATCCAAATCTAGTACAAGACGTCGACACCATCATTGACGCTATCGGTGGCATGGATAACTTGGTGGAAACCGGTGCTTGCGCGACAAGATTACGCCTAACTCTAAAAGACACCTCTATCGTGAATCAAAAAGCATTGAAAGCACACGGGGCACATGGCGTGGTGATCATCGATGAGCGGCATATTCAAATCATCTACGGCGTAAAAGCCAACACCTATTCACAAGAGATGGAAGAACGTCGAATAAAACACATATAAAACGCAAAGGAGTTGTAAGAATCGAATTACTGCCGCTATACTCCGGCCGTTAACTCACCAACTAAGAGGAAATATGATGATTGTAATGAATAACACTAACTGGGCAGTGAAAGGGTAAACGTCCAACTTTTTTCTCGTGGCTAAGCCACAACTCCTCCCTTCTTTGCCCGGTTTTCACCGGGGTCAGCTCTATGCGAATTAGACCCTAATGCGATTTGTATTAAGGCGCTTTGTTGCGTCTGGGATAATTCAACAATGAATAAAACACATTCTTTTTGTGAAACACTACTAACTCAGCCTAACCCATTAAAGCGATTAGGTTGGAAACCATTTTTTCAACAACAACTGACGTTAGACGATTACGAGAACACGCTTTTCGCGCGAGTGATTGCTCACCATCGTAGTGGTTACGTTGTGGTTAGCGAGCAAGGCGAAACTCACTTACCTATCCAAACATCACTACCCAGCATGACCGTTGGCGATTGGGTAATATTAAACCACCAGCAGCAGTTCTCTCGTTTACTCGAGCGTCGCAGCTTATTTAGCCGTAAAGCCGCAGGTAGCAAGGTCGCTGAGCAGCTTATCGCCGCCAACATAGACACAGTATTTATCGTTTGTTCACTCAACCACGACTTTAACCTGAGCCGCATTGAACGTTACTTATCACTCGTTAATGAAGCCGACGTCGAACCTGTTATTGTGCTAACGAAAGCAGACTTATGCGAGGATGCTGACGCACTCAAGGCTCAAGTACAAAAACTCGATCCGCTGCTTATGGTGGAAAGCGTGAATGGTCTGGACGAATCGAGCGTTGCTACGTTGATGAGTTGGTGCGGCGAAGGTCAAACCGTCGCGTTCATCGGCTCTTCAGGAGTAGGAAAGTCCACCTTAGTGAACACTCTACTTGGCGAGCAAGAACAAGCGACCGGTGGTATTCGTGAAGATGACAGCAAAGGTCGACACACTACGACCTCTCGTTCAATCCATCTACTGCCCTCTGGTGCAATCCTCATGGATACACCAGGAATGCGTGAGATCCAGTTGGCAGATAGTGAAACAGGGGTCAGCGAAACCTTTGCTGATATTGAAGCGCTAGCAGAAGACTGCCGATTCAATGATTGCCAACATCAAACCGAACCTGGATGTGCAGTTCAAGCCGCGATTGAAGGTGGTTCATTGGATTCGCGCCGCTTTACTAACTATCAAAAGTTATTACGCGAGCAAGCTCATAATGGTGCAACACTTGCAAAACAGCGAGCGCAGAACAAACAGTTTGGCAAAATGGTACGTAGCGTGGTCGGCGAAAAGCGCAAACGACAACAAGGTTACTAGTTTGTTACCAATACGTAATCAATAGAACAAAGGAGGCTAACGCCTCCTTTTTTAATAACTTACTGAAAAATCATCATTCATACTTTGCCATACAAAGCAACACAAAAGACCAATAACGATAACATTGAGCAAACATTTAAACTAAGAACAAACTAAAACTAGACACAAAATATTACCAAGCTAAGATATGTGATATTCAGCAAGAAAATAGCTGAATTTATAAATACAGGATAATTGATAATCAGGACGTCTTAGCAACGCAATAACAAGATTCAGCCCCCTTAACACAAGGGAATATTACGCCGTGTGATGACTGAATTTGCGCTGTTGCTGAGGCAAAAAATTGCAGGAATGATGTATGCAAATGCAACACAACAGTCTCGTTGCCCGATACGCTCGCGGTAACCTCGTTCTCCAAATCCTTGTCGGTATCGTCTTTGGTATCTTGCTTGCAACGATCTCACCAAGCCACGCTGAAAGCGTTGGTATGCTGGGTAGTCTATTTGTAGGTGCGCTAAAAGCGATTGCTCCAATATTGGTATTCATCTTGGTTGCTGCGTCTATCGCGAACCAAAAGAAAAACCAACACACTTACATGCGTCCAATCGTAGTTCTTTACCTAGCGGGCACTTTCTTTGCAGCATTAACCGCAGTGTTACTAAGCTTCCTTTTCCCGACCAATCTAACGCTAGTAACAGGCGCTGAAGGTGCAACGCCACCACAAGGTATCGCAGAAGTTCTACAAACCTTGCTGTTCAAACTGGTTGATAACCCAGTAAACGCGTTAGTAGAAGCTAACTACATCGGTATTCTTGCTTGGGGTGTGGGTCTGGGTCTTGCACTTCACCACGCATCAGCAACCACAAAAGCGGTATTCGAAGATCTAAGCCACAGTGTTTCTCACATTGTTCGCTTCATCATTCGTCTTGCGCCTTTCGGTATCTTTGGTTTGGTTGCATCAACGTTTGCTACAACAGGCTTCGGCGCACTAGCAAGCTACGCTCACCTCCTAGCGGTACTACTAGGCTCAATGATGATCATCGCGCTAGTGGTTAACCCAGCGATCGTATACTTCAAAACGAAAGAAAACCCATACCCATTGGTGTTCCAATGTCTACGTGAAAGTGGCGTAACGGCATTCTTTACGCGTTCAAGTGCTGCGAACATTCCAGTGAACATGAACCTATGTAAGAAGCTAGACCTAGACGAAGATACGTACTCAGTGTCTATCCCACTAGGTGCGACCATTAACATGGCGGGTGCAGCAATCACTATCACTACCCTAACGCTAGCAGCGGTACACACTATGGGTATCGAAGTTGACCTAATGACGGCAGTACTACTAAGTGTTGTTGCAGCGGTATCAGCGTGCGGCGCATCTGGTGTTGCGGGTGGTTCTCTACTACTTATCCCACTTGCGTGTGGTCTGTTTGGTATCTCAAACGACGTAGCAATGCAGGTTGTAGCGGTTGGTTTCATCATCGGTGTGATTCAAGACTCGGCTGAAACGGCGCTAAACAGCTCAACAGACGTTATCTTCACTGCGGCTGTTTGCAAATCAGAACAGAAGAAAGCTCAGTAACGCTTAAGCATCTGTAAAATATACGCATCTTTGATGTAAGAAATAGAAAGGGGAGCCAACGTGGCTCCCCTTTTTTGTGTAAACGTCAATTAATACCGCCACACTAAACGAATTCTAAATGCAAGAGGAGCAATATGCTCCTCTCCTCATACTTTGATCATACTTCAACTTTGCGTCAGGATTTTCTGAAACACGCAATTTGCCCTTAAATTTTCGAAAATCGATGCGTAGAATCCCGCCCTATTATGCGTATGGTTGAGTTGTACATAGGGTAAAAACCAATGAGATTGTTGTCTGGATTCTCGTCAAAAGAGTGGCTTTTAACAGCCGTGGTGCTCGGTGGTTTAACCGCTTATGCCGTTTATCACTCCAAGCAACGTACTTCTGATGCTCGCACAGCCGCCATCCAAGTGATCTTCGCTGACATGCAGTATCACGTTTCTATTCTCAATCAGAATGCTAAAGCCTTTAAGCAAGACCACGGGGCCGATCAGTGCGTTTTAACCGCCGCTGGGTATCAAGAGTTTTACAATGGCTACCCAGAAACCCAAAGTGAGTGCGGTGGGCAGGTCAGCTTCTTCGATAACCTAACCATTACCGATGAGATGAGACAGACAGATTTAGTCTTCATCGAGAACAACCAATACTCCATGGTTGGGTATGGCAATGACGAATCACCAGAAGCGCTGATGGCAGGCAAATGCTACGCCTACTACCGAATGGATGGAAAAGGCATTGATGGACACAGCTTTAAGGTTGATACCTCTCGCTGTTAGGAGAGACTTAACTTCGTTTAGAACAAGTCACAAAAAATCAAAAAGGGAGCTCAATGCTCCCTTTTTACTGCTTACAGCTTGAAATTACGCTTGGCTGAGTGTCACTTCTTCCAATGGGAAGTGCGCGCTAGGCTCAACGAACTCTTGTTGTGCTGCGATGGTTTGCAGTTCCCATTCGCCCGCTTGGTAAGTCGCGTTAAGTACGCCATAGCAAGCATCGTGGCAGTGTTGGAACGCTTGTTTTGGCGTCCAACCTTTCAATAGACCAGCGGTGAAAATCGCCGAAATCAAATCGCCAGCGCCTACGGGTGCTTTAGTAAATTCAAAATGCGGACGCTTCGCTAGGTAAGTGCCTTCTGGTGTCGCAAGTAGCATATTGAAGCTGTCATCTGACAGGCAGTAAAGGTGCTTCACCAACACTACTTTAGGGCCTTTTGCTAGCGCACGCTGACAAGCGTTAATCGCGTCATCCAAGGTGTGAATTTCCATCTCTGCAAATTGGCTTAGCTCGAACTGGTTAGGCACGATCACATCCGCCATTGGCATTAGACGATTCAACAAGTTTTCTGCGATACCCGGCGCCACAATACAGCCTTTGTCTGGCGCGCCCATCACTGGGTCACACACATAAAGCGCTTCCGGATTCGCTTGTTTAACTTTAGTGACGGTATCTTCTACTGCCAGACATTGCTCAGCACTGCCTTGGTAACCAGTCAGAACCGCTTGGCACTTCTCTAGCGCGCCAATGTTGCCAAGACCACGAACTAATTCGCTGATGTCATCAGCCGAAAACGCACGACCCGTCCAGCCTTCTTGATACTGGGTGTGGTTAGAAAATTGAACCGTGTGAATAGGCCACACTTCGAAACCCATGCGTTGCATTGGGAAAACGGCACTGCTGTTACCAGCGTGACCAAAAGAAACATGAGATTGTATAGAGAGGATACCTTGCATAGTACCAGACCTCTTCTTGTTGTTATCAATAGTTCAAAGACAGCGGCAAGCGCCAGATTTGCGAAACCAGTAGTGTATCCGACAAACCAAGATTCTCTAACTCAATTCTAGCCTTCTTCGCTGGAATCGTTTGGAGAGCTGGTTTTCAGAACCATTTTCTTAATTTCCATTTTGTCTTTATTGAGCGCAATTTCGAGGGTGTCCCCTTCGTCCCCTTCCCTTATCCCGAGTTCATTCAGGATCACGCTTGGAATGACTACGACGGTATCGTCACCGATCTTAACAGGTTGGCTAATCATCTTTCGTCCCCCAATTGTCGAAAATGAGTTTTCACGTTGTGAGTGGTGTTGTTTCCTTAACTTACTGAATGGATAAAAAGCAAAAGAGCCTTCCACACCGCGTATGGGAAGGCTCGATTGAAAAACTAGTTCACGAGAGGTTCATGCTTAGAAGCAATCAGACCGTATGCACTCCAACCTAGGAAGGTAACGATTGAACCCCACATCATGGCTTCGTAGCCAGAGCCGTACAACGCATAGAAGCTGTATAGAGAACCGACTAGCGCAATGATATTCGTGGTTTTCATCTCGCGCTCAGGCACGTGCGCCACTTGCTGCATGATGAAGATTGCGCCCATACATAGGATGTAAGGAATAACGTTCGTCACTACGGCTAGGTTAACCAGCGCTTCAAATTGCTCGTTCAATGTTGGCGAGATGGTCATCAAAGACAACACCGATTGGATAACCGTGATGGCCACCATACCTTTGATTGGTGTGCCGCGTTTATCAACTTGTGAGAACAGTTTCGGGAAGAAACCTGCATCTGAAGATGATTTGAATACGGACGCGATAGTGAACTGCCAACCCAGTAGCGAACCTGCACAAGCAAGAACCGCCATGCCCGCAACTACTTTACCAGCCGTAGAACCTAGCATCACTGTCCATACTGTTGAGAATGGCGCTGTAGAGGCAGCAAGCTCAGAGTTCGCTACGATACCAGAACAGATGTTGGTTGAAACAATGTAAACCACTGCCGCAATCAGCGTACCGCCCAATACTGCGATTGGTACGTTCTTCTCTGGATTTTCTACTGCTTCTGAGTTTGCACAAGCAGACTCAAGACCTAGGAACGCCCACAGTGTCATCGCGATCGACGCACTAACCGCTTCACCAAATGGTAGGTGATGTGGGTTCCACGCTTCTACGTACATGGTTGGGCTAAAGTAGAACCAACCAACAATACCCAAAGAACACACTGGAAGGATAACACCCCAGACTGTAAACGAGCCGATTTGACCGGTGATCTTCGCACCACCAAAGTTAGCGAAGGTACAAATCCAAAGGATAGCGATGGTGTACAGACAGGTCTCGACTGGCGACAAAGTCACTTCGAAGAAAGCCGAGCCATAACCGACACAGGTAATCGCAATTGCGATGTTGGCAATCAACAATGACAAGCCATAGGTCCAACCCGCCATAAACGCACCCGATTTACCAAACGCGTACGACGCATAACCGTTCATACCACCGTCACGTTTACTAAAGCGACCACACTTTGCAAATACATAGGCAAGAGCCAATGAACCCGCCGCAGTAATCAGCCAAGATAGAATCGAAATCGTGCCCACTTGCGCCAACTTACTTGGGAGCATAATGATGCCCGAGCCAGCCATGTTAATGAACGTCAGAATGGTTAGCTGCACCACCGACATTTTTTTGGTTTCAGTACTCATAAATTATTTTCCACGAATAAACGGTTCGCACCGCGACAACCAAGTCACGATGCGAACGGGGTAGATTAATCTTTAAGGGCGTAGCAATGGGCGGTGGTGCGGCCATTGACGTCCTCTAGGTACACACCTTGAATCTCTGGTGCGAAGCCTGGGAATCGGTTGATGCCTTCTTCTAGAGATAAGAAGTAATCGACCACTTGTTGAGTCCAGATTTCGCCCGTGATCACACAGATAATGCCTGGAGGGTAAGGAAGCGCACCTTCTGCTGCGACACGACCTACCGCTTCTTTCAGAGGCAAGTAATCACACTCGCCGCGGAAGTATTTGCGTGTTGCCACATCTGGTTTGTGCACCATGGTTGGGAAGTATTCGCTACGGAACATCGCTTTTTGTAGCTGTTTCACGTTCAGCTCTTTGTACATGTCATGCATTTCCTGACATAGCTGACGGATGGTGTAGCCGCGGTAGCGCTCTTTGTTCGCTTCGTAAACACGAGGAAGCACGATGTTTAGCGGCGCATCATCACGGATGAATTTTTCGAAGCGGTTAATCTGCGCCACAAGATGACGGATCTTACCCATGTCCTCTGCTGGAGTTAGCAAGAACAAGATAGAGTTCAAGTCACACTTCTCAGGGATGATGCCGTTCTCACGTAGGAAGTTAGCCAATAACGTTGCAGGAATACCAAAGTCTGCGTAGCTACCATCTTCAGCAATACCGGCTGTAGTGAGCAGCAATTTACATGGGTCAACGAAGTACTGACCTTCACCGTAGCCTTCAAATTTATGCCAGTTTGCGTCTGGCTCGAACATGAAGAACTTCTTATTGGTTGCGATAAGATCGGTGTCGTAACTGCCCCATGGTTGACCATCCACTTGGTCAGGAATGAACGGACGAATCAGCTCACAACTTTTCAGGATTTCTTTACGTGCTTCGATACCAGTCTTAACCGCATCACGCCATAGGCGCAGACCCGCTTCACCATCGTGGATCTTCGCGTTCACATCCAATGCTGAGAACAGCGCGTAGAATGGTGAAGTGGACGCGTGCATCATAAACGCGTTGTTGAAGCGTTTATGGTTACAGTAACGAGCCTGACCTTTGATGTGATGGTCTTTTTTGTGGATTTGCGAGGTTTGAGAGAAGCCTGCTTGTTGCTTGTGAACAGACTGAGTCACGATCACACCCGCATCTTCTGGTTTCAGATCCAGTAACAGTGGAGAGCAGTCTTTCATCATAGGAATGAACTGCTCATAGCCTACCCATGCCGAGTCAAATAGGATGTAGTCACAGAGATGACCAATCTTATCCATCACGTAGCGTGCGTTGTAGATTGTGCCGTCGTAAGTACCTAATTGGATGATCGCAAGACGGAATGGACGTTCATCACGAGCACGCTCTGGTGACACTTTCGCGATTTGAGCACGGATGTATTCTTCATCAAAACAGTGCTCATCCATACCACCGATAAAGCCCCAAGGGTTACGTGCCGTTTCTAGGTAAACTGGCATACCGCCCGCTTGGATCAATGCTCCGTGGTGGTTTGATTTGTGGTTGTTACGGTCAAACATCACCAAGTCACCTTCGGTCACTAACGCGTTACAAACCACTTTATTTGAAGCCGAAGTACCGTTAAGTACGAAGTAAGTTTTGTCTGAGTTGAACACTTTTGCAGCGTGCGCTTGAGCTTGGTGAGCAGAACCTTCGTGGATCAGCAAGTCACCTAAATCAACGTCCGCGTTACACAAGTCACTACGGAATAGGTTTTCACCGAAGAAATCGTAGAACTGTTTACCTGCTGGGTGTTTTTTGAAGAACTGACCGCCTTGGTGTCCTGGACAGTCGAATGCAGAGTTGCCCATTTCCACGTAGTGAGTCAATTGTTTGAAGAAAGGTGGAAGTAAGCGACATTCGTATTTGGTGACAGCCTCATTGATTTGGCGACCGTAGTATTCAATTGACTGTCTTTCCAAATCGATAACGCCGGTTAACCATACGTAATCTTCTGCTGAAACTGGGTTTTCATCTGTTACTAAGAAAACCGGAATGCCATAACCCGTTTCAGAAATAATTTTGTGTAGACCAGCCTTAATATCTGCAGAAGTAATAATTGCAGCGCCAACGTCAGTTAATTCGACGTGCTCAAGTGGTTTTAAAGTTCGGTTAAATTGCTCATCCAAAGATTCAGATAATAAACTGAAGTCTTCTGGCATGTAATTACTAACACCGATAATTAAACGTTTCATTTGAAATATCTCTTATTTGTTCTGTAAAGACGACAAGCACAGATATTACAAGTGAAATTAATATTTAAAATTCAAAAAACAAATTTCGTGATTATTCGTTCATAATTAAAAATCTTATTTTCTCGAAATAAAATTTCGCGATCTTTATCACTTTCCTTTCGATAAGCCAATGATATTGAATTTTGGTTTAAATTGAATTCAGGTGAAGAATTATGTGACCTCACCAGTTATTATTAAAAAAGGAATCAAAAGAAAATAAAATTTTGCGATTTTCATCACTCTATATTTAACTAGATTGATTTATTAGCAATAAAAAACACAATAAATACGCTTATATTTAACAATTTATAAACCATAAACAAAAAGCCATCAACATTTCTGCTGATGGCTTTTCACGTTATTGTTTTTTCTTTGGTGCTTTCTTCGATAAACGTAGAGCTCAAGTCTAATCAAACAAATGGCTATCGAGTTTAACGCCGTTATTCGACCACAATTGATACCGTTTCACCGCGTTACCAGACGAATACATGGTGTGCTTGCAGTCCATACATTCGACAAAATACAGGCCACTCATGCCAGCCATCACATGTAGCCTTCGGCTGTCACAGCGCTTACACGACAAGCGTTGTACCTTACTGTTTACATCGACACGGCGAGCGAAGTTAAGCGTTTCATGGGAACACAAGGCATCCATCGCACTGTCTTTAAACGGGTGCTCACTGAGCAAGTGATTGATGGCGTAATCGTACACCGGGGGAATCGATGTTTTGCCGTTCTCTATATTGGTTATCTTAGCAACGGAAACACCTAACAAAGATGCAAATTCCACTTTGCTGTATTCCAAGATAAACCTTGAAGAGATGAACTTATCTGCACTAATGATTCTCAACATACACAAATCTCTAATGGACATAAAAAGAGCATGACGTTGCCCCTTTATGTTGAAAAGGATAATAACAGGTCGCTTCTTACTGTATTTATACGCAGAGTGTGCGCTATTTTTATTTTTGGGTATATTGCGCTTAATTTAGTTAAAGATCAACAGACACTAATTGAAACCAAAAATAGAAATTAAGATTTAATAATATAAAACTTAATACCAAATATTAGTTAAAGTAATGAGTGTCATTAGAAAAACACAATTTAAGCTAACAAATTATTTTCATAGCTATAGTACGAGCTAATTAAAAAAAACGGATTGGAGCTTAAATCATGTATTTGCAGCAAGGGGGGATTTCCCTCTATTTATCGATTTATATAAGAATAGGTTGGTGGTAGGTAAAATTCTGTTGAAGCTTTGCATAAAGATCACCCAACAACTATGCAAACGATAGAGTAAAGAAGAATTTGAGTGATAAAAAAGCCTCACGAATGAGGCTTGTTGAGATTCTGTGGCTGTAAAAAGTTTTGCGTAAAATCGAGCACTTCTTTGGAAGGTTGTTTTGGTGGAGGTGCAAACTCTTGTTGAACAGGCATCTCCGTTTCAAAGTTCAACTCTGGTGTGTCACCGAGGAGGCTTGCTTCATCATGATGTTCCTCACTGAGCAGCTCGTTTAGCTCCTCTTCACCAGGGAAGTACGGCTCACGCTTATAGACCTTGTTCAATGCACGAATGATGGAATGCTTCTTCACAACACCAGACGCTAACTTTCTTTGTAGCGGCTTAGCAATTGATTGTAAGCCAACCACCACATCCACACCGATATTGCTGGCAACTTCATCACGCACAACTCTCGCAGGCTCATAACCCATGTTCGCAGACAAGAACAACCAAACGTAAGCAATCGCGTTACCTGTTTTGCCTGTGTCTTTCCAAGCTTCACCTGCATGATACATGGCCTCTGCACTGCCACATTCTGCTGCTCGTTCTAACCAGTAGCAGCCTTTTACCATGCTCTTTTCAGTACCAATGCCATTGAGGTAACAAAGGCCAACTTGGATTTTGCCATCCGCACTGTCTTGTTCTGCGGCTTTCATAAACCAAAATAAGGCGTCTGCTCGCTGACCTGATGTATTTTCTGGTGACAACTGCCACTCACCCATATACAGCATGGCTGGAATGCAGCCTTCATCGGCAGCTTCTTCGATTAATTGATGACCTTTAGGAATGTTTTTCTCTGTACCACGCCCAAATACGAGCGCTTTACCAGTGGCAAACTTCGCCTCAACATCCCCTTCTAAGCCCGCAATCGCCGTGCGCCAAAAGTTGGCTTGCTCTCTTAAGATCACGTCTTCACGCATACGCTCTGCCAAACGAACGACACCGTACATGCCGGTAACGTTATCCAGTTTGGCGGCTTTGTCGTACCAATACAGAGCTTGCTTGATGTTTTCTCGTTCCGCTTCTTTTGCTAAATAGAGAATGGTCGGCACATGGCCCGTTTCCGCCTTAAACGCACGTTCTTTACGTTCTTGCTCTCGCGCTTTTTGCATCGCCTTTCGATACGCCGCCTCGCGCGCTTTCCTCTCAGCTTCGAGGCGTTGTTTACGCATCGACAGCGAGATCATCCAAACAAATATCAGGATGAGTGAAAGGCCAGTTGCTGCAATAGCAATGCCCATACTACTCATAAACCGCCTCTTTAGGTCAGAGCCCATCGTGGCTTCCCGCTTTGGGAAACCTTCAAAATTCTTAGTGATTGTGCGACTGCATTAACCACAGCACGCAACGCTCTATTATATAACGACCAATCGAGTAAAATCTGAAGTTTACTGGTCCCGAATGGTGGCTTTTTCGTTAATATCACTGCTACTTATTTTTAGATAAAAAATAACACCCCAAATTTTATAGAAATGAGTCACAGTTTTGGGGCTTAGATATTCTCATCCCCTATCATCCCCCCTTTCTCCTCCTATAAAAATTTACATCATTAGGCTGTGCTCGATATCTCACTATGCGACAGATTTATTATTTAATTTGTGAACAAAATCTACTGTGATAGAAAATTTTCACTTGTAAAAAACTTAACGGCCTGCTCTCACATTTTGCTGATAGTTCAGTGTATTAGCATCTAGTTGAACATTTCCTTTTCGGCATTTTGCCAACCTATTATCAATTCAATAACAATGGATTTGTAAACGTGGACAATAAAACATTTAAATTATCAGCGATCGCCAAAACCGTTCTGCCTTTGATTTCCGTAGCGGTTATCAGCGGTTGTGGCAGTGATAGCTCTAGCGATGACACACCGAACCCGGGCTCTGGCCTACACCCTGCGGGAGAGAACGAAGTTGTCATCTATTACAAACGTGACGTAGCATCAGCTTCAACAGCAAGCGACTACGAAGGTTGGGGTCTGCACCTTTGGAATGGTGAAGGCTGTACCAGTACTGACCTAGAAGCAATGGGTATTGCTGACGGTGGTACAGACTGGGCATCACCACTTCCATTCGATGGCATCAGCGACACTTACGGTGCGTACTACGTGCTTAAAGTCGATCCAGATGCGTCTGACCCGCACAACTGTATGAACTTCATCCTGCACAAAGGCGACGAAAAAGCCTTCGGCAGCGCAAACTCTAAAGTGGAACTGACCAAGCTAGGTGAATCACAAGGTCTATTCGGCTTCCATGGCAGCAGCGAGCTTTACTACGAGCCAATCGAAGAACGCCCTGTAGACATCGATGGCCAAAAAGCCCATTGGTTAGACGCTGAAACCATCGCTTGGGAAGCGGCAGGTAGTGCTGACTCAATGAAGCTTTACTACAGCTTGACTAATGACATCAAAATGGATGAAGACAAGCAAATTACTGGCGGTACAGCGGTTGAGCTGACAAAAGCTGGCGACTTGTCTGATGAACTAAAAGAGCGCTTCCGTCACCTTGCTAGCCTGCAAGCTGCGGGCATCGACGTGGATGCAGAAACACTTCGTACGATTTTGAAATCACAAATCGTAATGGTCGCTTACAATGCCGATGGCGATGTTACTTCAGCTACTGAAGTACAAAAACCAGGCGTGCTTGATGCCGTATTTGCAGATGAAGATGCAGGTAATGCAATCAGTGAAGAGTTGGGCGCAATTGTTGAAGGTAGCGCGGCAACATTCAAACTTTGGGCACCAACCGCGCAAGACGTTGACCTAGTCGTCTACGATGCGAACTTTGCGGAAGAAGCGACAGTTGCAATGACTGAGAACACAGAAACAGGTATCTGGGAATCGGAAGCGCAAAGCAACGTACTGAACAAGTTCTACCGTTACCAAGTGAAGGTTTACCACCCGACGACTGGTGTTGTTGAAACTCGCCTTGTAACTGACCCTTACTCGCTAAGCTTGTCGCAAAACTCAATGTACTCACAAGTTGTCGATCTAGACAGCGCTGCGTTGAAACCAGCAGAGTGGGATAACTACGACCGCCCAACGGTTGCAAAAGATGAAGACCACGTTCTTTACGAATCACACCTTCGTGACTTCAGCTTTAGCGATACGAAAGGCACGCAATCTCTAAACGGTAAGTACCTAGCACTGACAGAGCCTGAGCGTGAGTCGGTTACTCACCTTCAAGCACTGAAAGACGCAGGTCTAACGACACTTCACATTCTGCCAGCGTTCGATATTGCAACGGTTGACGAAAACGCAGAAAACCGCGTTGATATCACCGATACCGTAGGCAAGCTATGTAGCATCAAACCAGCGGCTTCAATCTGTGAAACAGAAGACGACGCTAAAATCATTGAAGATGTACTAAACAGCTACGATCCAGCAACGGGTGCTGCACAAGCACTGATGAACGATCTACGCATGCTAGACAGCTTCAACTGGGGTTACGACCCATTCCACTACACTGTTCCAGAAGGCAGCTACGCAACCGATCCAAACGGTTCTAAACGTATCCTTGAATTCCGTGAAATGGTTCAAGCGACACACAAAATGGATCTGAAGCTGGTTATGGATGTGGTGTACAACCACACTAACGCATCGGGCGTAAACGAAAAATCTGTCCTAGATAAGATCGTCCCAGGATACTACCACCGTCTAAATGTGAACACGGGTGGCGTTGAGAACTCAACTTGTTGTGACAACACAGCCACTGAGAACTTGATGATGGGTAAACTGATGGTTGACTCATTGCTTGTGTGGGCGGACGACTACAAAGTTGACGGCTTCCGTTTTGACTTGATGGCACACCAACCAAAAGACTTGATGGAGTACGCTCTGGAGCGCGTTAAACAAGTCGATAAAAACACGCTATTCTACGGTGAAGGTTGGGACTTCGGTGAAGTAGCAAACAACGCTCGCTTCGACCAAGCTACACAAATCAACATGGCTGGCACTGGCATCGGTACCTTCTCTGACCGTCTACGTGACGCGGTTCGTGGTGGTAGCCCATTCGATGGCGGTGTGGACTCTGAAGGTAAGCACCCACTTCGCTTTAACCAAGGTTTTGGTAACGCAGGTTACCCGAACGAAGAAACGAAGACAGATGCAGAAGCGGTAAACGGTCGTCTACACAACCAAGACTTAGTACGTCTGGGTATGGCAGGTAACCTAGCAGAATTCGTTCTTCTAGACTTCGAAGGTGAAACTAAACTTGGTAAGAACGTAGACTACAACGGTGCGCCAGCGGGTTACACTAAGATCCCTTCTGAGAACATCTCTTACGTATCTAAGCACGATAACCAAACGCTATGGGACAACAACGCGTACAAGATCGCGACTGGCACTTCATCTGCTGACCGTGCACGTATGCAAACTGTGTCTCTATCTACGGTAATGCTTGGTCAAGGTATCCCGTTCATCCACATGGGTTCTGAGCTACTGCGTTCGAAATCAATGCAGCGTGACTCTTACGATTCAGGTGACTGGTTCAACCGCGTTTACTTCGACGGTAGAGACAACAACTGGAACGTCGGTCTACCTCGTGAAGACAAAGACGGCGCAAACTGGGAGCTGATCAAAACTATCGTTGCTGACAGCACTGCGATGCCAAACACTGACGATATCGAGCTAACTAAGCAACAATTCCTAGAACTACTGACTATTCGTAGCTCAAGCGAACTGTTCCGTTTAGATACTGCTCAAGAAGTCATGAACCGCGTTGACTTCCGCAACGTAGGCAAAGACCAAGTGGAAGGCTTGATCGTCATGTCTATTGATGATGGTGTATCAGCAGGTAACGATCTTGATACCAACTACGATGCAATCGTGGCAGTAGTGAACTCAACATCAGAAACGAAATCGTTCAAAGTTGAAGGTGCAACTGGCTTCGAACTGCATGAAGTTCAAAAAGACTCTGCAGATAGCCGTGTGAAAGGCGCAAGCTTCTCAGGCGAAACCTTTACGGTTCCAGCACTAACAACAGCGGTATTTGTTCAACCACAAAACGGCGCTCAAGGTGCAGGTCTACCAGTAAACACTGACAACAAAGACGTATCGAGCATTCCTCCTTACGGTGAAACAGTCGTTTACGTTAAGGGCACAGTGAACGATTGGTCTGACAACAGCGATTGGGCAATGACCTTCATCGGCAACGGCATGTACTCTGTAACTGGCGTTCTTGAAGCTGGTGAGCACGAGTTCAAATTTGCGGACTCTGGCTGGGCAAATCCAAACATTGGTTGTGATGCGGCGGAGCAAGCGTCTGGTTCACTAGATTTAGGCTCAGAAGGTAACTGTAAGTTGTCAGTTGCTGAAACAGGTAAGTACAACTTCACTCTGAACGCACTACACGCTCAAGATGAAAGCGTAGAAAAGCCTGTTGTATCTGTGACTAAATCAGAGGATGCACCAACGTTCGGCGAAACAGCACTTTACCTACGTGGTGATGTAACCGATGCAAGCTGGGCGGCACTAGAGACAGCAAAATTCAGCTACGTTGCGAATGATGTTTACTCTTTAGACATCGATCTAAAAGCGGGCACATTCGATATGAAAGTAGCGAGCTCTGACTGGGCAGATGCAACCAACTTTGGTGGTCAAGGCGCGATTGAATTTGGCACACCACTGACTATGGAAGCGGGTGGCTCAAGTGGCAACATCAGCATCACACTAGCAGAAGATGGAAACTACAACTTCCACTTCAACGCAGCGGATAAAGCAGCGCCAATCGTGACGGTGACTCAGAACTAAAAACAGTAGGCACAATTACGTGCTAGTTTGGGGAGGGTAAAACCTCCCCTTTTTTTGTGCTTTAACAGACACGAAAAAGCCGCCAAGTTAACGTGTTTAACTTAGGCGGCTTTCGTGTTTTTGATGGTTTAGGATTAATTACCCCAAATCATCTCTATAAACTCAGGGTGATCCACAAACGGGTTGCGGTTACCTTGGAATTCAAACACCGCTTGGTTACGGCTGATCTCTTTCGCGCTGACTGGATCGTTTTTGTGCCAGCGTTTCAACATGT
Organism: Vibrio sp. B181a; assembly: GCF_030248375.1. Classification (NCBI taxonomy): domain Bacteria; kingdom Pseudomonadati; phylum Pseudomonadota; class Gammaproteobacteria; order Vibrionales; family Vibrionaceae; genus Vibrio; species Vibrio sp. B181a. The sequence continues at coordinate 75,962 of NZ_JAHGAD010000009.1, read as the reverse complement.
TCAGCATCCATGGTTCAAAGACAGTCGTTTTCGTGCCGTTCAATACCGCGTCAGAGTTGCTAGAGTTGCTTTCCCAGTTGCCGATAACGTTTTCATAGCGCGTCGCCATGTAGAAATACGCACGAGCAAAATCACCTTTGAACTCATCAATAGGCTCAAATACCGTTCCTGAATAGCCCAAAGTAGAGCTTGCTGAACCAACTTTTGAGCCATTGCTTGATACGTAAGTGCTGTTACCCACTTCACCAAATGGCCAGTTGCTGCGCTTCGCATTCACATAGCCATCGGTTGCAAACAAGTGGTGACCATCCGAGTTCATCGGTTCAACCTTGCCACCAAACCAGCTTTTCGGGAACGAGTGCTCACGGTTGTAGCAATCGCCTTCAGTTCTGTATTGACCACATTGGTCGGTGACTTTGGTAAAACTTACTGTATCGCTGCCAGATGGTTTTTCAGAATACATATCGAGAATGGAGCCGTCTTTCTCGTAGTAGTTGTCTATGTCCGCTTCTTTCACTAAGGTCCAAATGGCAGAGTAACCGCGCCCTGTGTGATCCTTGATGATGTTAAACAGCGCTGTTTTCAACTCAAAACCTGTTTTGCCTTCGGCCGCTTTATAATACTCGCCAACCACTGGCGGTGGTGTCGTTGAATCACCAAGGGTGAAGTTCGTGGTTTGCGATTTTGTGAATTCACCGCCAGACGCCAACGTGGTTTGACCGAACACTAAGGTGTATGAACCACTGCCGTTACCGCAACAAATGCCATCACCGTAGCTATCACTGATCGTAAATTGGTAGTCACCATTCGTTAAGCACATGGTTTTTTCGTAGGTTTTCGAAGATTCAAAACCTTGGCCTGTAAACAGAACTTGTGACTGGCTATCTTTCAGTTCCCAGCTGGTTTCTGAGCCATAACTGTCGGTGTTCAATGTCAGTAAAACTTCGTTGTCATTACAGCTTTCTACTGGCGGCTGAGTGCCACCATTTTGGTTTGGCTGAAAGTTATCGACATAAACAACTTCGGAACCATCAAAGCCAGATTCATCGTAAAAGCGTAACCCGACATTGATCGTTTTGTTAGATGATGCAGTGTAGCTATGGGTGATTTGTTGCCACTGATTGGTTTGCTGAGGGTTAGAGTAACCGTGGTATCCATCGACCACCAAACGCGCTTTAACATTACCTTCAGTATGGTAAACCGAGACTGAAAATGGGTAGGTTTTCCCCTGCTCCACATTAATGGTTTGCAAAAAGTCGGTGTTGCTTTGGGTACCTGTATTTACAATCACTTGAGCCGCAAGGCCACCTGAGTTATGCGGATTGCTGGTTGGTGAAACGGCAATGCCAGAATCAATCACAGACCACTGCGCTGGCGCATTCCCATTCCATTGTTCAAAGTCTCCATTCAATACCTCAGCATAGGCGATTGGAGAGCAAATGAGAGGTAAGAGGTAGAGGGTTTTCGTTATGGATTTCATTATAATTTTCCATTAGTTATGTAAATCCCCAAGAAGATAAACATAACAATTACACATGGGTAAGCTTTGAATCACAGTTTGACGTTGCATGAATGTGAATATTCTCATTATCGTGCAGCACATCTCACAAACTGCGTACTGTTTCTTTCACTTCTGCATGGACGGTTGTGCGATAAAAAACAAAGAGATGTAAAGAAACAAGGCGGGACCTCAAAGTGGAATATCGCCATCGATGACTAAAAAGAGCGGCATCTTAGACAAAGCGATGAAAAAAGCCAAGTGCGTTTCTATTGGGGTAGAGAACAACACTTGGCTTGGTATGGGTTATCTTGATCGAGAATGACTTATTGAGTGTTTGGCATCACTTTGAAGAAGCGCCCTTGTAATGATGACATCGGGATCTGGTATTGCCCGTTACTTGGCGTGATTTGTTGGTTAGTGATTAAATCCACCAGCGCTTGATTACTCCCGATTTGTGCTTCTGTCAGCACAATATTGCGGGCACTCTCAAAGGTATTCAAAGCAAATAACACTTGGTCATCGCCAGATACTTTCAAGTCCACATAACTGCCATTGCTTGCTACCAAGTTAGTGCGACTGCCTTGATACAAAGCAGGATGATCTGCGCGCATTGTCATCAATGACTTAACGTAGTTTTTCAGATCAACTTGGTTAGCATCTAAGGTTGCAGTTACGCCTTCAATCTTGGCACTGCTGCGAGCGACATGATCATCACACACGCCACGAACCGCACACGTATTGTTGTCTTCTTTTGCGTCAAAACCATCAACTTGGTCACCGATTTCATCCCCATAATAGAGTGTGATTGGTCCGGTGTAAGCCGCTTGGAATGCAAACGCGGCTTTGTGGCGTTGCCAGTATTCAGCATCGTTCACATCCGCTAATCCGCCTCGTTGCAACAAGTCACCAAAGCGAACTAAATCATGATTGCCAATCATCAAGTTTGGTTGAGCATGAGACGGATATTGATTGTGTGTTCGGTAGCCATTGTCTAACCAATCCACACTACGACCGCCGACACCGCTCTCATTGACAGCCAGTGTTTCCACCACGCGATAGCGCATTGGGAAATCGAATGCCGAGCACAACGCAGGATCGTCAGCCGCGCCGTATGCGTCACTCGCGATTTCTGACTCGCCTTTCCAAATCTCAGCGACCATGTAACCCAGAGGATTCACTTGATCACCTTCCGCGTTGGTGTAAGTCACACTCTGTGAGGCTTCATCCACCGCTTTGCGGATTTGTGTCCATGCGTCGGTTGGGACTTGGTACGCTTGGTCTAAACGCCAACCATCAATTTTTAGCTCTTTGACCCAGTAAGTCGCGACTTCTTTGTAGAAATCCAAACTTGCTGGGTAGTCCACCGGGTTGCTCGAACCAGAAGGTAATAAACCCGATGGAGACGGCTTAATCAACCCTTCTTTGTGATGACCAAACACGCCATCAAAGAAAACATACAAGCCGCGTTTGTGCGCTTCATCAACTAAGGTTCTCGCCGTTTCTAAATCGCCAAAGCGAGGAGCAATCTTAAAATAATCCGTAGCAAAGTAGCCCGTTGCATCCAAACGATCGGCCCAATGATCTTGCCCATCAATGGCTTCCGATTCAAAAACTGGCGTCAACCAAATCGCATTCATGCCCAAGTCTTGGATGTAATCAAGCGAATCAATAATCCCTTGAAGATCACCGTTATGATGGCTGGTGCCGTAACCTGTGCCATGGCCGATATTCGAATCACCATCAACAAAGCTCTCAACCATGATTTGATAAGTGCGAAGCTGATTGCTTTGCTCCATTACATTCGCTTGGCAAGCATAACTTGTATCAGGAAGTGGCGTGCTGCCATTGTCGCTTCCGCCAGAGGAATTACACGCGGATAAAACACCAACCACACTCAAGGCTAAAAGCGATTGGCCAAATAGTTTTTTATATCTTTCGTTGCGCATTAAACTCTTCCAAATAAAATTAACCCCAACATGTTTCCCATGCAAGGGTTAATAAATAAAAAACAAATTTTAAATAACTGAATGGAATATTATTGGCATTTAGAAATCATGATTGAGTAAGGAGAGCCATTATCTTTAAACTCCAAGCTCCACACATATTTCCCTGGTTCTTTAATTTCTAATTTCGTATCCGTACCGTAGCCACCATATGTCAACTCATTTAATTGACCAACCGTTAACTTTTTGCCCTTAGCTGTAAATTGTGGCTTCCATTGTTCAGCGGCGTACTGCATTTTATATTTGCCAGCGACTTCATCGGTAACCACTTGATAAACGTTGTTTCCTTTATAGGTTAACTTACGCTGTACAATATGCTTCCAATCGGCATTGGGGAAGCTACCAACAACAAAGATATCTTTAGACAATGGGCCGGATTCTGCAGAATCCGGCAGAGCACAGTTTGTCATCATATCAAGGTTTACGCTTGTTAATGCCACCGTATTATTTACTTCATCTTGAGCAGTATTTTCTGATGATGTTGACGAGCAAGCAGATAAGATAGAAACAGCAGCCAAGGTGCATGCTGTATTTATAATTAATTGTTTCACGTTATATCCTTATTTTTATTCGACAATGTACTAATTGAATTAGCACTGGATATATTATGAATCGAAATTAATTAAATTTTAAATATTAATAATATAATCTGTGAAAAAGATAACTAAATGTACAATAAAAAAGCCGACTCTATTGGTCGGCTTTTCTAGTTTAATTATTTTGTATTTACTGCTTTAACAAATACTTCTTGCGCACCTTCAATGCCTAACGCTTTTGCTTCATCAAGTAAGCTCAACGCTTTAGGAATATCATCTGCTTTCACTGCTGCTTTAATCGCATTGTGGTAGTAAGTTTGGGTTTCAGGTTGCACTGAGTCGACCGACTTAGCCACAACTGGAGCAGCGACTGGTTCACTATTCGAGGAGCCAATTGAGAAGAAGCTTACGCGGTCAATCGACACTTCAATCTTACCTGTGTCACCGTTTGGTACTGGAATGTCTTTCACTTCTGGCAAGTAGTTGCCTCGAGCTTCAGCGTCCAATCGCGCTGGGTGAATGACATCAGTAAAACCGCCAAGGTCAGACTGGTCAGTGTAAACAATTAGGTAGACAGAATCTAAACCCACAGGTGGGAAGAAGTCTTTTTCAGCGACTAAACGGTTTCCAAGGTGAAGGCGAGGTTTTGTGTACTCAAATTCCGCTTTGCCATAGTTCTCGATCTCTTTACCGTTTTTATCAACGATTATCGCACGTGGTACAAAAGCCGTATCTTCAATCAGACTGGTAATTTTAATCGCGAACTCACCACGGTCTGCAGGCAGCTCGAATACCGCTACACGGCTGTCGATACCCTGATATTTCAACACTTGGCTCTGAGAAGTGATGTCTACAATGGCAGAGCTTGGAAGCTTCATTTTCACCGATTGAAGCTCAGATAGAGCGTCAACTTGCTGTGCTTGAGCAACTTGAACTTGTTCGATAACTTCAGTGGATTGGCAGCCAGCAAGCGCGACGCATCCACTTAACATGAGGGCACGGAAGTACATACTTTTTCCTTCTAGTTATTTTTCTAAAGGTTTTTGCACTAAAGCATCTTAGAGTGACTTTGCTGAAACGTCTAACTTTTCAAAACCCCTTAGAAAAATAGCCGACAGATGTCGGCTATTTAAATAGGACAGCTAGATAACTAAGAGATTACTCGATTACCACCAAGCTTCAGCTTGGATACCGAATACGAAATCTGAGTCACCTTTATCACCGAAGGTTGTACCTTCTTCATCAGTGATGTATGAACCGTATACGCGTAGTTCAGGACGAGCCCAGAAGCTGTCACCCATTGCCCAAGCTTGTGCAACTGTGAATTTGTGAGCACCAAAGTCTTCGCCTTTTTCGTTTTCACCAGCGTTGTAACCCGCTTCGAAAACAGTGCGCATTGTGTCGTTCCACTTGTACATTGGACGAACTACAACAGAGAACTGATCTGAATCACCTTGACCACCAGCGTAGCCAATGTCAGAACCTGCTAGGTAAGCAAGTTGGTGACCCATTTCCCAGCTTTCGCCTAGGTTAATTACACCCCAGTTAAGTAGGCGGTAACCTGTTGCGTCATTTTGAAGGCCAGAGCGATCGTAGTATGTACCTGCGCCCCAGAAGTTAGCAGCTTGAACACCGTAACCTGCAGTACCGTATTGAAGAACAGTTTGGTTGAAACCGATGCTTAGACCCTGGTGTACGATAGCTGTAGCTAGGATACCGTCATCGCCATCAATAGTTTTATCATCTTTCTCTGTAGAGAAGTTGTACGCAGCTGCAAGTTCAAGAGTCGCGTCTTCCCATAGACCGATGTTTGCTAGACGAGCATCAAAGATGTAGCCGCTACCGTTGTCATCTTCACCATCTTGGATAAGAGCTAGAGAAAGCTTTTGGTTACCTACAGAAAGGTTTTCGATACCACCACCAGTACCAGAAGTATTTAGGAAGTAGAAGTCAGTGATGTGGATATCTTTACGTTGGTAGTAAGTTTTACCAGCCCATAGTGTTGCGTCTTTATCAGAAGCGATTAGGCCTTTAGCTTTAACTGCAAATTGTGCAACGTTGAAGTCACCATCTTCCCAGCCAACTGCGCCGTCATTGCCTTGAGCAACCATAGATTCGATGCGCCAAGTTTGGTCGCCTGTTTTTAGATCTTCAGCCAGACCAATCTCGTAGTAGTTGTCGTTTTCGTTACCTAGACGACCAATACCATTCTTCATGAATGATACATCAGCATCACCGTTACCACTGATACCAGTACCAGCACGGAAGTAACCATTAAAGTCCACTGCGAAAGCAGAACCAGCAGCTAAAGTTGCAGCAACAGCAGCAGCAATTACACTTACTTTTTTCATTCTTAACTCCATTAAGGGTATTTATAATTCTGTCTTCCCTTCCCACTCTTTAGGCGAATATAGGCAGTAAAAATGCACCTAAAGAAAGAGAGGTAAGATGGGAACAAGTCCCCGTTTGTTTCAACAGCCTTAAGATTACCCAAGGCGTACAAGGATGACGTCCTCCACCCCAAACTAATTTAGGGGGGATGAGAAGGGATGAGAAAATTTACCGAATGGTGTTTTTACGAGTCAGATCACCAATCTAGGGAGGAATTAGTAAGTTTCTTCAGTTTATGGTCGCTACAAAGTGATAGCCATTTCATATTTTCGTAAAAAATGGGTCGTAGAAAGTAATTTAATTACAGTGATAATTTTCGATGTAAGGTGGTTGACCTTAGTAAGACAAAGTTTTTTACTTATAGTTTCTTAAAGGTAGCAATAAAATTAAAAAAAGATTCGCTGATGACACAACTTCACTCTCGCCCATACCCACTCGGCGCAACTGTGAGTAAAGAAGGTTGTAACTTCTCTATTCACGCTCCGAGTAGTAAAGATATTCAACTTGCGCTATTTGCGGAAGACGGTAGCTACAAGCTGCACGACTTACCTGGCGAATATGCAGGCATTCGCCATACTTTTATCCCTGACATCAAACCGGGGCAAAAGTATGGCTATGTGGTGACGCACAAAGACGAACCTTTGCTGATCTCCGATCCCTACGCAAAGTCGATTGATAAAGCCCTTCACTACCAGCCTCCATTTTCTCCTGCAAAAAGCTTCGATATGCCAAAGTGTGTCGTCATAGAAGACAACTTTGATTGGCAAGACACCGATCATCCGCGCATACCACGCGAAGAGATGGTGCTATTCGAAACCCATGTGAAAGGGTTAACTCAACAGCACCCAGAGGTCGCCAGTGATACCAAAGGCCGTTACTTAGGGTTGTCTTCGCCAGAAATGCTGGCGTTCTACAAACAGCAAAACATCAATACGCTGCAATTGCTACCCGTGGCAGCGTGTATGCATGAGCCTCACTTGCTCAAGATGGATAAAGTGAACTATTGGGGTTACAACCCATACTTGTTCATGGTGCCCGATCCACGTTACGCAGAGAAAGACGCCGTCACCGAACTTAAAACCACCATCCGCGAGCTACATAAACACGGCATTGAGGTGATTCTTGATGTTGTTTACAACCATACAGCCGAGAGCGGAGAAGGCCCAACCATATTTAACTTGAAAGCGCTCGATCCATGCTTCTATATCAAGCACGGTCAGCACTTTGCTAACTTCACTGGTTGCGGAAACACGGTTGATATGACTTACCAACCTGCACTTAACCTCGTTATGGATACGCTGCGTTACTGGGTGAGTGAATTTAAAGTCGATGGCTTCCGTTTCGACTTAGCAGCGACGTTGGGTCGTCAAGGCGATGATTACAACCCAGAAGCAGCGTTCTTTAAAGCGGTCGCGCAAGACCCCATTCTTCGCGAAACCAAACTGATCGCTGAGCCTTGGGACATTGGCCCTAACGGCTACCAAGTGGGTAACTTCCCATTTGGTTGGAACGAATGTAATGACAAACTGCGCGACATCTCTCGCAGCTTCTGGCGGGGTGATCAAGGCTATCTGAAAGAGTTTGCGACTCGCTTGATGGGCTCTCGTGATATCTACAGCGCAGCGAACTGGCCTTATAAACTCACAGTCAACTACATCACGTATCATGACGGCTTCACCTTGCAAGACTTGGTGTCTTACAAACAGAAGCACAACGAGGCGAACGGTGAAGAGAACCGCGACGGCCACGGTGACAACCGCTCGGAAAACTATGGCGTTGAAGGTGAAACAGAGAACCTTATGATCATCGCCACACGCGAAAAGCAAAAGCGTAACTTGATTGCTAGCTTGCTATTCGCGTTCGGTATACCTCATATCCTGACTGCAGACGTGCTATCTCATACTCAAGGTGGTAACAATAATGCTTACTGTCAGGATAACGAAACCAGCTGGTTGAACTGGACAACGTCTGAGCGCAAGCAAGATTTCAAAGCGTGGATTTCACAAATGGTGGCAAACCGTAATCAATATATGGTGCCATTCGTTCGTGCTTTTAGTGGTGAAAATCGTAATAACAACCGCATCTTCTGGCGTCGCATTGATGGTAGCTTGATGGAACACGACGATTGGAACCGTTTAAGCTCGGTAGCGCTGCATCTAGGAATTGGCAAAGAAGGGCAAGAGTTGGTTTACTTGATCAACCAAACCAACGCGCCAGCGCGTTTCAAGCTGCCAAGTGAGCGTGGTCAAGAGTGGGTAACGGTGTGCGATACCAATGTACGCAACCTAAACCCAGGTCATGCAGAGGGCGAGGTACTGCTTTCTCCGACTTCGATGGCCATTTTACATTATCAGCCAACTAAAAAAGCTTAGCTGACCCAAACCGCAGCTTATTCCTACAAACTCTGACAAACCCAGCAACACGCTGGGTTTGTTTTATCGACATTTCGAGTAGAGATCCATCAACTAGGCCAAATGGCACACCATACGCATTGATACGCAAATGAAACTAATCTAATATTGCCATCCAAATCACATTTATAATATCTACAACGTAATTTGGCATCATGGCTTTACCTAAATTCTTAATCCGCATTCTGCGGCCTTACCTGTTACTCCTCGCAGGTTTTATGGTCTATCTGGCCTATGCTCAGTTAGTCGATTCTGAGTCGATGGTTTATCGGCAATCTCAAACCAATATCATCACCGCAGAGCGGCTGATCCACTCTCAAATCGAAGCCGCTTTCAGCAAATTTTACCTATTAGAAACCGCGCTAAAAGCCAGCAAACAAGATCTCAATGATCCTGACTTCCGTGAGCTAAGCCAAGGCATCATCGACTACTCGCCGCAGTACTCCAACATTCTCTACACCACGAAAGATAGCAACATGGCTTATGGTCTTTCTGGTCAAATAAAACAAGCAGATACCAGCAAGATCTTATGGCACAAGCTGGATACCGTCAGCGACAAATTCTCTATCTCTTCGTTATATCAAAACCCGCAGCAGCACTGGGTCTTCGCGATAAAGCACGATAACCCAGACCTTAAATACCAACTTTGGCTGGAGTTCGATCTTCTCCACACCACTCAGCAATTACGTGGCCTTAAAACTTTGAACAAAGGTTATGTGTTCGTGGTAGACAGAGACACCGAGCGCTTAGTATTTCATCCTGACCCAAGTCGAATTGGTGACCCTTCAGTAAGCTATCATGGCGGTATCAGTGACAAAGTTGCAACGGGGCTGCTGTTTGGTAAACACGAGTACTATTACCAAGATAACTTTAAGATCTCGGTCTTCGATGCAGACAACGGCTTGAACTGGGTGTTTGTTGCAGGGACAGACCGTGCCGATATCCTCAACAGCAGCTATCCATTTACCCTTACCGCAGGCGTGATTGCTTCCCTGTTGGCACTCGCCATTGGCATTAACTATCTAACCTATCAACTGCATTTGTCACTCGCGCGCTTAAATGGCACAGACAACGTGGGCGACTTTAAAACCCAACTTAAGCGTGTATTAGATCGTTTCTGCTTCCACAAAGGCATACAGTTCTGTGTCTACGACAGCTTAAATCACAGCTTCTACACCCTTGATTACCATGGCAACAAGAAGCTCGTTTTAACCGACGCTAAACTTGCGGCGCGTTTCTCCCCAATTGCTTTGACATACCGCAGTAAGAAGTACGGCGACGAGCTGACGAAAAAGCTCAAGATCAACAGTAATCACTACTGCATTCCTTTATTTGATGGGCGAGAGCTGCTTGGCGTGACTTACGTCAGTTGCCGATTCCCAACCTACAAATGCGTGCTCAGTTTGATTCAGAACTACGCCCAAGTTGCGTTGGCAAACCTGAAATTGCATGACCGTTTGCGCCATCAAGATCCAATGACGCAACTCGAAAACAAAGCGTGCTTAGCAGCAAAAGTGTCGAGAGAGCTTCATTCAGAGAACCGTTTTATCGCGATGGTCGATATTGATAACTTCAAATACATCAACGATAAATTCGGCCACCCAGTCGGTGATTTAGTCATCCAAAAAACCGCTGAAGTGATGCGCGACTGTTTCCCTAAACCAAAAGGGATTTGTTTAGCGCGCTATGGCGGTGAAGAGTTTGCCATCGTGTTCCAAGCCAGTGACGAGTTTGATGCCAAACATCAGCTTGATAACTTCCTAACAGCGTTGCAAAGAAGCCATCTCACATTAGGTTGTGGCGATGTGCGATTTACGGCAAGTGTTGGGTTTACGCCATTAGAAACCAGCTATCACCATGTAGTGGAGCAAGCTGACAAAGCACTTTATCAAGCAAAAAGATTGGGCAAGAATCGCGTCTGCCACCTCAAAGCGGCATAGCGAATTTCTTACGAAAAAAGACAAAGCCAGAGCAAACATCGCTCTGGCTTTTTTATATTTATTACAGTCAGTTAATTCACAAGGCCTGACACTCCTCCTCCCCTTTACTCCGTATTTTCATCACCTCAAATTACCCCCTTAAACACCCTCTCGTTAATCAGTTCTGAACAGGTGTTTATTTTTCTTTGATTTAACTTAACAGCTCTCATCAATAACCTTAAATGCATCAGGGGATTGCACGAAGCCAATTGAAAATGAAAGAACTGGACGATTACGTAGAGCAGATAAATTTAGACCTAAGTAACGAGATGTTAGAAGAACTAGGTTGGGTCAGCGATAACGTTCATCAGGTTCTTTATTGGGTTATTGCCGCCATCCTATTCGTTGTATTGATTTGGGGTATTTTCTCATGAAGGCATCCAATCCATCTTATGGTCAGGTTTATTTGGTTGGAGCAGGTACAGGCGATGCGTCGCTGCTCACCATTAAAGCATTTCGTCTGCTTAATCGCGTTGATGTTGTGCTCTATGACCATCTGGTTTCGGAAGAAGTCTTGGATGTGATTCCACGAAAAACCCTAAAGATCTGCGTGGGTAAACACTACGGTAAGTGTTCGCAAACTCAGGCAGAAATCAACGAAATGATGAAGGGCTACGCAATCACAGGTCTCACGGTATGTCGCTTAAAAGCGGGCGACCCGTTTGTATTTGGTCGAGGCGGTGAGGAAGCGACCTATTTAACACAGCAAGGCATCAACTATGAGGTTGTACCGGGTGTAACTGCGGCACTTGGATGCTGCGCTTACGCGGGGATACCGGTCACTCATAGACAAGTTTCGAGGGGTGTCACCTTGGTAACGGGACGAAACTGTAATGATGCTAGCGAACCTAATTGGAGCGCACTTGCCGCTATCGACCACACCCTAATTTTCTACATGGGGCTACACAAAGCAGAAGCGATCGCAGACAACCTTATTGCTCACGGTCTCGCGCCAGATACACCTTGCGCTATCGTCAGCAATGGAACACGAGAAAATCAAAACAAGATCGTTACTACCTTAGCCGGACTGTATGAAACCTGCAAAACGCAAAAACCACCACTGCCAGCAATCATAGTGGTCGGAGACGTGGTTTCCCTTTCGCAGTCACTGGAATGGTTTGAGTCCACCGCCGAGCCCTGTTTAGAACGCACGATTCATTAGTTTTTGAAAATAACGAGATAGAACAATGCCTAAGTTTTTAACTACTCAGCAAATGGGTTCGGCGATCGAGGCGTTACGTCAGAGCTATAAGGTGATGGCGCCCGTCTATGAAGAATACGCAGGTCGTTTTGCCCATACCCCAAATTTGGATTACCAAGAACTCGAACGTTACGACCAACTGGAGTGGAAAGAGAAAAGCCATTTTTCACCCAAAGAGATCGTCTTTCCGATAACGGAAATTCTGTTTTGGTTTAACGCCGACGAGTTGCGAGAATCCAGCGTCGATGCGCGTCCTGTGTTTCTGTTTCTCAGAGCTTGTGACATCAATGCGCTCAAAAGCCTTGATTACATGTTTTTAGAAAACGGCGGTCACGAAGACTTCTACTACAAACGTCTGCGCCAGAAACTCAAACTCGTGCTGATTGAGTGCAGCGAAAGTTTCGAAAATTGCTTTTGTGTTTCTATGGGGACCAACAAAACCGATAACTTCGCCGCTTCAGTGCAATTTAGTGACCACGGCGCCATTGTCACTATTAAAGATCCAGAGCTAGCGCCCTACTTTTCACAAGGCAAAGACGTTGAGCACAGTGTCAGCTTCGTCAAGTCCAATCCGGTCAAAGTCCGCACGCCAGATTCGGTTTGCGATGACCCAACGAAAATACGTGAAGTCTTGCTCAGCCATCCGGTATGGTCAGAATACGATTCACGCTGCATTGGTTGCGGTCGCTGCACTTCCTCATGCCCGACTTGTGCCTGCTTCAACGTGTTTGATGTGGTTTACAACCAAGAAGCCAAAGTGGGTGAACGTCGCCGCCAACACGCCAGTTGCATGATTGATGGCTTCTCGGATATGGCTGGCGGTCACAGCTTCCGTCATAAAACCGGAGAGCGCTTACGTTATCGCGCCTTGCATAAGGTCAACGACTTTAAGTCTCGCCAAGGCGAACACCATATGTGTGTCGGATGTGGACGCTGCGACGACCGATGCCCTCACTACATCTCATTTAGCAACATCATCAACAAGATGACATCGATTGTAGAGGAGGCGCTCTAATGTGCGATTGTGAAAACAAAATGCTGCCGCAAAGCTACCCGATTATTCATATCGAAAAGCACACAGAACTGGAATGGAATTTTCGCGTTGCGTGCGACTTTCCGGTGCACTACGGACAATTTGTCGAAGTAGGTTTATCCCTTGTGGGCGAAGCTCCTATTTCCGTCTCCGATTACGGCTTAGGTTACGTCGACTTGCTGATACGTAATGTCGGCAAGGTAACTAGCGAGCTGTTCCAATTAAACGCCAGTGATCGCGTGATGATGCGCGGCGCAATGGGCAACGGCTACCCGATGGAAGCATACCAAGATAAACATCTCATTGTGGTCGCGGGCGGCACTGGCGTTGCTCCTGTTAAAGGGCTGATTAACTACTTTCACAACAACCCAAGTGATGTGAAAAAGATGTCTTTGATCCTCGGATTCAAAAACCAAGATGCCGTGTTGTACAAAAACGACTTGCTGAATTGGTCTTACTCCAATCACGTCATCACCACCTTGGATGACGGTGGCGACGAACACTTCTATGAAAGCGGCTTAGTCACCGAGCACATCAGCAAGCTTGATCTCTCTGACAAGGAAAACATCCGCGTCATCGTAGTGGGTCCACCAATCATGATTAAGTTCGTCGTGCAAGACTTCTTATCCAGAGGCATTCAAGAAGATCAGATTTGGGTCGACTACGAACGCAGAATGGCCTGCTCAGTTGGTAAATGCGGTCACTGCCGAATTGGTGACAAATACGTGTGCTTGGATGGTCCGGTTTTCCGTTATGACCACGCCAGAACCATGATCGATTAGGAGGGAATCACAATGACGACGGACGTAGATATCATCAAAATGCGCGCCAATGGCGATTACCGCCTATCGAAAGTGCGTGGCGAGTGCATGATCAGCGTGCGCATTCCGGGGGGCATTATGCCCGCATACTTACTCGGTGCTGCGCAAGAGATCGCCGAAAAGTGGGGCAATGGTGTTATTCACCTCACCACGCGACAAAAACTGGCGATGCCCGGGATTCGCTATGAAGATATTCCAGAGGTCAACAAAGCGCTTGAACCCTTCATCAAAGACATCACCGTCGATACGTGCGGCATTGATGTCGAAGACACACAAGCAGGTTATCAGTCGATCGGTGGACGTAATATCGTCGCGTGTCAGGGCAGCCGAATCTGCCAGAAGGCCAATACCGATACCACTGGCTTGGCGCAACGAATGGAGCGTCACGTTTACCCAAGCAAATACCATTTAAAAATAGTCATGGCAGGTTGTCCGAACGACTGTGCCAAAGCCAATATGGCGGATTTTGGCATCTTAGGTATCGCCAAGATTAATTTCGAAAGTCATCGCTGTATTGGTTGCGGCGCCTGCGTCAAAGCTTGTGCGCACCACGCAGTAGATTGCTTGTCACTCAAAGACGGTAAAGCGGTGAAGGAAGAAAGCAAATGCATTGGCTGCGGCGAATGCGTACTTGCTTGTCCGACATTGGCTTGGCGTCGAGATCCAAAACAATTCTATATGGTCAAGCTGGGCGGTCGAACTTCGAAGAAGACCCCTCGCGTTGGCAAGATGTTCCTCAATTGGGTAACGGAAGACGTCCTACACCCTGTCATCGACAATCTGTTCGAATTTGAAAAAGAGATGTTGGGCGGTAAGCCGATTTACCTCCACATGGGACATCTGATTGATAAAGGCGGCTACTTGCGTTTTAGAGAGCGCGTCTTAGATGGCGTTAGCCTAAATCCGGAAGCCAAAGTCGCCGAACGTATGTATTGGGCAGAAGATGAATACGTAGCGAACATGCACGTGAAATAGGCATAGTATGAACAAACTAGAAGAAATGTTTAAAGAGGCGTTAGCCCCAGCAGGCATCACCATCAATGGCTCTAAACCATGGGATATCCAAGTGTTTAACCCAAAAGTGTATGAGCTTGTGATGCAGTCAGGCTCCTTGGGTTTAGGGGAAGCGTACATGTCCAAGATGTGGGATTGCAGCCGCCTGGATCAGTTCTTTGAACGCGTACTTTTAAACGATATTGAAGGCAAACTAGGACTGGCTGAAAAGCTCAAGTTCGCCTCTTCCGCTGCGAAATTAAAACTGAAAAGCTGGGTTAACCCGCAGAGCATTGAGCGCTGTAAATTCGATGTACCGCACCATTACGACATCGGCAATAAGCTTTACCAAAAGATGCTCGATTCACGCATGACCTACACCTGTGGGTATTGGAATCGAGCTGCAACGCTGGACGAAGCACAAGAGCACAAGATGGATTTAATTTGCCACAAGCTCGATCTGCAACCGGGAATGCGTATCCTCGATATTGGCTGTGGTTGGGGCAGCTTTATGATTTACGCAGCGAAGAAGTATGGCGTAATTTGTGATGGTCTGACTCTATCCAAAGAGCAGAAGAAGCTCGGCAGCAAACTGGCGATAGAAAATGGCGTCGTCGCAAACTTCATTTTGAAGGACTACCGCGAGTTCAAACCCACCGTGCAATACGATCGCCTAGTGTCTATCGGTATGATCGAACACGTGGGACCGAAGAACTACGCGGAATACTTCGAGTGCGCAGAGCGCTTCATGAAAGACGATGGCGTGTTCTTGCTACACACCATTGGTTCACACCACAGCACTACCGCATCGGACCCGTGGATCTCGAAATACATCTTCCCAAATGGTGTCATTCCATCGATGAAGAACCTCGCAGAGGCGATGGAAGATCGATTCAACATCGAAGATGTGCACAACTTCGGTGAAGACTACGACAAAACCCTGATGTGCTGGTTCTCCAACTTCCAACACTCTTGGAATCAGATCAAAGGCGATTACAGTGAAGATTTCTACCGCATGTGGAAATACTACTTACTCAGTTGTGCTGGCGCCTTTCGCTCACGAGATTTGAGTTTATGGCAACTCGCCCTAACTAAGATTGGTCGCCGCCGTCCACTGACCGTACGTTCCATGTAAGCAATCTGCCTCCAGATTGTGTTTTGAGCATCTTCGTTTGGCTCCTAGCCAGAATGGGCGGTTTCATTCTGGCTTTTTTTACTGTTTCCCGCTCCCTCCCAAAGGCCGAAAAATCTCACTTAGGGGGCTTTTAAAGGGACTCTCCTCGTAAAACCTAATACTTAGTAACGCCTAGTGTTACTTTTAGTCTTGTGCGCTATGACTTGTTCAGCATTGATGGTCGTACTGCGCACGCTCAGGCAATCTTCCTCTCAACCAAAGCTCATCCCAACAAACAAAACCAGAGCCAAGATACCATTTTGAGAGTCAGCACTATGAAAGCCATCAAATCAATCATCATCGCACTACTGTTTACATCGACACTTTCTGGGTGCGTTTCAACGCCCGGTCACTATCGTTTGGCACCCAACGTTCGTCCTACTTTGATGAATGCCAATATTAACGTTCAACCACTGGTCAATACCGCAGTCTCCGTTGGCAAAGTCGTACTGCCTTATGCGATATCAGCGGGACACGCTTACGTTAATACGCCTTATTTCCTATTGCGATAAACCTGCCAAACCCATTCAATTCCCAAAAAACTAGCCAATTTCTTCGGCTGGTTTTCATTTATGTATCATAGAGATAAAAAATCATTACCTTACATATGGTTCATTTGGTGTTGTAAGAATTAATGAACCAATGTATATTTATGAACCATTACAGTATATGAGCCATTCATAAGAGGCACTTTACGACCATGAATACCTTTATCTATACGCGCCGCTCACCCAAAAACCAAGCTTATCCCGAGCAACTTGAAGCCCTGAAATCCAGTGCTCCAGAGGCGGCAATCCTTGAAGACAAAGTACGCGGCTGCACGCCACCAGCCGAGCGACAAGCCTTTCAACAGCTCTTAAACACCGTGCAAACCGGCGACACCGTTGTACTTTGGTGGCTAACCGCCTTTGGCCGAGACTTCAGCCAAGCATTGAGCACAATTCAGACACTGCTTGATAAAGGCGTCACCCTCAAAACCGTTTGTGAGCCACTAACATTTGAGCCAGATTCAGTTCAAACCCAAACATTACTCTCTCTGCTTTCTGGTTATGGGCAAGTACAAACTCAACACCGTCTATTTGCCGCAGCACAAGGCCGTAAAGCAATTAAAGACAACCCTGAGATGTGGAAACAGAAGTTTCGTGGTCGTCCGGCAGACAAAGCAAAACATCAGCACATTGCGACCTTGCTTCTGGAAGGAAACACACTACAGAGCGTGGCTAAGCAATGTGAAGTCAGCCTATCCACAGTCAAACGTGTGAAAGCCAAACTGAATGATTTTGATGAAGAAGGAAGCTTGCGTCGCCGTGGTGATGGTGAAAAATCATGAGTCGACCATTCGAATTTAAAACCATCTTGCTGGCGTGTCTTATCATCAGTGTTGGTCAGCTCAGCATGGGCTTGGTGTTCCCTTCCCTGCCTTGGATCGCGAAAGATTTCGAAATTTCCCTCGACCAAGCTCAGCTGTTAG
Organism: Vibrio sp. B181a; assembly: GCF_030248375.1. Lineage (NCBI taxonomy): Bacteria > Pseudomonadati > Pseudomonadota > Gammaproteobacteria > Vibrionales > Vibrionaceae > Vibrio > Vibrio sp. B181a. The sequence continues at coordinate 58,448 of NZ_JAHGAD010000009.1, read as the reverse complement.
TCAGTGTTTACTTGCTAGGTTTTGGGCCTTCACAGTTTATCTATGGTCCAGTATCCGATGCATTGGGCCGCAAAAAGGTGCTGTTGGCTGGCTTGTTGATTGCCATGCTCGGCCTATTGATGATCATCTTCCTAAGCCACACTTTCACTGGCATGGTGGCGGGACGTTTTCTGCAAGGATTAGGGACTGGCTGCTGTGCGGTGCTGGCCCGTGCGTCAACTCGTGACCGCTTCAATGGTACAGACCTGCCAATCGCACTGTCCTACATTGCGATGGCTGCTTCGATCACACCATTGGTTGCACCTGTTATTGGTGGTTTCATTAACGCCCACTTCGGCTGGACCATGGTGTTTATTTCATTATTGGGTTACGTATCGCTGGCTTGGGTTGTAATTGTCGTGCGCTTTAAAGAAACCGTTACACAAACCTCAGCACTGCCCTCACCAAAGAAAATGCTGCTGCAATATCGTGATCTACTGACATCTCGTTACTTTATGAGCTTTGCCAGTATTGGTTGGCTTAACTTCAGCTTGATGATCACCACCGTTTCGGTGATGCCTTTTGTCATGCAAAACCAAATTGGCATGACATCCGATCAATACGCGATGTGGGCACTGATTCCGGCGTTTGGCATGATCTGCGGAACCAGTATCTGTAACCGTGTGCGCCCAATCATCGGCACGAAGAAGATGCTATTGGTCACACCTATCCTACACGTAAGTTCCGCAGTGTGGCTGTTCTTTTGCCCGGTCGAGCCGCTGTATTTGATGCTTGGCCAACTGCTGATGATTTTAGGCAATGCTATCGCTCTACCTTGTGCTCAAGCCATGGTAATGCAACCCTATAAGAAACAAGCGGGGGCAGCTGCAGCGATGTCGGGCGGCGGCCAAATGGTGGTGTCATCCATTGTGAGTATGGCATTGGTGCAGCTCGGATTAAGCCAAGCGTGGCATCTGTCATTAGTGATCGTGGTCTTCGCGCTCATTACACTAACCAATGTTTTGCGAGGCTTTGCCACTGAGCAACCTTCAGAGCAATAATCAGCAAGATAAACAAAAAGGCGTTACAGAGATTACTGCAACGCCTTATCTTCAAATTAATATCCTACCAAAGCTTAGAAATCCGCCGTCATACCAACATAGTAAGTACGCGGTGCTTCAACATAACCGATGTTTTCTAGCTCTCTTGATACGCTTTCATCGGTTAGGTTGGTGATACCCGCACGAATGCGTAGTGCATCGTTCACATGGTAAACCGTACCTAAATCCATCGTGGTGTAAGCGTCTTGCGTTAGCTGAGAATCAATCTTACGGTCGCCACGGTAGCGTGCGCTGGCAAACAGGTTCAAATCTTGAGTTGGGTACCAGTTTAGGCGCGCAAATGCAGAGTGCTTGTAACGCTCGTTCAGCTCTTCACCTGTCGACTTATCTTCTGTGTCCAAGTAAGTGTAGTTACCCGACATTGCCCACTGCTCATTGAACTGAATACTACCGGTTAGCTCCACACCTTGAATAACGGCTTTCGATACGTTTTGGTAAGACTTGTATGGGTTAGACAGTTCACGATCGATTGGGTCGCCATTGTCATCAATACAGCTCATTACTGCACTCGACCACGTACCCACTTCACAAGAGATATCCGTTTGTTCGATTAAGTTTTCGATTTCATTACGGAATACCGCACCTTCTAGGTTCCAGTTACGACCGCTGTATAATGCCGAGAACTCATAGTTAACGCTGGTTTCTGCTTCCAGATCTTCGTTACCTACGATGTTACAGTTGCCCTTACAGCTGTTCATCGAGAAGTCCGGATGGTTTTGCGTCATGGTTGGTGCTTTAAACGCTTTACCCACGCCGCCTTTCAGTACCAAATCATCCGTTGTTTGATGTACTAGGTACACACGCGGACTGAACTCTTCGCCGTAGTGCTCGTGCTTATCGAGACGGCCGCCAATCGTTGCCATCAGCGTATCGGTCATTTCCCATTGGTCTTGAACGAATACGGCACCTTGGTATGCCTCTGCTTTGTTGCCCTTGATATGCTCTGGGTTAGTCAGCTGGCTAGTTTGGTAATCCACACCAAAGGTTACCGTGTGGCTATCGCCGAGGTCCGTCGAGGCTGATGCTTCAAAGATTTGTGTCAGCTCTTCAATCGAATCTGCGCCATTGTTCGCCGCTTCAATGTTCTCCACATTTTCACGTGAGTAACGAACTTGCGTATCACCCCAAGACCAAAAACCGGTGTGTGATAGCGCTTGGCTGTTACGTTTAACGCGAGATTCAGAGAATAGAATCGTTGTGCCACTTTCTGCTGCGGTATCGCGCTCGTCGTCACTGTAACCAAGGTCAAGATCGATAAATTGGTTTTCCGCAAGGTGCCAAGAAAGCGTACCAAACAACGCTAAGCTGTCACGACCTTCTAGTGCCGTTACCTCTTCGCGATCGATACCACCTTTCTCACCAGAATATGGTTGCCATGCGTTACGGCTCGTTTGAGATGTAGAGAAGCGTGCGAATAGCTTGTCGTCAATCAATGCGCCAGACGTTGTTAGACCCACTGTGTATTCTTGACCACCATTGCCATCGTTTGGCGTGGTGTTGTCTAGGCTGAGTTGCGAGCTCCAATCGTTGCTTGGTGACTTAGTGATGATGTTGATCGTACCGCCCATACCGTCAGAGCCGTAAAGCGCCGACATAGGACCACGGATGATCTCCACACGCTCAATTGAATCCATTGGGATCGCAGAAAGATCGAAGTCGTTACCACGTACGATCGCACTCGCCGAACTCATGCGACGACCATTCACCATAATCAGTGTGTACTTAGAATCCATACCGCGGATAGAAATTTGCTGGCGACCCGCACGCGTACTGTCGAAATCAGATTCCACACTGGTCGCGTTAGACACGATATCTGCCAACGTAACACCCGGATCGTTTTCGATATCTTCAGCGGTGATCACCGACATAGAAGCTGGAGCGTCTTTCAGCTCCATCTGGGTGCGGGTTGCTGTTACAACAAGCTGCTCATCGGTTTCGATTGGCGTTGTATCAGCAAAGACGGGAAAAGAGGTACATAGCGCACCGATCACCACTGCTAATGGTTTTGGCGCAAACGGAGTCGTCTTCGACATGGTAAAAACCTATAAACTTTTAATGGAACTTATAATGATAATGGTTCGCATTAAATAGCCTTTATTTGGCGAAGACAAGCAACCGAGCATTTGCCGAAGCTATTACGACTATGTCAATTATGAATAATAATATTCTTTACCATTCACTCTCAGTTGAGCCATATATTTCTTTAAATAATGACTTCACCCAATTACACATCGGGTCGTTATGATAGCGCTTATGCCAGTACAAATAGACCGATTCTTCACTCATTCGAATCGCTTTCGGTACGGTTTTCGTGATCAGCTTTCTTCCCTGACAAGCGTCTTCCGCAAACGGCGTTGGCAAGTGGAAAATCACGTCCGTTTGCTCGGCAATCGCTGGCGCAGCGTTGAAGTTTGAAAGCTGAACAGGAATCGATAATTGGCGCTTTTTATCCACCACACCAAGCTCAACAAAACGGTGATAAATCGACAGGGTTTTGCCACCTTGAAGTGAGATTTGACCGAAGTTGCAATCGAGCAGCATCTCCACCGTCAGTTCCTCAACATGGGCAAGTGGATGAGTTTCGCTCATCAAGAATCGGTAGTCGCGATTGGCAATTTTCATGCGATACAAATTCTGCTCAGAGCTAGGTGGCTCAGCGGTTGAAAGCACAAAATGCACATCCCCTGCGATCAGCGCATCGAAATGGCGCTTCGGGATAGAATCGATATCGACAATCATGTTCGGCGCTTCTTCACGGATGCGCGAAACAATCGGTGGCAGTAAGAAAATCACCTGCGGAACCAAGCCGTAAAAACGGATCGTCCCGTTACTCTTTTCAGGTACAAATGACTGGCCGTACATCAGCTTTTCTAGCCCGGTTAGAACGGTGTTCAAATCTTGCTTGATCACTTCGGCTTTTGGGGTCAATTCGTAGCCGTGTGCAGTACGTACTAACAGCTCATCGTTGAACAAGTTTCTGAGTTTCTGTAAAGAGCGGCTCACCGATGGTTGGCTCATATTGAGCGATACCGCGGTGTTGGAAACATGCTTCTCTTCAAGTAGGTGTTTGAGAATAAACAATAAGTTCAAGTCGACTTGAGCTAAATTCATTTTTTGAATACTCACTATTCCGCTAATTCTGTTGCTGCATATAGACTATCTGCTAATGTGTCTGCAATCAATAATCATTCTTATTTGATTTTAATCAAATAAGTTATACCGCTTTACGACTAATCTCGCGCTCTATTTTTTAAAGCATTATTTGTTTTTAAGGCACTATTTGTTTTAAAGCACTAATGCGAGATTGCATCGCACCTTTTGGAAATCATTATGTTTGGTAAAACTTCTCTTCGCGTAGCAACGGGAGCTTTGCTGCTTGCATTGGCTCCTATGGGGGCAATGGCTAAAACCTACCAACACAGCTTGGGCACAGTAGACATTGATGGCGTTCCACAACGCGTCGTTGTATTGGGCTACGGCAGTTTAGACTACATCGATGCTTTGGGCGTAACACCCGTCGGCATGCCAAAGACGCTGCTGCCAAAGTCTCTAGAAAAATTCCAAATCGACTCGTTCGCAAATACGGGCAGTGTGAAAGAAGTGAACTTCGAGACGCTGTTCATGCTTAAGCCAGACTTAATCATCGCAGAAGGTCGCATGGCGGATATTTACAAAGATCTGAGCGACATCGCGCCAACTTACATGTTCCGTATCGACACCACCGACTACTGGAAAACAACCCAAGAACACTGGCGCACGCTGGGTGACATCTTCGACAAAGAAGAGCAAGCAGAGCAGTTGATTGAAGGCGTTCAAGAACAAATTAATCACCTTCATGCAAAAGTAGAAGCTCAGCCACCACGCACACTGACCGTCTCAAACAGCGGTAACAGCTTGGCGATGTTTGGCACCAACAGCCGTTTCTCATTTGTGTATGAAGAAGCAGGTTTTGCAACGTCGACTTCTGAGAACGTGAAATCTGTACCACGTACCCACGGCAACCTGATTTCATTCGAATACATTGCTGATGCGCAACCTGAGGTACTGCTTATCCTTGACCGCGAGCAAGCAATCGGTCAGAGCAGCGGTAAAGCAAAACAGCTGTTCGACAACGATCTTGTGAAGTCCACACCGGCGGCGAAAAACAACCGCGTGCTGTTTATGGACCCAGCAGCTTGGTACTTAACCGCAGGTGGCTACCAATCGACGCAAACCATGATTAAAGAGCTGAACCAAGTCATTGCTAACTAACAGATTCGGTTCAATCTCACTCTAAAAGATGACCTTTCCCGCTTCACTGTGCGAAAGGTCATTGTTGTTTTTATCACCCTATAAATACACCATGAAATTACATCATATCTTGGCTTTTTTATTGCTCGTCGTACTCGCCTGCGCCTCTTTGCTGGTTGGGGTGGCGAACGTTTCTCTCTCGCAGATTTTGGCCGGTGACAGCCACAGTTTGAACATCTTGCTGGTTAGCCGATTACCCCGCTTGTTGGCCATCGTCTTAGCTGGTGCAGGCTTAAGTATTGCTGGTTTGATCATGCAGCAGATCGTGCAAAACCGCTTTGCAGCCCCATCCACCACGGGTACGGTCGATTGGGCAATGTTCGGCTACATCGTCGCGCTGATTTTGTTTGCAGACATGAGCAGTTGGGTACACCTGATCACCATCTTCGCCTTCTCTGTGATTGGTACGGTGATCTTCGTGCGCTTCTTGCAACGTTTGAAGTTTAAGAACACCGTACTCGTCCCGCTGATCGGCATCATGTATGGCAACGTGGTGTCATCCATGACCACCTTTATTGCCTACAAGTACGACCTAGTACAGACTCTTGGTTCTTGGACTGTGGCTAACTTCGCCTCGGTATTGCGTGGTAACTACGAGTTCTTATATCTCGCTCTTCCGGTCTCAGTTTTGGCTTACGCTTACGCCAACCGCTTTAGCGCGGCAAGTGTGGGTGAAAGCTTTGCAAAAAACATTGGTTTGAACTACCAACGCATTGTGTTGGTCGGTGTCATCCTTGTGGCTGTGCTGTCGTCATCGGTGGTGATGATCGTCGGTATGATTCCGTTTCTCGGGCTTATCGTGCCAAACCTTGTGTCGCTGTTCATTGGCGACAACATGCGTCGTAACTTGCCTTGGACCGCATACGCAGGTGTGATTTTGGTGCTTACTTGCGACATTCTAGGTCGACTCATTATCTTCCCTTACGAGATTCCAATTTCGATGATCATCAGCATCTTGGGTGGCTCAATCTTCATTTACCTAGTTCTGAGAGACAAATCGAATGCGTGATTCTATGAAAGTAACCCTGCTGGCAATTGCGGCGGTTTTGATTTGTGCGGTGTTCATCGGCAAGGGCTTAACGCCAGATAACTACCAGTTTTTCTTGTCACGCCGCATCCCGAAAGTGCTAGCGATTGTCTTGGCAGCGATGGCGATTGCGTCATCATCACTGATTTTCCAGACCATCACCAACAACCGAATCCTCACCCCTTCGATTCTGGGTTTTGATTCCATGTACGTGATGATTCAAGTGCTGCTTGTGGTGATGTTTGGTGGCTTGAGTGCTTTAGTCACCAACAGCAAACTCAACTTCGTGTTGTCGACCGGCATCATGATTGTGTGTGCAATGACCTTGTTCAGCTTCTACTTCCGTGGTCGCCAGCGCAATATCTTCACCTTGTTGTTGATTGGTATCGTGCTGAGTAGTTTGTTCAATAGCGTCACCGGTTTCTTCACCATGATCACCGACCCAGATGAGTTCACCTTCATCCAAAGTTCGATGTTCGCGAGCTTCAACAACATCAACAGTGAATTGGTGTACTGGTGTGTGGTTCCGATGCTGCTGTGTGGTGCGTACCTAATGCGTATTGCCCACAAATTGGACGTAATGTGGCTTGGCGTCGACAACGCGAAAAGCCTAGGTGTCGATACCCACAAACTAACCATGCAAGTCATGTTCATCATCACTTTGATGGTGTCTATCTCGACCGCATTGATTGGTCCAATCTTGTTCTTTGGTCTGATTGTTGTGGCTCTGACTCGCCAAATCTTCACTGGCTACCAGCATCGCTTATTGATTGTGGCGAGCTCAGTACTATCAGTTGTGCTGCTGTCCGGCGGTCAATGGGTGGTTGAAAACCTGTTCGATTTCGACACCACCATCAGCGTTATTATCAACTTTATCGGCGGCGGCTACTTCTTGCTTCTGCTTATGAAAAACAAATTCGATTAAGGGTTTATCACATGATCCGTATTCAAGGTCTTATCACATGATCCGTATTCAAGGTCTTAGCAAAAAATACAACGAAAAATACGTGGTAAAAAACGCCGATGCCCTTTTTCCACTTGGCAAAGTAACCAGCATTATTGGTCCGAACGGCGCGGGTAAAAGTACCTTGCTGTCGATGGCGAGCCGACTAACAGAAAGCGATGCCGGTAGCGTCGTGATTGGTGATAAGCCGCTTGACCAATGGAACACCGAAGACTTGGCAAAGCGCCTATCAGTGCTGCGCCAGTCAAACAACATCAACATGCGCTTTACGGTGCGTGATTTGGTGGCGTTTGGTCGCTTCCCATACTCGCAAGGTCGTCTGACAGAAGAAGATCACCGCATCATTGATGAATCAATGCAGCATCTGGAAATCGACCATTTGAAAGATCGCTTTATCGACCAACTGTCTGGCGGTCAGCGTCAAATGGCGTTTATTGCTATGGTGGTGGCGCAAGATACCGACTACATCTTCTTGGATGAGCCGCTGAATAACCTCGACATCAAACACTCCGTCGACATCATGAGTACGCTTCGCAAGCTAGCGGAAATGAAGAACAAAGCTGTAGTAATCGTGATTCACGACATCAACTTTGCGTCTTGTTATTCCGACCACATCGTGGCGATGAAACTTGGTGAAGTCATCAAAGCAGGCTTGGTTGAAGAAGTGATTGATGCCGAAGTGCTGAGCGATATTTACGAGATTCCATTTATCGTGCAAGAGATTAACGGCAACCGTATTTCCTTGTACTACCGACGTTAACGTAACCCAATCTGATTCCAAAGGCGGCCTCGTGCCGCCTTTTTTAATTTTGGTCAATGAAGAAGTGTAAAACACGGAAAAGCGGTGTGTCTCGGCGGCAATAATGATACTGTACTGAACAGTTTTATTTAGGTTGATTTAGTTATGCGCGCATCTACTGAAAAGAAAAGAACTCGAATCATCGAAGTGGCAACCGAGCTGTTTATTGAACAGGGTTACAAGGACACGTCACTCGATCAAATCGTTTCGATTTGTGGTGGTTCAAAACAGACCCTGTATCGTTACTTCTCTAACAAAGAAGGGTTGTTTGTTGAAGTGCTCGCGCATAACACCAAGATCAGCCTAGAGTCCGTTTTCCAACTTGCCGATAAACAGAGTGAACCTCTGAGAGAAACCTTAGAAGACTTCGCGAAGAAGTATCTACGAGGTATTTGCTCTAACCCAATCCTATCGCTTTATCGCATCATCTCTGCCGATTTTAATAAACATGACTCGGTTCCAAATCAGTTTTGGCAAACCGGACCGCAGCGTATTCACCAGTACTTAATTGAGTTTTTAAAAACCGACACCATCAGCCAACAGCTTAACATCGACGATGCCGATTTAGCTTGTGGTCAGCTACTCGCGCTGATCAAAATGGATTACCAGAATATGGCACTGATGGGCTTTGATTTCTTAAGCGATGAAGAACTGGATTCGCATACACAAAAAGCCGTGGCGGCGTTCCTTAAACTTTATCAGCGCTAAGAACCTCAAACTGATAAAAATAAAGGGAGCACATTGGCTCCCTTTGTTCTTTTACGGCTTAGTTACCAAGTTGCGTGGCTGGCTATTTGGTCTGTTTTACTTAGCCTCAGTGCGCTTCTTGTTTTGCGGCCAATTTCTTACCGATCAACAAGATTGGCGCAAGCGCAGAAATAGAAACAATAAACATCACCAACGAATTACTCAGCGCCAATGTTGTAGCTTGCTCCTTCACAACCGCGCTAATTTGGCTCATTCCGAGTGCCGGATTAGGTAAGCGACCATGAGTCAGAATCGCATTGCTCAATGCCTGTTCATACGCCGCAAACACATGGTTTGAACCGTCCAGAGTGCGACCGATTTCGCCCGATGCTTGCGCGCTGTGGCTTTGAATCACACGAGAGAAAAACGCCCCGCCAATAACTCCGCCCATGGTTCGGAACAGATAGAAGTTAGCAATGCCTTCTAAGCGCTGTCCTACTTGGAAGTACATCAACACCGCAATCGTCACCGACACATTCAATAAGCCAACACCAAAACCGCGCAGCAGCATTGGGACGGGTATTGACTCTGTACCAACAAAGCTTGGTAATTGGCTGAACTCGTGTACCGACAGCAGAATCATCAGCACGCCAAAAGGCACCACTGCATCCGCTAGCGGACGGCGGAAATAATACACCAACACACTCACCAGCATGCCGACCAACATGGCGTAAAACGATGGTAATTGTGCATAGCCCGCATTGAGGCTGTTATAGTGCATCGCCATTTTTAGGAAGTTGGCAAACAGCACTGTACTTGCCATCACGGCAAAGCCAGCAAGAAAGGCGTTGTACATAAACACGTTGGTCTTCAACTTGCCGTGCAATTGCATCGAGGCAGTATCCAAATGGCGCGTTTTCACCAACTGATACACCGCCAACAAAATCAGTGCCGCAGCGACAGAAGAAGCCTGTACAAACCAGTCTGAATCCAGCCAGTTGTAGTAGCTGCCGCGCATTAGTAGGAACACCACCAAACTCATCGTTGACGCGAGTATAAGGTAAACTGAAGCTGAAGATTTTGGTTTGGCTTCAATCTCAATCGCCTGAGGTTTGTATACGCCGATCATCACCAGAGCTGAAAAGTACAACCAAGCCGACACAACATTCAGAAACGACCAGTCAAACTCTTCGACAATCTCAGCCACCAACGACGGATAAGCGCCCATTGGTAATAGTGTTGAGAAGATCAGTGTCAGCGCAATAATCGCAGGCAACCAGCGCTGCTCAAAGGTATTGAGTAGATAAAGATTCACCACCACCAATAACATGCTCATGAAAAAGCCGCTTACTAACCAAGTTAGGGTGAACAACAACGCATGCTGACCAGTCCAATAGAGCGCAAGGTTCGTTCCCAACCCCACCAGCAATGCAGAGTGCAATGGCAATGTCGTTCCAAGCTTACGCACCAAGATAGGGGTAAACATAAACCCCAACACTTGAGTGATCATAAAGCCGATTTTCACTAGCTCGACTTCATCTGTGGACAAACCGGATGTTGCGGCCATCTCGTGGGACAACTCGGTAAACATCACCGAATTAATCCCAAAAGCCGCAATGGCGAACAGCGCAAAAATCAGCAATGGTGAACGTGTTTTCATTACGATTAACCTTGCGTTGCGGTCTCAATCGACACTTCAGCCGACAAACCAGGGTAGATGCGCTGTTTCAGCTCTTGTGGGATATCCAACTCGATACGCACTGGCACACGCTGCACTACTTTCACAAAATTACCGGTCGCATTTTGTGGTGGCAGTAAACTAAACTGCGCGCCTGTTGCTGGGGTAATAGAAGATACACGACCATGCAATGGATGATCAGGGAACATGTCTAACACCACTTCCACGTCTTGCCCTTGTGCAACGTTCTCCAATTGAGTCTCTTTGAAATTTGCCTCAATCCAAACGTAATCCGGCACCATCACAATCAAACCCATGCCCGGTTGAACAAACTTACCCACTTGCACTTGTCTGTCTGCCACATAACCATCAAATGACGCTCGAACGATAGTTCGCTCAAGGGCGATATTCACCAACCTCAAGTTCGCTTCGGCTTGCTTGCATTGCGCGGTTAGCTGCATCTTTTCTGTTACTAGTGCATCAAGCTGCTTCTGTTCAGCAGCTAGCGCTAGCTTGGCAGTTTCAAGGTTGCTGTTCGCTTCAATAGAACGCGTTCTTTGCGCTTCAAATTGGTTCTTACTCACCGACTGCTTTTGTACCAAACGAGACAGACGTTTGAACTCCGCAGCTTGATGTTCCGCGTTTGCACTTGCACTGTGAATGCCCTGCTTCGCCTGCTCGATCTTTACCAACTGCATCTCAGTTTTGGTTTGGTTTGCGGTCAGCGCAGCCTTTGCGACATCTAACGCTGACTTCGCGATTTCTTGGTTGGCAATGAAATCTTCATCATCAATCGAAAATAGTGGTGCGCCTTTGCTTACCCACTGGTTATCTTCGACAAAAAGTTGGCTTACCTGCCCACCGACTTCCGGAGAAATCGCCGTCACATCCGAGTGAACATAAGCGTTATCGGTAGTCACTGTATTAGGTTGGTATAACGCACAACCTGCAGCGACTAACGAACCAATAACAAGCGACAACGTAATGACTTTCTTCTTCATTTTTGAAACCCAACTTAATGATTTTTATAAACTGCACTGTACCGTACAGTTTTAGTAAAGGCACATTTGATCATTGAGGAGAAGAAAAGATCCATCCCACTGATTTTTATCGATCTTATTTGGTGTCCACTTTTGAATGAAAGGAAGAGAATTGAAGTACGTATATTGAGAAAAACAAAAAAAGGCGACACTGAGGTCGCCTTTTGATTATGAAAATATGCTTCGAGACTGAAGCCAGTGAATCACGCTTATTGCTGCGCTACCTTCACTGTTGGTTTGGTTGAGCTTGTGTAGTCAAAGTCAAACGCAATGCCATCTTTGGTTACATCCAAAGACATACCACCGATAAGCTCACCTTGTAGACTCATCTTCACGTCTTCTGGTACTGGCTCGCCAGACACTTGAGATGCCGTTTCAATCACTTCCAGTACGCGGTCCGAATCCATAGTGAAGCTCAATAGGCCATTCGCTGTTAGCGGCTGAGCCATAACTTTCTCACTCGCTGCTGCTGACGCATCACCACTGTAAAGCGTTAAGTGACTGCCGTTGAGACGAGCAAACACGTCCATTGGTTTACCTGCGTATGGTTCAAGCAGACCGCCAATATTCACCGGTTGGTTGTCCGGTTGGATCTGAATCTGCGCTAGTTCAGGCATGAACATTTGTGCCGTTTGCAGCAACATGTTTGGATCATCTGCTGAGATGGACAAGATCGCGTCCAGCTGACCTAGCTCAGGCCCGTACTGACCATTCATGTTCACATCTAGGCCGAACATTTCCATGCTCAAACCTTTCAGGCCATTTGCCATGCCAGCACCCATGCTGATCGCCGGAGCTGGGTTTTGACCACGCATTTCATTTTGCGCTTGTGCCAGAAGCGAACATTGGTATTCAGGCGTGGTTAAATCTGTCCAGATCTTACCAATCGCAGGAGCCAGAGTAGCAACGTCTAGGCCTAACGCCACGCTAAACATGCTCTGCTCACCATTGGATTCTGCCAATACGCCACGCATAGATTGCAGCGCGTCAAGGATCACTTGGTTCTTCGATTCAACAACAAAGCTACCATTGAGGCGAGCTTTGTCATCGCCAGAGCTGTACTCTCCAAACGCCACCATCTGCGGCCAGTTGTTTGCTATTTGAGTAAACTCGGTATGACAAGCTGGAGAACGCAGTTGCTCTAAGGTTGGGTCAGAATCGACATTCTTAAGTTGGCGCGCCATTCGGTTGCCATCAAGTGTCGTTAGGCCTTTAATGATCTCACGAATATCGAAAATCCCGAATGAGTTGTTGTTCGTACCGTACTTAGTTTGCACCGCTTCGAGACGACCAGAATCAACAATGCTGCTCTTCGGAGCTTCTAGACCAAATGCCAGTTTAAGTGGGTTTTCAACACCAAGTTCAGGAATGTCGAAAGTCACGGTCAGTACGTTATTAACCACTGCCACCGCAAGGCCAATACCCAGTTGTGGATCTTGCGAATCCGTTAGCTCATAGCGACGGAACTCCACGGTATCTAGCTTAACAAGTTCATGTTGAATGCCCGAAAGTTGCTCTTGCTCATCCAGCGTTTTCCAAAGCGCTGCAGGGGTTTCCAACTGCACTTTATAAACAGGAACAAGGCCTAGGGTGTACATGATTGGGTTGACCATATCGCCCGTACCCAAGAAGGCTTTTAAGCTCTCAGGAGAAGACGCCGCTGCCATATACGCATCCAAGAAATTAACCGCAAACTCTAAACCAGGAGTCAGCTCTTCTTCAGCAAACAACTCTCCCATTGGTGGCTGCTGTGATGTACCGAACGCATTCATGTACTCGAAGTGATTAAAAGGTTCCGTTTGGTAGGTAATCAACAAGGTATCAGCAGGTACTTGAGCAAGTAGCGAGCTTGAAGATTCACCTTGGGCAAGGTTGTTTTGGTACACATATGCGGCACCACCGGCTGCTGCGACCACTGCAGTAGCTAATAATAATTTTTTCACGACCAACTCCGTTGTCTTGGTTTTATTTCCCCAAACCAACCTGCTGGTTTGAGTAAGCATTAAGCCTTAAATAAACGCTTTGAAAGGATGAGAAACTTCATTCCAATATTCAGGTATTTATTTGCATGCAACGCCATCATAAACGCACAAACAAAGTTATCAATTTGCTGAATATCAATTTCTTAAAATATCGAACATTTATAAGACGAACCGTGAAGTAAGTTAAATTGTGCGGCCACACTATTAGCAAGTAGCTCAATAAAAATAATGAGATGCCATACCCTACCGTCCAAATTCAGTGCATTATTAAATCCATTTGCAAACTTTTCTTTATTGTCTGAAAACAGCTCACGACCTGACACTTCCGTCTATTCCTCCTCTAGAAGACGACGGTGCTTTTACTTAAAGTCAGAGCTATCAATAACGAATATCGCACCATTATTGCCCTATATATTGCCATGAAAGACCAGCTGACTATTTCTATCTCGACCATCAATGGCTCTAAGCATTGGTACTTCAGCAAAGCCATGCAGCGTAACTTTAAAACGTGCTTGGCGGTATTCGCCTTGGGGTTAGCAGCGACAGCGATGTTGGTGAATCACCTCTACTCTCAAGTGGATGAGGCGGTGCTTGAACAAGCAAAGTTATCCGAGCATTCACGCAATATGGGGCAAGAGTTAAGTCAGCTAAAAACACTGAAGTCAGAGCTTGAGAACGACCTCTCTGAAAGAGAAGAGCGCGTCCAACTTGTTTCTGAACGTTTGGGCGAGTTGGAGAAAATACTCGGTGTCGCCAACGAGTCCAACACTGAAAGTCTAGATGCGCGCTTTGATACCGCCGCGATTACGTCCAATGTCAGAATGGTGATGCTAAACCAGATCCCTAGCGGCTCTCCAGTCGGTAAAGCACGCCTTTCATCAGGGTTTGGCAAGCGTATTCACCCTGTCACCAAGCAGGCCAAGCTGCACCGAGGACTCGACTTTGCAGTTAACACTGGCACCAAAGTATATGCCTCTGCCGACGGCGTTGTAGAAGCGGCCCGTCGAAGTAACAAAGGTTACGGTAACTTGTTGCGTTTACAGCATTCATTTGGTTTTTCGAGCGCTTACGCGCACTTAAAAGAGTTCAAGGTTAAAGCGGGTGAGTTTGTTAAAAAAGGACAGCTCATCGCCATTTCAGGCAATACCGGGCTCTCTTCCGGTCCTCACCTTCATTACGAAGTGAGATTTATTGGACGAGCCTTAGATCCGAGGCCATTCGTGGATTGGCACCTCAATGATTTTGAAGACATTTTTACCAAGGAGCGAAGAATACGATGGGAATCTTTAATCAAAACCGTGGAACAACGAGTGGCTCATCAGCTTCAACTCTCATCGCCAAAGGCTGTTCTGTTAGCGGAGAACTCAAAGTAGAAAGTGACATACAGGTTGATGGCATCATCGAAGGTCAGTTGCATGTCGAAGGCGCATTGGTCGTCGCAGAAAGCGGCCGTGTTAAAGGCGACATCTACGCTAAACAACTGATCGTCAATGGCTTGCTGGATGGAAACTGCCATGCAGAACACATCCAAGTGCTAGCAAAGGGCCGAGTCAGTGGCAAAATTTGGAGCAACAATCTGAGTATTGAAGCGGGTGGCAAGTTCTTCGGAGAAGCCGCAGAACTGCCAGAAAAAGAAGTCGTGACGCTAAAAGATAAGTCTACTGAAGCGAGAGAGACAACAGCAAAAACGGACAAGTCATCAGATCGCAAAACTGCATAAATAAAAGTGCTAAATATAGACGAGAAAAGGGCACTGAATGTGCCCTTTTGAGTGGTTGCTATGCTTGCGCTAGACCAAATTAAAACTCGTAGAACAGGCGAACACGAGCGCCGAAATCGTCTTCTTCTTTGAACGCTTCACTTGACGAAGTTGCATCAAGATTATTGGCAACAGTTGTGTAGTAAGAGCCCAGTAGCACCGAGAAGTTCTCTACCTCTAGTACGTCCGTAAACTCGTAAGAAGCGTAAAGGGTAGATACCTTCACATCGCCTTCTGCCCAGCCTTGAATCTCTTGGTTTTCGTATTCGTTCATCGCGTAAACATAACCAATGCCTAGCCCTTTCCAAAGTGCGTTAACACCTGTCGAGAAGTTGTTTTCGTCAACCGCATCTAGGTAAGCCACGTTTGCATTCACAGACCAATCACCGCTGCTCCAGTTGCCCGTTAAGCCGTCGAGCTAAAGACGTTGAGGTTTCATTTAAAACCAAAACCAGAGGTGTGATACAGCATCTGGCCATCGACGCCACTGGTCTTAAAGTTTATGGCGAAGGTGAATGGAAGATCAAAAAGCATGGTACTGATGGGAAGCGCAGAGTCTGACGTAAGCTACATTTAGCAGTAGATACCAGCACCCACGAAATCGTCGCAGCAGAGCTGAGTTTATCTAACGTTACCGATGCCGAAGTGCTTCCAAACTTACTCAAGCAGACACGTCGTAAAATCATTGAGATATCCGGTGATGGCGCTTATGACACAAGACATTGCCATGATGCGATACGCGTAAAGCGAGCGATTCCGCTCATTCCGCCAAGGGAAGGAGCAGCCTTCTGGGAACAAGGACATCCTCAAAATCTTGCGGTAGGTTGCCAGAAGCTGTACGGCTCCAACAAGAAGTGGAAAAAGCGGTATGGTTATCATAAGCGCTCGCTATCAGAGACAGCAATGCATCGAGTGAAACAGTTGTTAGGTGGGAAACTCAGCCTCCGACATTACAACGCTCAGGTTGGCAAGACTTACGCAATGATTAAAGCGCTGAACAAGCTTACAGGACTTGGTATGCCTGAAACTCAGCGCATTGTCTAAAAGTCACTCAACTTTGGGCGGATTAGTTTCTCGTCTGAATTACGCAACAAAGCCGACAAAATAGAGAATGCGCGCAGATTATTTTATGTATTTATGACGATTTAAAAGGACAGCATCATGCCCCTAACTACCCAATCATCACTTATTGGAGTGAAAGTCAAATAGGTTGCCCTCAGTATCAAACGCCAATGTGATAAAGCCATAATCCCCTATCGACATCTTTGGCGATTGAATGCCACCACCCGCGGCTAACACCCGTGATTCTTCTACCGTACAATCTTCACAAGAAAAATTCTCACATTTATGCAATCAAAGTCAGCGGAGTGTGAAATTTCATTCACAAGGAAAAATATTGCTAGCTGTTTTTCATTTCTCTCGACTATGATTCGCGCTCCTGTGTTTTTGTGATTATTTGAATGAAAATTTATACCGCTTTTATCACGGCAGCATTGGCTGCAACAACACTTATCGCTCCTGCACATGCAGACGATAAATTTACTTTAGGTCGTACTATCTTGCTTGAGCACGGTAACCTAGCTGCAAAAATCCCGATGGTGATTTGCCGCAACACTAACGCGATCAAAGTAAAAGCAGAGAAAGACCTAGAATTAAGAAAGGTCGTTGTACGCTTCCAAAACGGTGATGAGAAAACCATTCGCTTCCACCGTGATTTGAAGAAAGACAAGATGACAGATTGGCGTTACTTTGGTTACCGCCGCTGTGTGAAAAACATCGAAGTTTACGGTAACTCTGAAGGCTCTAAAGCGGGCGTTCGCGTTTACGGTAAAGAAAAGAACGATTAATCGTTACGAGATTCAAAAGGGATGAAAAACAACCTCATCCTTACCGAATACAAAAAATCCCTCGCCGATTGGTGAGGGATTTTTATTTGTGGTTAGAGTTCTCTTACTGTCGTTATTGCGGTGAAACCAATTCGGTTCCGTTCACCATCACTTCCACTTTCCGCGCGTCTTGTTCACTGCGCTCTTGTTCGATGACAGACGTCTCAAGACGAATGTTCTCCGCTTTCACGCCATGTAAAATCAAGAAGTCAGCGACCACTTTCGCTCGCTCTTCTGCTAAACGAGTATTGTGCTCCAAATACGCAGGCTTACTATCGGCTCCTCCAGTTACCACCACTTCATAGCTTTCCAGTTCAGCAATGCGACTTGCCATTTGCATCAGTTGCGTTTCCATTTGCAGATTCAATGATGCGTCATCGTAGCTGTAAACCGGACTGTTCTCAGCGAGAATCACGGTTTGCTCTTCAGGTGCGTCTTCTATGTGCTCGATTGGTTGAGGGTCATAGCTGCTGCTTGACCATGGATGCAACACCAGAGACAAATTCACCTGACGCAACTGCTTGGTGTCTTTCTTGTCATAGTTCTGATCGAGCACACTCACATTGAATAAATTGTCGAATTGGACAGAAACATCAATAAACTCACTCAGAGCATAGTAACCGCCCACCGATAGATACGGTGCCACGCCGCTTGTTTCTGTCGGTGAGTCCAACTGTGGTTTATCCATGTCTGCGTTGTAGACGTAGCCACCCACACCAGCAAATAACCCGCCATCGCGCCATAATGACCATTTGTGTTTGGCGAGAATATCCAAGCCTTTCATGTCAAAGCCATTGCCGTCCGATAAGCTGCGATAACCTATCTCATAATCTAAAGGTTCTGTCGTGATACCCAAACTGTATTTCAAACTGGTGATGTCGTTATCGTGTTTGTACTGTTCGTCCTGAAACTGGGCAAGCCCTCCTCCTATTTGAAAGTACAAACCATTTGATACCAAGGTATCGATTACGCCTTTCTCAGGTTCCTCGGTTTGCTGAGCCTCTTGGGCAAAAGCCGGAGTAAGCGCGAATACAGACAGCGCGAACAAAATCGTATTTTTGTAATTCACAAGCCTTCCCCCTATAAGTAAGAAACGGTATACACCACCATTCCTTCAAATTTCCCTTTCTTGATATTGTCAGGGTCAAAAGGCACCAGTTTGGCAAGATAACGGTCATAGCCGACTTGCTCTACTTCATAGCCATCACCGACAGGCTCATTAAGTTGAACCTCTTCACCACTTGGGGTGTACAGCTTGATGCCATAGGATTTGATTTCTTTGCCGCTTTCATCAAAGACAGGGACATAAGATCGGTTGGTCAGATCACGAACGTTATCAAAGTAGCCACGCAGCTTAACGGATGGGCAATCGGCTCCGTACTTTAAGTTGCGAACGATAATAGTGAGAGGACGAGGCTCAGTTTGCACAATATCGTCTACACCAATGCGTCCGTAGTCGATGTTGTTGTTATTGATCTCCAGCTCAACCAAACATTTAGAAGGCTTAAGAATGTCCATGTTCTGAATCACGCTGCGGTAGTTCGCATACGCACCGTTGTAGCCCAACTCCCCATCTAACTGGAAAATGTTGACCGGCGCGCTATATCCAGAGAAGTCCCCCGGCCCCGTAACAATGATGGGCTGGTATGTAATGGTTTTGGATGTTTTAGTGCGCGATTCACAGGCGTTGTTATCTTCGCTAGCACTACACTGAGGAACCCTAAAGCCATCGACCGCCGTTTTTACGCCATAAATATCTCGGCCTTCATATCGAAACCCCACCTTAATACCGGGAATATTCGGGACGACGGTATCACCCGTTTTACCGGGCCAAAAGAACACTTGTTCGGGGAAATCCTTCAGGTGAGGGAAATTCGTCGCATCTTTATAGCAAGTAACATTCACCGTTTGAGACGGGCCACGCCATACCACTTGCCCATCAGGCGCATCAATGGGCACCGATGCAGAAGGGTCAATGTAGAAACTGCTTACACCGCCAGGACCACTACCACCAAAACTACCACCGGCTTCTGTGCTATAGCAGGCTAACGCCCACGCATTGGGAGCAATTGAAAGACCCGTAACGAGCAAACAAAGTGTTAGAAATAACGCTCTCATATTACCCCTCACTTTCGTCTTTGGCTGTACAGATATCTTGCGAGTTGCAGTAGAACGTGTTCGTTACTGTAGCGCCATAATCATTGATATGGCTTAGTTCGTATCGGTCGCTTTTTTCTACTTTCAACGTTCTGCTGGTAAACGGTGCTAGCATCACGGGTTTAAATCCCGCGGCTTTGCTCGATTTGCCCACCAGTAACTCCGAGTAGGTCACATAAAATGGCGAGCCGTTTTCTAAGACGATTTTATTACTGCCTTTTCGCTTAATTTTGGTCGCGCTAGCTACCGCTTTATCAACACGCTTAATCTTGTTCAGGCTCGCTGGTCGGTAGAAGAACTTGATCACCGATTCAATCGCAATTTGGATAGAACCAGTGGCCGTGTCGGCTTTTTCATCAGCACTTTTCTCATCCTCAGAAGGTGGCACCTCACGAACATGTAAGAAGTAAGCCGTCTCTCTGTCTTGAGGTAATTGAGAGGCAGTAGGTAACGACTTGATGCGCAACATGGCGTAATCTTTACTCTCGATCCTTAACACCGGTGGGACAACGATGAATTTGTCCTCTACATCCTTACCATCGATGTCCGTCAACCAAGATTGCGCCAAGAATGGAATGTCGGCGGGGTTTTTAATTCTTACCGTTTCCACCTTCGAGTCGCCTTCATAAACAACACGAGTTCGGTCTAGAGCCAATGCAGCATTCGCCGATGCTGAGACCATCAAACAACACAGGATGGCCAAAATTGAATTTTTCATAATTTCTCAACTACTAATTAGTTATCACAATGAACGGAACGGATGACTTCTTGACTATTCAGAATCGAGTCATCAATGACTAAGTGACAGCTTTGGTTATCCCCCCAACTCACACTGATCTGTGAATCGAGATTGACGCCGACCAGATAAGCCGTTGAGTCTTGCCCAACAATGCCAATCTCTTGATCAAGTTCGTCATCAAAAACCAAGGCACCAAATGGAATCTCTTGTTCGCTTAGCAAGCGCGCCATAAAGTTACTGCCCTGACGTGCTTTAATTTTTTGATAGCCAATCGCGCCTTCGGTCAGCACCATGCTTTTCACGCTTCCAAGCACCTCAACATCATCAGGTAGTGATTTGTAATCGATGGTGTTGTAGCTCCTTTGATAAGGTGTCACACCGTTAATCAACGCCAAGCCAAACGCATTGGTTTCTTCGTTGTTGCTGCCGTTAATGGTGACGTTTGGTACATTCGAATCGATAAGAATGCGCGACGTGCCTGAGTTAAGTGCGCTATACGCCAAACCATGTTTTGAAAGCAAAACCGTGCCCATCGCGTTGGCATTCACTTGGCTGTATGAATTGGTTTTATAGCTGCCACCAACAGAAGTGGACATGAACGAGAAGTCGCGATTGTAGTTACCACTTACGCCGTTGGATTCACCTTCATAAACGTCGTAAGCAACGCGATAGTTCGAACCGTCATCGTTGTTGTAGCCCGAGTAAGCAAGGCTTTGAGAGTAGTCTCCACCTCGAGAGTTGGTTTGTACTGAGACAGAGTTACTGCCACCAATAGGGATAGAAATTCCCAGCGACCAACCTTTTTCATCGATACTCGGCGAGTACTCATTAATACCCGACTCGTAGTCGTAGCTCAGGTAAGAGTCGTTTGACTGGTAGAGATTCATCGTCAAGTACAAGTCGATCCCGTTGATCTTCAGCGGATGCGATATATTGATGTCGTAACGAGAACTGTCACGGCGATCGTCCCAGTAGTTATTTGAGGAGTAAGAGACGTACGCACTGGTTGAGCCAAAACTTTGAGTCAGCGCGATGTACTTTTCATCTTTACGGTTGTTGTTCGCGGCATAGATGATTGACGAAGTGTGGTCATCATAGGACCTTAAATATTCATCAAATTCGTAGTACTGCTCTTCAGAAAAACGGTAGCCAGCCACACGCAAACCCAAGCCGAAATCGGTCAAGGTGTTGTTGTAGGTAAAACCATAAGACAAGCCAGATGCATCACTGTCATCACCCAACTTGGCTTGCGCAGTAGAGATATCGAAGGAAGCTGCGCCCAAGTAATTTAGGTTGATACCACTACCGATAGTGTAAGATTGATAATCTTCAGACAGCAGTGTCGCAGAGAACAGCGACAGGTAGTTGTTCACACCATAGGAAGCTTCTGCAGAAAAGAACTCTGGCGTGATCTCGTAAGAGTCACTGTCCGGCACACCCGCAGAAAGGCTGTAGCGTAGGTGATTTGGTCGCGTCAGATACGTGACGTCCGCACCGTTCACTTGGTAGCGTTGAATCGTACCATCAGCCTGTTTGACTTCGACATCCAACGTACCTTGAGAGGCTTGTGAGAGATCATCTATCAGATACGGGCCTGCATTTACGTTCACCACTTTAAGCACATTGCCTTGCTGACGAATAGTGATCACCGCATTGGTGTTGACCGTGCCAGAAACCATCGGAGAGTAGCCACGCAAGTTCGATGGCAACATTTGATCATCGCTTTGCAGGCGCACGCCCGTCATCTGGAACGAGTCGTAAACGTCCGAACCAAACTGAGTATTACCAAACGTCAACTTCGACTTAATGCTGCGGATCGGCGCATAGCCATAAAGTGAGGTGAATTCACCCGAATAGTTATTGGAAGCTTGATAGTTTGCTCGGAAGCGAAACGCTCCAGCATTTAGCCCCACAATGCCATAAGTGGACAGATCATCATTCCAACCGTTTTCATCGTCTTGTTGGCTTGAAAAGTAGTTAACGTTGTAATCCAGATAGAGCGCGGCAATACCATCATCCCACAAGCGATCTGGGACAAAGCCGTATTTGTACTCATTGGCGATGTATTCTTGAGGCGTAGTGATCTCTAAGCGAGCTTTACCAAGATCCGATGCCACCTTGGTATAGCCAACGTCTTCAAGTTGGTAGCATACTGCGTCACCGACGGATATCGCGTTTTCTTTATAGACTTTATATCCTCGTTCGCTTAGAGGAAGACTGTTCATTAATGCATCTGAGATGCAGGGTTTATTGTTATTAAAGACAATATTTTCTTTGGTTAAGAACTCTCCATTAATATAAACCTCTAGCTCATATTTACCGTCTTCCACAAAGTTCGCATTCGAAAACTTGCTTAAATCGACACTGTTTTCACTTCTTATAAAATAATTATTGAAGCTGGTCGCGTAAGAAAAAGAAGGAAAGGAAAGTACAATTATTAAACCGAGTAAATGACGACGCATTTTATCAACCAGTGTTTTTTATTAGAACGAGAGCTTTGGCAAAACGCCAAAGCTCTCTCAGCAACCGCTTATAGGTAAGTCACGCGTAATAGCGCCCATGATTCTGCAACACCAGCAGTTACAGGCGTTGTTGTTACGTCTACGTTCGCTTCATATGCCGCAGAGAACGACGCGATGTTTGTACCATCGATCAGTACGTTGCTTGCCGCTACGTCACCGTTGTTAATTGGGTTACCATCGTGAAGGATACGCACACCAATGCCAGTCGCGCCGCCTTCTACGCTGAATAGGTTACCGGTTGTATCTGGGTTAGAATCGAATGTGAATTGTGCTGTTGTTGCCACACTCGTATCACAATCAGTCAACTTCACTTGGAAAGGCACTGGCGTAGAGCGATCGCCTTTCGCCTTAAAGATGTGTGTAGGCTGCTGACCAAGTTGGATCGTCTGGTCGATGCTGTCTGGAGATAGACCACATGCCGATTCTACGATTTCACCTTTAAAGTAAACGTTAGTCGTGTTTTCTGCCAAAGCAGGTGTTGCAGACATTAGTCCAAAAAGAAAAGTTGCTGCGATTGATGAGCGAATGAATTTAGCTTTCATTTTTAAATCCCGTGTTTTTAGCGAATAAATGCAGATAAGAAATCATTATTTCCTATATGTGCAATTTGGTTTTTAATTAATATTCGGATGGAATAATATTATTTCCAACTCGATGTATTTGTATAAAGATACAAACTTGATGATTTTTGGTTAGCGTGAAATATACTTAAATCTAAACCATTAATTTCTCCCTAGGCTGATCGCTCCTTTTCATCAAGAAATTAAGGTATTCTTGTCATGAGCCTATAATTTATTTATCTGTTCCCTTTCACATTCATCCAATTAAACGTTTACTCGAAGATAGTTATTACTCAGTATCTACTCCGTGAAAATTAAGCGTTGTTTGAGTGGTTCCAAGAGCGGAGTGTTAATAGCTCACCTAAGACGTAATCTGCCCCCGCAGAAAACACTCCTGTTTTTGCACTCACCTCTTCCAACTGAAGAACCCTGGCTTTTTTGAGCGCCTTCTTCTCTGGTGCCACCATCAAAAAAAGCCTCGCTCGACTCGCGTACAAAAGCTCAATTAAGCGCTCTATTGAAGAGAGTAACGCCGAGTAAGTAAGGCTCTCTGAATGCATGAGAATGAATGCATCCCCTTCCACTCGATAGGTGATGGACGCCAAGGCACACCCAGCCACTGACCATTGCTCTGTGAGCTCTCTGCCACTTAAAAACCGCTCATATTCGGTGATAGCGCAAAGTTGCTTTAAAAACTGACGCCCACTGCCCTTTTCATTCAAACGCCGCCACTTTCCATTTCCCTCAGGAAGATGAACCAAGCCGTAGTTTCCATAGCGAAAACGTTCAAACCTTTTTATCAACTGAGGTTTGTTAGGAAAGCAGCATGATTTGAGTTCATCTACACTGTTTTCAAGCACTCTTAGAATTTGAACCATACGCTCTGCCGTTGGTTGTACCTTCTCGCTCTCCCAGCGAGATAATGCGTTAACATCCAAACCGACAAACAAGGAGAAAGGGAAATGACGTAACCGTTCAACTAACTCTCTCTGTGACCACCCTCTGCGTTTTCGTGTGATTCGAAGGTGTTGAGAAAAGTTCGTCTCCACCTTTACCTCCAAATGCCTTAATTGACTTATGAATCAAGCAGTTAAATAGGCATGCAAAAGTTAGGCAATATGGACATGCCCTGTACGTTTGAAGTTCACGAAAGATAGAATATGCCCCAAGTTAGTTGAGGTCATCTTCCTGAAAAATAAAAGGAAAGACTCAAAAAAGCATTTTGATTCAATGGTAAAGAACGAATACCGTATTGCGGAAGCATTTTGCTAAGAGCAATCAGTTTTCTATAGAAAACGAATGGATTGCCATAGAAATACCCAATAAATGGGCGTGAAAAATCCCCCCTAATTGTGAGAGTTTAAGGTGCAAGGCACTAGAAATCCTGAGGTCGCTCTCGCTTCCTCAATGTATAAAGTGGGTAAATGGTTTTGCGATTAGCTAAGCAAAGAAGTAGTCAAACAGCCGCAATTGCGCCCGCCTGGTATCTTCATCGGATATGCCTATGTACCTCAGTGTGGTTGAGACCGATTGATGCCCAATGATGGTAGCAACCAAACCGATGTCCATATCACTGGAATGATAAAGGTGACGAGCAAAGATTTTACGTAAGCTATGACACCCAATTTTGTGCTGACGTAACTCCTCAATGCAGCAAGATAAGCACGAGAATACGCGCCAACAAGCTTGCCTTGAGATAACGCCGCGCTGCCTTTTAGCTCGGTTACTGGCTAATGTCGCCCGTGAAAAAATCAGGCCGCTGTCCTTGCCCTGCCATAACTTTCGACGCTTTTTCAGCGCGGTCAAGGTTCGTGAACTGAGATAAGCCACTCGCTTTTTGACCGGTGCGTTCTTTGTCGCTTCTTCCAATCTCACTTCAATACTGTGCTTCCAGCTGCGAGGGACCAGATCAACGATGTTCCGGTAATCACAAACGTAAACAGACAACAGCTTCGCATGGTCACGTTTGTAATAGTTGAGCAACTCATTTTTGACGCTTTTCAGTACTTTATGACGCGCTCTAGCTTGACGAGCAAGTGTCCCTTTACTCTCAATTACTGTCACTTCACCAGATTCAAAATTAATATTGTCGTAGCTCAGCTTGGTGATATCGGTAATTCGTAATCCCGTTTCAATGCCTATTCGCCATATCAGCCAATAAACTTCGTCATGATGACGCTTAAGGTATTTTTCTGCTTTCTTTACAACGCGCTTATCGCTAATTGCTTGCACAGTACTCATGCATATACCTTCCGTTATAATCATTTATATTTAAAATATAGACCAAGAAAACATAAGCACCCCAAATAAGAACTGTACCTAATAACATGTTCTCAATAAAAACGATGGGGGATATTTCTTTAATAACACAAATTAACAATGGCTCGCCGAATGCCATCCCATTCGTATTCACTCTAACGACTATATCAACTCGTTTTCAATTACTCACAATGGTGGTTTGATGGCTAAATCCATAATTTAGTTTGATAAATGATCTAATTTGCTAACCATACTGACTTTTTTATCAAAAAGATGGCGGTTTATTTGGTGATATGAACGGCATTTCGGTGACGCAGTTGGTGTATTTTTGTGATCAAGCGCAAAGAGGGAGGTTATGGAAGGAAGGTCACAATGCCTTGCATAACAATAGTAGAACAGTTGAGCCCTTCACTTTGTTTGCAGGATGAGCTGAAGCTGATTCACTTTCCATTAAAAAAGACTCCCATTAGGGAGCCTTGGTTTAAATAGGGGGAAATAAAAATCTGTGTTTACTGAGCGTCTTTTTGCAGTGCTTCAAATTTCTTCAGTTGCTCTTGCTGACGCTTTTCTAACGTCGCTTTCTGCTCTGCTGTCAGTACGTTGTAGATATCGTGCTGTGCTTTCAATTGTGCCAATTGTGTATCAAGCTGTTTTGCATGCGCTTGTTTGATCAGCTTCGTCGCTTTCACTTCATCAAATGATGATGCTTTCACTAACTTCTCAAATTGCTTCGCGCTCTCTTGAACCGCTTTAGGATCTTGATTACCCGCCAGCTCGCTGCTCAGTTTGATTTGAATCTCTTCGATTTTCGCTTGTTGCTCAGTCGTGATGCTTTCTAGACCAAATGGCTTTGGTGCCGCAGGCTGCGCTGGTGCAGATTCTGCGAATACATTTGCGCTGCTTAGGAGTAGAATTGTCGACAATAGGTAGCGTTTCATTGGGGGAACCTTTTTTACTTCAATTTGGAGTTAGGTGAGACCGAGGCGATACCACATGGTTTCCTACATCGAATCAATATGAGACTTTCGTTCACAAAACTGAGTAAGTTAAAAATTGAACGGAACTTTAAAACAATTGAGTGACGACTTCGTCTTTTTCCGACGATTGACGTCTTAGTCATTGTTTAACTTGAATCTAAGCGCTTATGTTTACTTTTACCCCAGCAATCATCGAGATTGATACCCATAAAATCACTCTGTCACCTGACGACCAAAATTTGGTTGAAGTCGCACGTAAGGCCAAAGTAAATATCGCTGCACCTTGCTTAAAGAACCATCGTAAACATGGATGCTGCCATGCTTGCAAAGTCGAAGTGGATGGGAAGCCACGTTACGCCTGTAAGGTAAAACCAAAATCGGGGATGAAGGTGGTGGTGCGTCGCCCTGATCTCGATACGGCGCGAAAAGAGGCGATAAAAGCCTACAAGCAGCAAATCAAAACGGGCGAAACTACGCCTTGTCAGTGTGGCTAAAGGTACGTTTCTATTGCCAATTCGGAAACAAAAAGGGCGACCATTGAGTCGCCCTTTTGCTGATTATTGTTTTGGATTGAGGATAATGGTGGTGCGTTTCGCTTTGCTGCCGAACGCTTGAAGTGCTTTGGCTTGCACTTCTTTCAGCGTCACGCTTTGCGCAGCTTTATCAACATCTAGCAACACATCTAATCCGTAGTCGTGCACTAAATAACGAGTATATGCCCAGCTGCGTTGCCCCGGATTGTCATCCATGTCCTTCATAGAAACAGAAAGCTGTTTCGCGGCAATATCAACTTCTTGTTGCGTGATGTTTTTCGCTAACGCATCGAAGATCTTGTCTAACTGCGCATCCATCTTACTGACGTCTCTAGGATCGATTTGCGATTCAAAGAACCAATCTGAAACCTGCTCTCTGTCTTGCGTAATCGGATAAATACTCGGGCTGTAATCCAAGCTTGCTTCTTCACGCAATTGATCTGTTACTCGTGCTGCCGCAATGCGTTGCAACATGTCCTCGATCACCGTATCACGCGCGGTTCTTGGTGACTCGTGCTTGTTAGTTAAACGCAGCAAGTACAACGACGACGGCTCATTCCCTTCCGCCATCACTAAGCGGCTTTTAGCGTTAGGTTGAAACGCGACATGATAATCCACCGCCGCCCCTGTTCTGAGGTCAATGGATGCCACGTACTTGCGCAGCAATGGTGTAATTTGTTCTGGCTCAACATCCGCCAAAATCACCATTTTAAAGCCACGATTCACCTTAAATAACGCATCATGCACGGCAAATACTTGATCTTTGGTTACCTCATCCGCGCCATGAGTTAATAGCAAGCGATGGCGAGTGTTAGGTAAGTAGGCATTTTCATTCGCCGCTTTAACCCATTTACCCATTGGTGATTCAAAGAACGAGCGACGTTGCTGCACATACTCACGCTTCACCGCGTCGAGTTGGCGCTCATCAACTTTAATTTGCGTTGCCACGTTGTACAAACCGTTCATTGCACTGGCTAGGTGCGCTTTGGGCGCTATAACCTCGATACCATGATTCGTCGGCCCCAGAATCGGGAACAGTGAAATGTCGTTTTTGCGTAAGTAACTATCCAGCTCCGCGCCTGAGAAATCGCCTAAGCCACTGCGTGCAGCTGACATTGTCGCCACTTCAAAGGCAGGATAGAGCGATTTATCAAGTGCCGCTTTACCACCTTGGCTCACTAAATATACGTATGCACGGTTAGCGGCTTTTTCATCTTTTTGGAACCAAACTTCAATGCCATTTGAGAGGGTGTAAACTTGGAACCCGCCCTTCTCTTCACGCACGTTAATAATGTCACCTTCTTGGCTCGGCTGAATAAAGCCATCTGTCTTAGCGTACATTTCCAACGGCTTTTCACCAGCTTGTGCATAAGCGGCGCTGAGCAATGCAAACTCACCAGCGAATTGCTGCTTACTTTCCGTTTTACCCAAACCAATCACAAAGTTAGCTGGCTCAGCAAGCAAATCTTCAAGAGCTTGGTTGGCATGGCTAAGATCATTGTCTTTCACAAAACTCGTCAGGCTTTGCTTGTAACCGTCTTTTGATGGGAACACCGAATCGCGCTCCAGTTGGAATACGCGCGCTTCTGCGTAACCTGCTGGCTTACGTTTCGCCCAATCCGAGTCAAGGTTGTTTAGCTCGCCGTACCAACTCGACATTACGTTCTCAAGCTCTTGTTGCGTGACACCATAATCACGCAAAGACGTCAGTGTATTGAGGAAAATTTGCTGGATGTTGTCACGACGTTCCGGTGCAAACGAGACACCTGCCGACATCATGCGGTGATAATTAGACGAGTATGGTTGCGCATACACGTATTGGAAAGATTCAGCGGCATTGTTAAACACCGTCAGCAAACGTTGTTGAATAAGCTGAGCGCTCAGTTCATCTTGCCACGCTGCATGTTGCTGCTGCACCGTTTGTCGCGTGACAGAGTCTCGGTCGATGATCAGATGTAAGCTTGGCGACTCCATCTGGCTACTTGGCAGAATACGGTTAGCGTTGTTCACTCGTATATCACGACGATTTTCGAGCTCGATATCAGAGGTGCTTTCCCAGTTAGAGAACTTTTTCTCGATGATCTTGGTGATCGACTCAACATCGACATTACCGGTAATGATCAACTCGGCATACTGCGGTTGATACCACTTGTCATAAAACGTTTTTAACGCCGGAGAGGTGGTATTTTCAATTGAGCTGCGCGTGCCAATTGGATCGTGATCCGCATAAGGCGTCCCCTCAATAGAAGCTTGATAAGCATTGAATGCTAACGCTTTATCATCAGGACGAGAGCGTCGCCACTCCCCTAGAATCACCCCTTTCTCTTTTTCTACCTGCGTTGGGTCAAACTCAATACCATCACTGATATCGCGCATCCACGTAAGCGCTTCATCTAATTTACTTGGGTTGGCAAGGTCGAGCTTATAAGTCGTCTGCTGGTAAGTGGTGGTGGCATTAATATCTGCACCAAAGCTGCCGCCTGATGCTTCAAACAGCTTCACCACATCATTGCCAGAAAAGTGCGTACTGCCGTTAAATGCCATGTGTTCGATAAAGTGTGCATAGCCTTTTTGGTTGGCTTCTTCTTGGAACGAACCAACATTCATCATCAAACGTACTGAAACTTCCTCATCTTGAGTTGGGTAGATGTGGTATTTCATCCCGTTGGCAAGTTGGTCGACCGTCCAATTTGGATCGGCTTGGAGAGGTGTAGATTGGGGAGTCAGAGCACACCCTGACAGCAATAAGGCGGGGAATAACAACGTGCTACGCATAACTATCGTCCCTAATAAAGATTAATTGAGGCAATATATCGGTCACGTCATATACTTGATATTTAATATGAAATATACGCCCGGATAGTAAGATCTCCATCACACTTTATAAAAATGCGAATTATTTACAAAGCGCTAGAGAGCGCCTTTCTTTTAAACAAGTTAGCGCAAAAAGGCAAAGCACTGTGTTGAATATTGGCGCATTAACATCAGTACCACTCAAATACGCGACATAGATCTGAATTTATTTTGACCACTAAAATATAATGTCGCTGCTAAATACCTATTTTTATAAATATAAGAGCCAACTATAACTTTATGCTTAAAAATCTATCTCTAAAGAACAAACTGGCGATCTCTGCCAGTGCTGCCATCATCCTCGGGGGAGTGTTGGTGGAGGGGCTGTCTTTCCGTGATGCTTTGCAAAGACTTGATGTTGAAGTCGCTCAGCGCCTAGAAAGTACTAGCGCATCTTACAACCAATACGTAAGCGACTGGTTACTATCGAAAGAACGTGCACTCACATCGCTTTCTCAAGATGCTGAAAAGTCAGCGATTGTGACGCACCTAAAGCAGGTTCGCGATTCTGCCGCGTTTGATAACGTCTTCCTTGCGTATCCAGACGGTTCTCAAGACAACGCGAATGGTGTTGTATTGCCACCGGGTAACGACGACCCTCGCCAATGGGGTTGGTACACCAACGCGATCGCAAACCCTTCGAAAGTCTTTATGGACAATCCAACCGTTGCTGCGGCAACAGGGGCAAACGTCGTGTCTTTGGGTAAAGCACTCCAGCTTCACGGTCAAACCAGCGTGCTAGGTGCAGACGTAGAAATCGGTGACATCCTAAATAGCCTGAACCAAGTGATTCTGCCGGGTGAAGGTTATATGTTCATCGCCAACGATCAGGGCAATATCTTTACCCACAACAACAGCAAGCTGCTTAACCAGCCCGTGAGCAAGCTGGGCTTAAATAACAGCGACATCGTCGCGGCTGCCAACTCTGGACAAGAGCGCGCCATCTCCATCAACGGTAAAGACTTCGTGGTTTACGCGAAAGCCATCGATGGCACCAAATTGACCACAGTAACGGTTCTGGATAATGACTCTTTGGTCGCCCCACTTTACGATGCCGTTTGGGGACAAATCATCGCAACTACGATTGTGGTGATCATCTGTGTGGCCTTGTTTAACCTACTGTGTAACATCCTTTTTCGTCCGCTTTACAACGTGTCAAATGCCCTATCGCAAATCGCCAATGGTAGCGGTGATTTAACTCAGCGCATCAAAGTTGAGAACCGTGACGAAGTGGGTGAATTGGCAGAAAACTTCAACCAGTTTGTTGCCAGCCTTCAGCAACTTATCGGCCATATTCGTCATCAAGCGGAAAACTTAAACGATCAATCAGAGCTGAGCACGAAACGGGCAAACCAATCGGTTGAAGAGCTTAACCACCAGCAACAAGAAATCACGCTTGTGGCAACGGCAGTGACTGAAATGGCCTCTGCGACGCAAGAGATCGCTTCTCATGCCGAGCAAACAGCGAAAGTGGCGCAGGACTCTTCCATAAGCACACAAAACGGCCACTCACTGGTAGTGAACACCAAAGATTCGATCAACAACCTGTCTTCGGAAGTGAACCAAGCCAGCGGTGTTATCGGTGAACTGAACCAGCATGCCCAAGACATCAATACCGTGCTATCGACCATTCGTGACATTGCTGAGCAAACCAACCTACTAGCATTGAACGCTGCAATTGAAGCAGCACGTGCAGGCGAACAAGGCCGTGGTTTTGCTGTGGTTGCGGATGAAGTTCGTGTTCTATCGCAACGTACTCATACTTCGACAGAAGAAATCAAATCCACCATCGAGACACTGCAACGCACCACGCAACGCGCTGTGACCTTAATGGAACGCAGCTCTGAGTTGGCACTGGGCTCAGTAGAAGATGCCGACCGCGCCTCTCAAGCCTTGGATGAAATCAACTCGGCAGTAGCAATGATCAGCGATATGGCGACCCAAATCGCCACCGCCGCAGAAGAACAAACCCACGTGACCAATGAAATCACCCAGAACGTTACTTCCATCAAAGACGTCACGGATCACTTGGTTATCGGGGCAGAGGAATCGATGAATCAGTCGTCTGAGCTGAAATCTCAAGCAGAAGATCTCAATTCGAAAGTAGCAACGTTCAAACTGGCGTAATTCTCGCTTCAAACCTCAATTCCAAACCCCGCCACGTTGCGGGGTTTGTTGTTTCTCCCTTGTGTAAATTGGGCTTAAATTGACCCGAAAGCCCCAAAAAGCCGTACATAAGAGCAATACCATCGGCATGATCACCCATCGACATCAGCAAGCTTCTTAGAGAGCGAGATGGGCAATATATTTCAGGGAAACGGCTTTTTAACCTTATTCAGGAACACTTGAAGGGGTGCGCTTATGAATCTTATGGACCTACCCAAAAAACGGGGCAAATGGAATCTAGAACTGTGCAAACAAAGTGCGGCGAGCTACAAAACACGTACAGCGTGGTGTGAAGGATGCAAAGCAGCCTACAGCGCGGCTTACCGTAATGGATGGCTCGACCAATGTTGCGCTCACATGCAACGTGTCGGCGTCAAATGGACATACGACAAGTGCAAGCGAAACGCCAAACAATACCACACTCGTTCAGAATGGAATCACGGCTGCAAGAGCGCTTACCACGCAGCAAGGAAAAACGGTTGGATAGAAGATTGCTGCGCTCATATGCTTCCTTCTCGTACCGGTAAGAAATGGACATTCGAAACCTGTTCAGAAAACGCAAAACGATACGAGACGCGATCCGATTGGCAGCGAGGATGCAGCGGCGCTTACAACGCGGCCAATAGAAATGGATGGCTGGACGACTGCTGCACGCATATGAAGCCCATCGAATTGAAATGGGATTTGGCCGCCTGTGTCAAAAGCGCGCGAGCCTTCGGAACACGCACCGAGTGGATCAGTGCCTGTAAAAGCGCTTACCAAGCAGCCAGAAATCGAGGTTGGCTGGAGCAGTGCTGCGCTCATATGGGCGCCCCGAGAACACAAAAGAAATGGACGCTCGACGCTTGCATCCGAAGCGCGGCTGAATACAAAACCCGAACCGCATGGCAAGAAGGATGCAGTGGCGCCTACTTCGCCGCTCACCGCAATGGTTGGATGAAAAGGTGCTGCGCCCACATGCGTTCTGCACGTTCAAAATGGACGCTAAAAATCTGCAAAGGCAGTGCGTCGTACTTCTCGACCAAAAAAGATTGGCTACGCTGCTGTCGCGGAGCTTACAACGCTGCTCATCGCAACGGTTGGTTAAGTGAATGCTGCTCGCATATGGCCAGACCTCGACCACGAGCAGCCTAGCAACCAGTAAGAACAACTCACTTGATTTCACCGCTGCAACAGTGCCTTTACTCGTTGCAGCAGACCCGTCACGGACCAATAATTGATTCAGATTAATAAAGCGTTAATCAGTCCAACATTAAAACCGTGAAGCACATAAAATACGCGTCCTATTTTACTGAGTAAGAGCTAACGAGTGACACGCGATCAATTTGAGTTATTAGCGCCGGGCGGCGATCTGGATTCCATCAAAGCAGCCGTTGCTGCTGGTGCCGATGCTATCTACTGCGGACTGGACCGTTTTAATGCCCGCAACCGAGCCACCAACCTCACCTTAGATAACTTGAATGGCGTATTACAGCTTGCGCATCAGCACAACTGTAAGATCTTCCTGACCCTGAACGTGTTGATTCTGGAAAGCGAAATTCCAGCCATCGTGCGTTTGCTCAGCCAATTAAACACCACCGCGATTGATGGCGTGATCGTGCAAGATCTTGGTTTGGCTTACATTCTCAAGAATCATTTCCCAGATCTAGACGTACACGCTTCCACTCAGCTCAACACGCACAACGAAGGACAGATCTTGTTCCTTAATCAGTTGACGGCGAGCCGCGTGAACCTCTCTCGTGAACTGAACATCAATGAGATCAAGCATCTGGCTCAGTTTGGTCGTGAACATGACGTGATGATGGAAGTGTTTGTGCATGGCTCTTACTGCATCGGTTTCTCTGGCATCTGCTACATCAGTTCTGCGCGCAACGGTGCTTCGGGCAACCGTGGTCGTTGCAGTCAACCTTGCCGTGAGCAATACGAAACCACCAAAACAGGCAACAGCTACCCACTCAACATGAAGGACAACTCGGCATTTGGCGATTTAGAAGCCCTTGCCGATGCGGGTGTGTATTCGTTGAAAGTGGAAGGCCGCATTAAGAAATCCCACTACGTTTACACCGTAGTCGACAACTGGCGTAGACAGATTGACCGCTTGTGTGATGGCGTAGAACTGTCGAACGACACCACAGAGTTGTACACCGTATTTAACCGCGATTTCTCTAACGCGTTTTTGCAAGGCGATTTCGGTAAAGCGATGTACATCGACAACCCTCGCGATCACGCCGTAAAACACTTCTCGAAGATCTACAAATGCGAATCCGCCGATGATGTGCAAGGCGTGAAGAAGAAGCTCTACGACGACAAAACCGCAATCATTGAGAAGGTTGCAGAGAAGACTCAAGATTTTGATGTGACTTCAACGCAAGCTTCTGGCAGCAGCCTAAAGGGTGCGATTGATGTACCGACGTTGCCGACACTGCCTCAACCAGATAGGCACGAAGGCGCTCCGAAGCTATCCGTCTTGATTTCATCATTAGAAGATACCGCACTATGCGAAGACAGCAATGTCGATGTCTATTTCCAGCTACCAATGGGATTGGCAGGTGAACTGAATGCGATGATTGAGTTGTTCCAAGCAAACCCAAGATTGAAACCTTGGTTCCCTCCAATTTTGATTGGTGACGATTACCAAGCCGCACGATCATTCTTAGAAGCAGTGAAGCCAAAATTGTCGATCACCAATAACTTTGGCGTGGGCATGTTGGCTCAAGAGCTGGGATTAGGTTGGATTGCAGGCCCGCAAATGAACACGGTGAACTCCTACTCGTTCAAATGTTTGCAAGAAGAGTTCGCCGCAAGCGGTGCGTTTATCTCTAACGAGCTGAACATGAAGCAGATGCGCCACATTAAGCGCCCGCACAACATGCGCAGCTACTACAGCATTTACCACCCGAACACTCTGCTTACCAGTCGTCAGTGTTTGTTCCAACAAACCGAAGGTTGCCGCAAGATTAAGGTAAATAAAGGCTGTTTGAAGCGGTGTGACAAGCGCACATCGATCATCAATCTAAAAGACAACCCGTATGTGATACAAAAACAAAAAGGCAGTCACAACTCGATCTACAGCGAGCACAACGTGTTGAACCTGCAAGTACTGCAGGATTTGCCGCAGCTTTTCACTGACGTGTTGCTCGATCTGCGCGACATCCAGACAGAAACCAAAGTCACGATGACCAAACCTGAATTGATCAATGCCTTTACCGCTCTGCTGAATGAACACAATGAGCAGTATGCTGAAGCTCTTAATACCGCGATTAATCCGACAGCAAACGCTCAATACTTGAAAGGCTTGTAACGGAATCTCATCAGATTCACCGCACAATTTATGGAAGACTTATGCACCCAATGAAGCAAGAAACACTGAGCTACTTTGATGATTTGAACTACAGCGTGATGGCGCAAACGGAAGCAGTTTATGAGCTAAAACAAAACCGCACAGGTTTAACTGTAGAGCTTAACTTTTCAGCGCTTGGTAAAGGCAAATTGCCCACAGAGAGCGAACAAAGAACCGATAAGAAGCTGTATTTCATTGATATTGAAGACATCGAACGCATTGGATTTGAAGCACTCGAACCTTTCGCGGTTGGACTTGGTGAGCATTGCTCTATGGTGGTATTTGAAGAAGAGTTCTTTGAACAAAGCATGAAAGAGATGTGGATGTTCCTATCGAACGATCCGCGTGATCGTGACGTCTTCAACGACAGTAAGTTTTATCGCGCTTAGCCCTTTCAAGGCGATTTTGCTCTTGATTCTTACCTCTTGGATGGCCGTTTTGAACACCAAAATCGCCATCCAATTTATCACTTTATCCCACTTATTCTGACTCTGTACCAGCCTATTTTTGGGCTCAAGATCCACTTTTCTCATCGTATTAGCAATTCATTTTATTCGCCCCAACAATACTCTCCCACCCAACCAAAAGCATTAATCAAGTAAATACTCTAACCATCAATAATTGACACTAATATTCATCCCAATCAATAAATTAGCTTAACTTATAAAACCAAGTGCATATGGTGATTTTTTTCTGAATCGGCCTTCAAATTTTGAGTTGTTTCTTTTCATTTGTAACTGGATGTAAGCAAAAAATATAAATGATTTCGGCAGTGGTTAGATCAAGGGCCTTCCCTCTCTTTGTGACGTTTGCTTAGTGTTTGAAGTCCTCGCCGGAAATCCCCCTCGAATAGAAAATCAACAAGGACAGTCACTTAGCTTTTTTAAAGCGAGTGATGAGGATTCAACAATGAAGAAAACAACAATCAGTTTGATGGTAACCGCGGTGCTCATGGGTTCCCCAATCATGGCCACCTCTGCACTCGGCGCAACACAAGAAAACATCATAACGGCCGCTCAAAGCGAGTCAGTCTCTGCCACGATAACCGTGCCACAGGTTGACCAGTGGTACTCACAAGCGCAGGTCGATTTGAAGAATATCTCGGGTCAGCAATTAGACTTAGCGGACGCAGAGATTTGGGTAACGTCAGACAAAGACGCGACGGTGAATAGTTCATGGGGCGCACCTTTTAATGTCAGCAGCCCTGCTCCCAATACGTTTGTCTTTACTCATGACAGCACGTCACAAATTCTAAACGATGGTCAAACGGCTCAAATCTTCTTTGGTCTCAATGCCAGCAATGGTGATTACATCGATGGAAACGACGTGCACGTCGAGAAGGTGATCATCAAGAATGATCCTGCGCTTCAAGGCAAAATCACCCTACAAGCACCAAATGCACCACACGCCAGCCTAGCCGCGGCATCGATTTTGGTCGAGGGTGAAAACTACAGTGAGACCGTGTCTGTCCCGTGGGGAAGAAGCTTTGTTCTGGAGCACCTCCAAGATGGCGAATATCAAGTCACCGCGCAAGATGTAACGAGCGAAATGGGGATTGCCCACGCCTCCTCGCCAACCTCAACCGTGACCGTGGATAGCGATGCAACACAGCCAAGTGTTTCCGTGCAGTACGATGCGTTTATTTACTACGCGACCATCTCGCTCACCATGCCTGCACTGGATGGCATTACGGCAAGCCTAACCACAGATGCCACCGTGAAAGCGGCAGGCACACAAGACGTTGAACGCAGCCTAGTGGTGCCATTTGGCGGCGAGATCGACATCAGCAAACTGCTTGATAACCACAAATACGATCTCTCCTACTCACCTATTACGGTAAACAACGTGCTTTACCAACCGAGCGACAACCTCGATGTCTTGGTCAACAAAGACACGGCGACAGAAATCAGCACCAATATTGTTGAAACACCTATCGCCAGTGACGACTTCACTACCGTTCAAGCAAGCATTGTCGACTTACCTCAAGAAGCGATGCCAATTGTGCTCAACCTTGTCGCGAAAGATGGCTCTAGTCGCTACAGCTACGAGATTACTAGCTCGCCATTCACCTTACCTGACGACGTTAAGCCGGGTGAGTACGACATCCAAATCGATTCGGTGTTTGCTGGAGACACGCGTTACGCCTATGACGGTGATGACTCTGTCTCTGTCACGCAAAGTGATGCTCCGTTGTTGCTAACGCTACCATTCCGTGAAGCGATGAGCCTTGCAGTCAAAGGCTTCCCAGACTACGTAGCAAACGGCACGGTGACGAACGACAGCGAACAGACCACCAATGAAATCGGTACAACCAAGGTCAATGCAATCTTCAAATACGCAGGCTTGAGTGGTTCCGGTGATCCGGGCGTGATCTTGCCGAAAGACGAGCTTCCGCTGCATAGAACCTACGCAAATGCACAAAGCGCTTCAGATCTTTCAGGCCATCACGTTCTGCCAGTGATGGTGGTTTACACCGCAAACGCAAGTGGTGGTGCAAGCTGGACAGACTTAGTCGATGATGAATTGCTCTACAAACATTACGCGACCTTCATTACTCAAGCCATCGCGGCGCAGGAGTACGCGGCTGGTGATGGCAGCTCGCCAATGTCGTTTGTGCTTAACCCAGACTTCCTCGGTGAACTACAGAAAAACCCAAGCCATGTGGATGACCTAAACCAAGCTGGCGCGGTCAATGTGAATGACCAACTGGCTCGTGCGTTGGATTACATGAAGACGACCTACGGTTATCAGCCACCAGTTGCCGTGCCTCAATTCGAGAACACGCTGAAAGGCTACATTGCGTCACTCAACTTCATCATGAATGGCTTGGCAGAAGACGTAACTTACGGCTGGCAAATCAACTTGTGGGCGGTAGGCTCTGCCAACTGGATTCACCAGACCGACGACCAATCGGCTGACAAAGGCCAAGAAGTGGCGAACTTCGTCAACTCGCTGGATGTTTACACTGGCACTTACCAACCAGATTACATTGTGTTCGACAAATATGAGCGCGACGGTTTCGGCTCAGAAGCGATCGCGAACTACGCGTACAACGCCACCAGCTGGACGCGTTACCTATCTTATGTGAAAACCATCAGTGATGGCGTTGAGTCTCCGGCCATGATTTGGCAAATCCCAGGTGGCCACATGCCGACTCAAGATGAAGGCAATACACTGATCAACGTAGAGCATGAAGCGTCTGGTGGCTCTTACTTTATGGGTGATGCGCGCATCGGCACGGATATCAACAACGTACGTACTGGCCTACTCGACAAGCAGCTCAATCCAACCACTTACAACGGTGCGAGTAACGTTCGCGAATTGTTAGAAAAAGACGCAGGCTACGACTGGTCTCATGTGGCTATGCAAGATCTACCAGCAAGCAACGTGTTTGCCTTACTTTGGGGTGGTGGCTCAACTACGGCGGTCGTTACCATTGGCTCGAACGGCACGGACAACGGCTGGCTAGACAACAAAGTCGACGCTTACGCGCAAAACCCAACGTGTTTGGTTGGCAACGATTGTGACGGCTCAATTTGGGGCGGTGACGGCGGCGATAAGCCACCAGTCGATAATAATCCACCAAGCGTTTCACTGTCTCCGAACTATCAGGTAAACAGCGGCGAAAGCGTAACCATCACGGCTAACGCTTCTGATCCAGATGGCGACGTGATTAGCTATCAATGGAGTGTCCCTTCTGACCTAACGGTTGTCGGCGACACCAATAGCGACACGTTAGTGGTAACGGCTCCGGTCACAGACCCAGACCTCACCTTCACGATTTCATTGCAGGTTTCTGATGGCGAGCTAAATGCCTCAGACTCAACATCATTGAAAGTGATTGGCGATAACAGCGGTGGTGGTGATGGCATTTGTGCCGATATTCCAGAGTTCGAGCAAAGACAATATCAACCGGGCGAACAAGTGACCTACCAAGGCAACTTGTATCAAGCCGACCGTTGGACGGATTCGACTCTCACTCCTGCTGACCCATACTCAGGCTGGACATTGATTGACAGTTGCTCGTAACAGTCTGATTAATCAGCGTTAACCATCCAAATTCATAACATTCGATACCGTCTTGATAGGCGGTATCTTTTTTGTTCTAGCGAAACAAGCCGTTCTGGCTGGACCGGGGATCGCCATGCTAGGCAGTTAATTATTTAAAGAAAAATTGCGCCAGCAGACCATCGTCACCATCTGGGTCTATTATTCTTCAAGGTAGTACTTACCCAATCGAGTTCGTTTGCTTGTTGACTACTTGATCGAAAACATACACCGTGTTGCCTAATGAAGGATGTCATTATACGCGATGAGAATCCTTGAACACTCGCCTTGCACTGACTACAATGGCGCACTTTTTCTAATGACTTCAAGGTCACACAAAATGACAGATACAGCTAAACCAGCTCTACCAGATCGCCTAGCGGGTAACCCACGTAGCCCATTCTTCATCAAAGAATGCTTCGAGCACCAAATCGGTATTCGTATCAACGGCCAAGAGCGTACTGACGTAGAAGAATACTGCATCAGCGAAGGTTGGGTAAAAATTGCTTCTCCTAAAGCAAAAGACCGTTTCGGTAACCCAATGCTTATCAAGCTAAAAGGCGAAGTTGAAGCGTACTACGTGTAAGCCGACCTCAATTCAAGAAAAAGCCCAACGCTTTAAATGCGTTGGGCTTTTTTTTGTTCTTTTACTGAGATGTGTGTTGCGCCCCAATGTAAGCCGCCACGAACACCCGTTAGTTCGCTAACTCGAGCAGTTTTACTGAGCTGTCTACGTTGCAGTAGCCAAAGCTTAGCGCTGCCATAAATGCTGCATGCACTTGCTTGGCTGGTACTTTCACGCCATCAAATTCTAAGTCTAGCGTCGCACAAGCGTCGTGAGCGACGTGACATTCATACCCTAAATCTACGGCGGCACGTGAGACTGCATCAATACACATGTGGCTCATCGCTCCAACGATCACTAATCTCGTGACATCTGCATCATCAAGAATGGCTTTCAAATCCGTACCTCGAAAGCTGTTGATTTGATGCTTTAGCACCACAGCCTCACCTTCGATAGGTGCGACACTTGAGTGAATTTGCGCACCTTCAGAATTGGGTAAGAAGAACGGCGCTTCCTCTGTTGGAAACTCATGTCTTACGTGCACAACGGGTAACCCTTTTTGGCGAAATGCTTCAAGCAGTTGTGCTGCGTTCTCTGCCGCCTCTTCTGTGCCTGACAGTGGCCATTTTGCACCTGAGTAGCTTTGGTAGTAGTCGTTTTGAAAATCAATCAATAGCAATGCAGTTTTAGACATTCTTCTCTCTCTTTGTTTGGTCTGTGGCTGATGGGTGTATTGTGCCGATGATTCGCCGTACACACCCATGGCAAAAATGACATAAAACAAGCCAAAAACGACAAAGTAAGATTTAAGCCGATCTTATGCTTACAGTCAGAAGGAAAACTTATCTCCTTATCAATCCACTTAGCCAGCTATGCAGTACAAGTTATTAGGAAATCGATGTAAATCGCTGTTTTTATCTAATTGTTGTCTAAAGTTTTTATAGAACTTACTCAAATAGCCGCTGCCAAAAGAAACGACATCTTTTGATTGTAAGGAGAGGAAATGGAAAGCCCACTTGTCACACTCAAACACGCCAGCAAAAGCTTTGTCGATGGCAAAGAGACACATAGCGTGTTGGAAGGCGTCGACTTTACGTTGAACACAGCAGCGAGTGTCGCGCTGACGGGCGCAAGTGGTAGCGGCAAAAGTACCCTACTCAATGTCATCGCTGGCTTTGAGCCGCTTTCCGATGGTGAGTTGTGGTTAGATGGTGATAACACATCGGCTTGGAAAGACCCACAATGGAGCCGATTTCGACACCAAAAACTCGGTGTTATTTTTCAGCAATTCAATCTATTAACGCCACTCAACGTACAGCAAAACATCGCCTTCCCTTTGCATTTGAATCAACAGAAATGGAACGACTGGTGCGATTATTTGGTCGAGACTCTAGGCATCAGCCAACTTCTCGACAGACATGTTTCTGCCCTTTCCGGCGGTCAACAGCAACGAGTCGCTATCGCACGCGCATTGGCACACAAACCTAAGCTTCTACTCGCCGATGAACCCACAGGTAACCTTGACCAAAAAGCAGGGTTAGAAGTGATGAAACTGCTGAGTGAAATCACCACCCAAGGCAACACTGCCGTGCTGTTAGTCACCCACAGCCCTGACTGTGCCGAGTTTATGCAAACCCAATTACGTTTAAAAGAAGGGCGTTTAAAGGATGATCGCTTGGAGGATGGTCGTTTGCAAAACGGACTGACGCAAAATCAGGGCGATGTAAATGAGCAACATCATGAAGCAAGCTAAGCTCCTAAACACCAGATTCACGCATACTCGACTCGCCCTGAATCTGTTTGCAGCACATTATCGACAAGCGCCGCTGCAAGCCGCTGCGATTCTGATCGGTATCGTGTTGGCTGTAACCTTATTTGTTGCGGTGCAAGCCATCAACCTCAATGCCAAGCGCAGTTATGCTGAGTCTACCGAGCAGCTTAGCGCACAAGCTCAGAACTTAATTATTCCACCAGCAGGGCAAAACTATCTGCCCGAATCACTCTACTTCACCCTTAGACAGAACGGACTCAGTGCAGCACTACCGGTAATCGAAGGACGAGTGAGAGACGAACAAGGGCGTCGCTGGTCAGTACAAGGCAGCGAGTTGATTGCAGCTATCTCTTCGCGTTCTCGGTATTCTGCAAACGGAAAGTCACCAGAAAACCAACAGAACGTGTCTTTGTTCGACAGTGCTTTACCTTTACCTGAGCTTTTGGCTGGGAAGCCGATCGTAATGATGAGCCAATCGCAACATCAGAACTTAGGCGAAGTAGAAACACTGACTCTGGACAACATCCCAACTCAAGTGGTGGTATTGCCTGACGAATGGCAATTAGGCAGCCGAATGTTGATGGACATTGGCTTTGCCCAGCAACTGCTCAATAAACAAGGACAGCTCAGCTACATTGCGGTTTTCCATTCGGGTGATAAAGGGAATAAAGACACGCAAGCAAAATGGCAGAAGCTGATTGGCGAGCAAGGGCAATGGATTTCCAATAATCAAAGTACAGACCTTGGCTCACTGACCGACAGCTTTCACCTCAATCTCACCGCAATGAGCTTACTCGCCTTTTTAGTCGGGCTGTTCATTGCCTACAACGGCGTAAAATACAGTTTGCTGAAACGTAATCGTCTGTTAGTGCAAATTCAACAGGCGGGTGTTGCGCCGAGCATTGTGTTCTCTGCGCTGTTAGTTGAACTCACTATTCTCGTTACCATCGGCGCTTCCCTCGGTTTTGTATTAGGCATGCAACTTAGCCATTGGCTACATCCGACCGTAGCACTGACTTTAGAGCAACTTTATGGTGCGACACTGCTGCCCGGCACTTGGCAGTGGCAATGGTGGGCGCAAGCGCTGCTGCTCACGTTAGCCGCCACCTTATTAGCATGTTGGCAGCACTTTAAACAACGAGTGCGCCAGCCGCTCTCCTCTCATGGCGGATTTTATCAAGCACCGGAAGCCTCTAACGAAAACCAATTGTTCGTCATAGGTATTGCGTTGACGACTCTCGCGCTTGCAGGTTTGTGGCTGAGCGATCATCATCGCTTTACCATGGCGTGGCTCGGTGTGCTTGTGGTGTCGATTCCTCTATATCTACCCAAAACACTCAGCGTCTTAGCCAATTGGTGTGAAAAACGCACCACTTCCGGTTTGATGCAGTATCTGTTTGCTGAGTTGCGTGAGCTGATTTCTCCGCTTTCTCTCGCCATGATGGCACTGCTACTCGCCGTTACTGCCAATATGGGGATGAACACGCTAGTTGGCAGTTTTGAATCCACCCTAAAACAGTGGTTAGAACAAAGGTTACACGCCGATATTTACGTCAGCCCTGCGCAAGGAGAAATCGCTGATGTAGAGCGCGCGTTAGGGCAGTTAGACAAGGTTGAGACCGTCTACAAGCAATACTACGTCGACGATAATCTGCAAGGCTTACCGATTTTGCTTGGTACCAAAGACAAAGACACCTTAGAGCAAACCATGGTGTTCAAATCGCATTTGGAGAACTTCTGGTCCCGCTTTTACCAAGGTGAGCTGGTTGCCATCAGTGAACCAACCGCGGTCAAACTGGGTTTATCACTGGGTAGCGAGCTCACGCTTGATGCCGCTCCAAATAAGAACCTGCTTGTGGGTGCGATTTTCCATGATTATGGCTCACCCAATGGTGAAGTGTTATTGGCCCCCAAATTATGGCAAGAGAGTGGCTTTACCGACCTGCCAACAAGCCTTGGTATTAAAGTCTCGGGGGACCCACAAGTCGTATACGACCAACTGCGTGAGCAATTGAATCTGCATCCAAGTCAGCTCTACGATCAGGCGCAAATCAAATCCATCGCGTTGGATATATTCTCACAGACCTTCGCCATTACGCGCGCACTCAACGGCGTGACTTTGATGGTGGCGGTGATTGGTTTGTTCAGTGCTTGTTTCATGTTACTCGACGCGCGCAAAGCCGCAATTGCAAGGCTGTATGCCCTTGGTGTTAGTCGTCGTAAACTAATGACCATGGTGGTCGGACAGATCGTCGCTCTGGTCAGTTTTACTCTGGTTATCGCCTTGCCCCTCGGTGCCATGGTGGGATATGTGCTGACAGATATCGTCACCTTGCGTGCTTTTGGTTGGAGCTTAAATTACCTGTGGAATTGGAGTGACGCCCTTAGCATTGCGGCGATCACCATCTTGGTGGCAGTGATTGCAACCTTGATTCCGCTAT
The DNA here is from genome assembly GCF_030248375.1 of Vibrio sp. B181a. Lineage (NCBI taxonomy): Bacteria > Pseudomonadati > Pseudomonadota > Gammaproteobacteria > Vibrionales > Vibrionaceae > Vibrio > Vibrio sp. B181a. Next base: position 14,306 of record NZ_JAHGAD010000009.1, on the reverse strand, counting down.
GGCGATTGGTCAGTAAGCCTGTCGTGTCCAGTTTGCAAAGCGAGGTGTTGTGATGATTCGATTGGCAAGCAAACTTACTCTGCTCATAAGCAGCTTGATCCTATTTGGATGTGAAGATGCCCAACAAAAAAATATGAGCACACAAAATATGGGCACTTTGCTGGGCAGTGGAGATATGCAAAGCGAGATCAACCCATTCACACCCGTGGAAAAAGGGGTTGAACTCACCTTCCCTGCAGACCATCAAGCGCACCCGAATTTTCGTCATGAATGGTGGTACTTAACCGCCAACTTAATCGATGAAGACGGCAACCCACTTGGCGTTCAATGGACACAATTTCGCTTTGCTGCTGCGCCGCCGTCACCACCACCGCCACCGCCACCGCCAAGGGGCGAAGATGACGCGAAGAAAACCGAATGGCAAGCTCAGCAAATATACATGGCGCACAGCGCGGTAACCACAACCGACAAACACTATGCAGATGAAAAATGGTCACGCGAACAAGTATCTCTAGCCGGCGTCGATGACTCTCCATTTCGTGTTTACCTCGATGATTGGCAGTGGACCTCTTCAACCACCGATCTCTTCCCTGCCACGCTAACTGCCAATTCAGAACAGTTTGGCTACTCGCTCACTCTTACCAGCCACGCGCCTTATCAAAAGCAAGGCGAACAAGGTTACAGCACCAAAAGTGCCGATGGTCAGGTGGCTTCGTATTACTACAGCCAACCGTTTATTGATGTCTCCGGTGAAGTTACGATCGACGGCAAAACCCATCAAGTATCCGGCAAAGGTTGGATAGACCGAGAGTGGAGCTCGCAATTCTTACTCGACTCACAACAAGGCTGGGACTGGTTTGCCCTAAGATTGAGTGACAAGACTAGTTTGGTGGTGTTCCAATTGCGGGATTCCAAAACCGGACAAGCTAGTTACGCCAGCGCAAAGCTGATGCAGCAAGATGGTTCTGGCATCGCCATTTCTCAAAAAGACATTCGCTTAAAAGCAACCAAGCAAACAGAAATCCAAGGGCGAAAGTATCCAACCCAGTGGCAAGTGTCGATTCCAAATCAGCAAATTGAGCTTACCGTTTCTGCTCTCAACCCGAACGCGAAAATGCCGCTTTCTGTGCCTTATTGGGAAGGCCCAGTACGTATTGAGGGCTCTCATTCTGGGACTGGCTACATGGAACTCACTGGCTATTAGTCAAAATAAAAGCCGTGCACGATATAAGTCATTCGATTAATAATAAAGCCATGATCTCTACGAACGGTTGAAAATTCATGAGCAACATCACTCCGCCTATTCCAAAATTACAGCTCATTTTAGGAGAGCCGTTCAGAGCGCTGGAGTTTTCAGGCATACAAGAAGCACCGTTTATCGAGCCTCATCGTCACGAGTACTGGGAAATCGTGTGGTGTTTGGATAATAGCGGAACGCAGAGCATCGATTTCATCGAATACCAAAACCGCCGCGGCCGTTTATTTACCATTTCACCGGGGCAGGTTCACCGTTCTGAGTTTATGGGCAAAAGCGTTCGCATGTTGATCTTCAGCCCCGGCTTCGCTGAAACTAATCCACGCAGCACGCAACTGGTGAATACCGTATTTTCTACGATTGATCGTCCACCGTACCTTGATTGCAACGAAGAGGGTTTTCCCTACCTAGAATCGATTTACACATTGCTCCAAGAAGAATGCGAACGAGAGGCGTGCGACTGGGATCTTGTAGAATCACTCCTCAACAGCTTTCTACGCTATGCATTGCGCTTTTCTAAACAGCCATTCCAAAAAGGGGAGCAGAAAGATGCTCGCATTGTTCAATTGATCGAATTGATTGAACTGCATTATCGCGAACAAAAGAAATGCCAGTTCTACTCCGATGCCTTAGCGCTCACAAGCAAACGTCTAAACGAATTAGTGAAAGCCGACAGAGACAAGACGGTCACGCAACTGATTCATGACCGAATCATATTAGAAGCGAATCGAGAGCTGGTGTTTTCGACCAAAACCGTCAAGACCATAGCCTTTGAATTGGGCTTTGATGACCCTGCTTATTTCAGCCGCTTCTATCGAAAGCAAAAGGGCGAAACGCCTGCAGAATTTCGCCATCGATGTTCAGATAGTACAATATAAAGGGCGGATAATCCCTTTCATCCACGTTTAAATGTACCAATAATACCCGAAAATAAATTCATCACATTCGGGTATTTTTCTATTCCATGGCTATCAACCTAAACACTGATCCTATTTCAAAATCCTTTTATCAGTATCTATGGCCAGCGCTGACTGGCATGTTAATAAAATCCTTGTTCATAATGGGCGATACACTCATCGTCGGGATGGGCATCGGCTCCGAGGGAGTCGGGGCAATGGCATTAATTGTTGCGCCATTCTCCATTTTTACCGCCATTGCAATGATGGTTGGAATTGGTGGCGCCGCTAAAATGTCGATAGAAATTGGCAAAGGAAAATCCAGAGCCAGCCAAATCTGGTTTAGTCAATCAATCTTGCTCACAGCGCTGCTTTCGAGCATAACGGTTGGAGTTGGCATAGTCTGGCTAGATGAAATCATTACATCAATTGGAGCCACAGGCTCTATAGCGAAACATGCTCACGATTATATGTCTGCAATGCTACCTTTTTTCGTCGTCTACTCACTCGCTTGGGTTTTATCCTGCTTTGTACGCAACGATACAAACCCTAAACTGGCCACTTATGCCATGTCTTTTGGTGCGATAGCTAACCTAGCATGCGATTATTTTTTCATCATAAAAATGGACATGGGAATGGCAGGGGCAGCCTATGGAACGGCAGTCGCACAAACACTAATTGCATTAATTTTAATCACTCATCTCGCCAGAGAGAAAGGCACGTTGAGGCTTAATTTAAAAGGCATCGGATTAAGTAAAGCGAAAGAAATTTTAAGTATAGGTACACCGACTTTCTTTCTTGAACTCACATCAGCAATGACCATTATTTTGTTCAATTATGTCCTACTAAACCAGTTCGGTGAGGGCTACATTATCGCCTACGGTTTGACCACAAACGTTGGTATATTTGCCCTATTTGTCATGGTAGGCATCGCACAAGCATGTCAGCCAATCCTCAGCTTTAATCACGGAGCAGGACGACCTGAACGCATTGACGAGATTCTAAAACTGGGAGTGAAAGCAGCCATGGGCAGCGGTACGGTCTTTCTGTTAGGTATCTGGCTGTCGGCGCCACTGATTGCCTCGATTTACTTAGGTAATGCGAATGACTTAATCCCAATCGCCGCAAGCGCACTGACGTTCTACTTCTTCGGGGTACCTTTGATGGGGTTGAACATGGTGATAGCCAACCTGTTCCAAGCCATTGCCAAGCCAAAACAAGCGACGCTTATTTCCTTATGTCGAGGGTTTGTGTTTGTTGCGCTGGGTGTATTGCTACTGCCTAAGTTTTTCCCGCAAGACGGCATTTGGGCAAGCATTGTCTTTGCAGAAACGCTCACCGCGGTGATCAGTTTGAGCATGTTGCTAAACTACAAACGTAAAGCCCTTTTACCCGCCTATTCTTGATATTAAATAAATCGGGCCTACAGACTTGCTGTAGGCCCGAATGCATTGAGCAGAGCGCTTATTTAGTTACGTTCATCGAAAACAAAGTTGCCCACGACACTAAAGTGATCCGAGAGGTGCCACTCTCCCCACGTGTCTTCAGTGACTCGCTGTCTCAACTTAACGGTGTTGGTGTTTTCAAAAGCCCTGCGATGCTCAGAACTTACCAATACATAATCAAGGTACTCAGACTTTTCGCCACCAGAATAATTAGCCGATGCGTAAGCGTTGATCTTCGGCTCAAAGGTTGCTGGCGTGTAGCCCAAGTAAGCCGGAGAATCGACCTCAAGCGTTGCCAGCATCAGCAGGTACTCCATAAAGTCACTGTTTTTATCGATGTTGAAATCGCCAGCATAAATAACCGCCTCGTCAGCAGGAATCTGCTTGGTCAGCATAAAGGTTCGCAATAAGCCAAGTTGCAAGCGACGTAGCCGTTTTGCCTCTCGGGTATCAAAAGAGGCAAGGTGGGTGTTGAAGATATGGTATATCTCGCCGTTCTTATCGATTTTGGTGTATACAATCCCCTTATCCGCATAACAGTCTGTCCCTGAGCAATGATCAAAAACCAGAGCATCCGATTCTAAAATTGGGTATCGGCTCAAGGTCACCACACCACCATCGTACATTGCATTGCTATCGCCCCCAACCACGTCAGTTCGGTAAGGATACTCATCACTCAAAGCGTCAAACATCGGCTCTCTGTAGCTCGAAAATGCCTCTTGCAGCGCTAGCACATCGTAGCCAGACAGATTGTGCTCCATCATGGCTGCGCGGGCAGCGATGTCTGAAGAAACAGAAGGGATCATCCACAGATTATAAGTCGCGACTTGTAAGACATGCTCTCGATACTCCATGTCTGCAATGTCATGCTCGGCTATCACAAATTCAACGTCATCGAAACCAGAGGTATAAACGGCCTTTGCGCCAAACTCCGCATGACGACCATCGCCACGATTCACTTCCGTTACGTACGGATCATAGTCACCTTTCAGTACAAGCCTTTTATATCCGTAAGATAGCGTCGTGCCTGCACCATGCCCAACCAAACGAAGCTGTGCGATAGGTGTCTCTCTTTCTTCTACCCAGCCACCGTCTTGCCCATTTTGGCGATCTACATGCATGTAGTAGTCATAGGTCGCACCATTTACGATGCCGTAGTAACGGTTAAAGTCCGCCACCTTTACGCGTTCATATGGCAGGATAATGACTTGCTCGGAGGGCGCACGATACTGGTAACCATTTTCGACAGGCTCCGTGGTATCGACGACGAAATTCACACGTATTGCTTCACTAGTGCGGTTTATGTAATAAACAGAAGTAGCCAGTGCTTGGAACGTCATTGCCCACAACAAAGTGGCAATAGTCAATGTTCTCATCATTAATATTCCTTATTAGTTGTTACACATAGACTTACGAGTTCAAACTAAACCCAATATGCAACCAAGTGCAAAACAAAAGAAATAGAAATGTGCGATGTAATTTAATTGTGAATTAATTGTTATATTTATGTGATTTTCTTTCAGATTATGACCAGTTAATAACCCAATTAAAGCGATGCTCTCCTAAGTATCAGAAGCACGAAATATTGAGGGCCGCCAAATCCTCTCAATCACTACCATCCATAAACCCGACAGTGATAAACTCAGGTTCTATTTCATTCTGTGATTAAAAGGAAATGCGATGAACCCGATTATTGCGCTGCTAAAAGAGAACAACATCAGCGATGAGCAAATCAACGAGATTTTTCAGACTCTGACGCAAAGCCCTCTAGCGGCAATGGCAACAATCAGCCAACTAGGCTTGCCACAAGACAAGCTACAAATGCTGATGGCGCAAGTGATGCAAAACCCTGCGCTAATCAAAGAAGCGGTAGACGAATTGGGATTGGATTTCTCAAAGGTTGAAGAAGCAAAAGAGAAGCTTCAAAGCCAAAATCAAGGCAACTAAGCCTTTGCCATTTAGCGCTGAATATAGAAAAGGCCGTTAACCCGAGCATGTGGGTTAACGGCCTTTTTTGTTGGGATGACCTCCCACTCACGCGCTTACTCATTAAAACATCCCACTAACGCTGTTTATCTTTTAATCCAGAGACTTAGAACACAAATTAATACACCATCATTTTCGTGATCCTACTTCGCGTTTTGGCCACGCGCGTTCATTCGCTCGGCTGAGTTGGGATTCATTTCACAGATTATTCATGAACCGGACCTAGACTGGCCCCATCCATCGACTTTGTTCGAACTATAAAAACACGAAACACTAGGTAATACAGCACCTCTAGGATACCCCATGAAGAAGAACTTACTTGCCATTGCTCTTGGTAGCGTGATTGCGCTGACTGCTGCCCCATACTCTATCGCGGCTAACGATGCTGCCGTTCAATCTTCCGCAGACTACTCACAGATCGTCACTAAACGTCAGGTTGTCGACCAACTTCTCAACGACGCCGTACAGGCATTCAAATCCCCTGCGCGTATCTCGCATGCGGGTTTTACCGCCAAAATGCCGAGCAACATGGAGATTGTTACCGACCGCTTATTAGAAGCGTACAAACTTGAGCCGTACCGCACTGATCTACTGATTTCTGCAGCAAACGCGCAGATCTACAACAAGAATGCAGACCGCGCGATTGAACTGTTTGAACAAGCCCTTTCTGTTGCGCCAGACGATGTAGATTTGCACGCTTACTTAGCGGTATGGCAACGCTTTGAGGGCAACCAAGCAGAATCAGCGAAACACATGGCGACGCTCACTAAGCTCAATGCAGGTAAAGCCGCAGACATCCAACGCATCTTCGACACCGTTGACCGCGTACTTGCAACGCCACTAAAAGAGAAAGCCGACAAAGGCAAATTGGATGACAAAGGCGCAATCGTCACATTGGGATACGCGCTAAATCCAGATGGTTCGATGCACCAGATCTTGCTTGAGCGTTTGGAAACCACGCTAGCCATGGCGAAAGCAAACCCAGACGCGTTGATCGTGTTGACGGGTGGTGTACCGAAGAACCACAAAACCGAAGGCAAGTTAATGGCGGATTGGCTGATTGAAAAAGGCATCAGCAAAGATCGCATCATTGAAGAAAACTACGCCACCAGCACGGTAGGTAACGCTCTATTCAGCAGCTACGCATTGGCACGTCATAACATTAAACACGCGACCATCATCAGCTCAGCGAGCCACGTACGCCGTGGTCAAACCTTGTTTGAAATCGCAAGCTGGCAAACTGGACCACAAAACATCACTTTTGACACAGTGAGCTACCCAGACAAGCCACTGAAAGACTTAGCCAAAGCCAGCGATGGCGAACTGCTTGGTATCTACCGCGATGCACTGCGTACTTACGGCATGTGGAGCTACCGCTCTTACCCGCTAGAGTCGCGTTAATACACTAGAGATAGAAAGCAAAAGAGACCGCGTTAATGCGGTCTCTCATAGAATCATTTGAACATGATGCAGTGGTCAATCAATGCGTTTTGTAGGTTTTGTTTGTCACTCAGAATCACTAGAGCATAGATAGTATTTTTGTCACCAATTCGGTAAAGCAGCTTGAATCCATCAAAGCTAAATTGCCGGATGTCGTACACACCGATTGTTGTCAGTTCATAACAAGGGGGATAGATAGACGTATTTTCAAAGGTTTGTGTATAGAGAACTTTTGCTTCCATGCTCGTATCAAACTCAATCTTTGAGTGCTGCTAACGTGCTCTTCATATCTTCTGATGACTTTACACGTTCATTCGCAACATCATTTTGAGCAAAGCTAACAAACTTCATTAAAGCAATGGCTTCATCACGCTTCTGACGTTCTTCATAAGACTCAACGACATAAACAGGCTTACCATTTTGCGTAATCGTCATTGGTTCATCCAGTTCAAGCTTCGCAGCATTCTTTTTTAGATAACTTACCGTTTCAGTGCTCATCACATGACTCCTATCGGCAACCTCGCTGGTGTAACAACAAGCGAAACCAGCCGAGCTATACTGCAGGTTTGACCGAAATATTTGAATCAATAGAAAGTGCTAATCACACTCTATTTTTCGTGTAGATTTTGACCTAATCTTGCCAACTATACCTGTGCATTTCGAACAAACTAAATTAAGTTTAAATTTAGACTCCTACTTCAAATATAGAAAAAGCCTGCGTACTTGCAGGCTTTCTTGTCTTTGTGCAGTGGTTGAAACCGCTTAAATTGCTTCGCCGTTTACCGTTACTGCCACATCAATGTTGCCACGAACTGCGTTTGAATATGGGCAAACTTGGTGTGCAATGCGCGTTAGCTCTAGCGCTTGTTCTTGTGGCATGTCTAGCTCTACCGCTAGGCTCACTGTTAGTGCAAAGCCGCCGTTATCGTTCGGACCGATGCCCACTTCTGCCGTTACAGGAGCGCTTTTCAGGTTTACTTTACCTTCACGTGCTACGTGCAAAATCGCGTTAGAAAAACACGCTGAATAGCCCGCTGCAAAAAGCTGTTCTGGGTTAGTTGCTGCGCCTGTGCCACCCATTTCCTTCGGGTATGACAGCTCTAGATCGAGAAGACCGTCATCAGTTTTTACTTGACCATTACGACCAGCCAAAGCGGTAGCTTGAGTTTTGTATAGAGTAGTCATGCGAGTGTCCTTCCTAATTTAAGTTGTGCACAATTTAATTGCTTGCAATCTTATATCGAAGTAAAGATCGTTTGCAACTATATTGTGCACAATTTATTTTATAACTCTCTTTCTCTGTGATCAGGTAGGCAACGCCAATGAGCCAGTGTTACACCGACAACACCATGACCGACGACGATAAACTCTTACTCGAAAACCAAGTTTGCTTCCCGCTCTACAGCGCAGCAAATGCAGTGATCCGAGCTTACCGCCCGTTGCTGGACGAGCTTGATCTGACTTATTCGCAGTACTTAGTGATGATGGTGCTGTGGGAGAAAGACGGTACCAGCGTGAAAGAGTTGGGATCACAACTGCATTTGGACTCAGGCACACTCACACCGCTGCTTAAACGTTTAGAAGCAAAAGGCTATGTAGAGCGTGGTCGCAGTGAAACCGATGAGCGCGTTCGCGTACTCAATCTAACAGAGCAAGGTCGTGCCCTTAAGGAGCAAGCCAAGTCAGTACCAAACGCCATGATGTGTAAAATCACCTTAGAGCTGGATGAAATGATCATGCTGAAGAAGTTGTGCGGCAAAGTGCTCGACAATCTGGGCTAACAAGATAGAAGCATCCGCTTCACCACTTCCTATTAGAAAGAGCCTGCCGAGATGCAGGCTCTTTCGATCTTATTCAGACGATCCACTTAAGGTCATCATCGGTATTCTCTATTGCTAATCCGCCTTCATCTTCAATAAAACCTATCAAAGCAAACTCACTTACATCGGATTTCCCTATCAAGTGAAATAGGAAATGGCTATCAATAGGATAGTTACAAGCGATTTTCCTTAAACACACTCCGATGAGAATATACTTTCCGAAAGCAACAACAGCTCAGCTTAAAACATTCAAAGGAAAGTAAATTATGATTAATACTCAAATCAAACCATTTGCAGCTACAGCGTACAAAAACGGCGAATTCGTTGAAGTAACAGAACAAGACGTTCTAGGTAAATGGGCAGTATTCTTCTTCTACCCAGCAGACTTTACGTTTGTATGTCCAACAGAACTGGGCGACCTAGCAGACCACTACGAAGAGCTACAAAAACGTGGCGTAGAAGTTTACTCAGTATCAACTGACACACACTTCACTCACAAAGCATGGCACGACAGCTCAGACACAATCGGTAAGATTCAGTACTACATGCTTGGCGACCAAACAGGCAACATCACAAACAACTTCGGTGTGATGCGTGAAGGTCAAGGTCTTGCAGACCGTGCAACGTTCCTAATCGACCCAGAAGGTACTATCCAAGCAATGGAAATCACTGCTGAAGGTATCGGTCGTGACGCAGAAGACCTACTACGCAAAGTGAAAGCAGCTCAATACGTAGCAGCGCACCCAGGCGAAGTTTGCCCAGCTAAATGGAAAGAAGGTGAAGAGACACTAGCTCCATCACTAGACCTAGTTGGCAAAATCTAAGCCACTGAAATTTAAGTTCTAATCAGTTCCCGATTTCCTTTTTCTGATTAGAACTGAATTAGAGAGCACTTCAGGTTAGATACCTTGACGACCTTCTGCCTGATTTGCTCTCTCCCCCTCAGGTTTTATCTACAGTAACCACTTTTTAGTTTTAATTAAGGTAGTAACAACTATGTTAGACCAAGCGATCCAACAACAACTCAAACAATATCTGGCTAATGTAAAAGAAGAAGTTCGTTTAGTGGTTAGTCTAGATGAAAGCAAAGCATCGAATGACATTTTGTCTCTAGCGAACCAAATCGCAGAGATGAGCGACCTAATCACCGTTGAACGTGACGACAACGCAAGCGCACGGAAACCAGTGATGGCGGTAACTAACCCAGCAAAAGGCACTGCACTACGCTTTGCAGGCTTGCCAATGGGTCACGAATTTACCTCTCTAGTATTGGCACTGCTTCATTCTGGCGGTCACCCAATCAAACTAGAACCAGAAGTGATTGAGCAAATCGCAGCACTAGACAAAGATCTAGACGTAGAAATCTTCATTTCGTTGTCGTGTCAAAACTGTCCGGACGTGGTTCAAGCGTTCAACATGATGGCGGCGATCAACCCGAAAGTAAAAGCAACCATGATCGACGGTGGTTTGTTCCAAGATGAAGTGAAACAACGCGACATCATGGCAGTACCAAGTGTATTCGTGAACGGTGAGCTATTCGGTCAAGGTCGTATGTCTCTGACTGAAATCCTAAACAAAGTGGATGACGGCGCGAGCGAGAAAGCGGCGAAAGCACTGAGCGAAAAAGACCCATACGACGTACTTGTTGTCGGCGGAGGCCCTGGTGGTAGCGCAGCTGCTCTATACGCCGCTCGTAAAGGTATTCGTACTGGCGTGGTTGCTAAGCGTTTTGGTGGTCAGGTTATGGACACCATGGCAATTGAGAACTTCATTTCGGTAAAACGTACTGAAGGTCCAAAACTGGCAACTGACCTAGCAGAACACCTAAAAGAATACGACGTAGACGTAGTAACTGAGCAACAAGCTGAGAAGCTAATGGGCGCAGCACACACAGAAGATGGTTTGATTCACATCCAACTTGAAAGCGGCGCAACGCTGAAGAGTAAGAGTGTCATCCTAAGCCCTGGTGCCCGCTGGCGTGAAATGAACGTTCCGGGTGAGCAAGAGTACCGCAACAAAGGTGTCGCGTACTGCCCACACTGTGACGGTCCACTGTTCAAAGGCAAGAAAACCGCAGTTATCGGTGGTGGTAACTCAGGCATCGAAGCCGCTATCGACCTTGCTGGTATCGTAGAACACGTAACGGTTCTTGAATTTGCCGATGTACTTCGCGCTGACCAAGTGCTTATCGACAAAGCGAACTCACTACCAAACGTAGACATCATCACGATGGCGCAAACAACAGAAGTAGTGGGCGACGGTACTCGCGTAACAAGCTTGAAGTACAAAGACCGCAACACAGATGAAATCAAAGAGATTGAACTGTCAGGTATCTTTGTTCAAATCGGCCTAGTACCAAACACAGAATGGCTAAAAGATTCAGAAGTAGCCCTATCTGAGCGTGGCGAGATTGAAGTCGGTAGCCGTGGCGATACTAGCCTAGAAGGTGTGTTTGCAGCCGGTGACGCAACAACCGTTCCTTACAAACAGATCATCATTGCGATGGGTGAAGGTGCAAAAGCAAGCTTAGGCGCATTTGACTACCTGATCCGTAAGCAAGGTTAATCTCCAATTTCTTGAGCACAAAGCGCACGGTGCTGTGTTTTCTTCCCCGGAAAACCAATCTGGGCACCGTGACAGCGATGAGTAACAAGAAATAAAATCAAAAAACCTAGAAGCCCAAAGACTTTGCCAGCAGGTACTAACTGCTGGCTTTTTTGGTTAATCATTCTGTACTAGATAATCATTAACCAAAACTCACCGAGTACACAATGTTAATAATCAAAGATGTCGCTGGTCATAAGGCTTGTGTGAAAATCGTTTGAAATCGAGTGTATGTGAATTCTTTTTCATTAAATGTTTCACCACTTCAAACCATTCCAAATGTAACGAGAACAATCTTTTTTCATGATCCACAATATCAACCCCATATTGCAAACCTTCAAAGTTTGACTCTATTTCTTTACGCTTTTGGTGAATAAGACTTTCACTTTCCTCAACACAAGTTGCTACTAAGGCCCTACTACGCATATGCATTTCGGAGATCGCATTGATATATCCGTCCATAACTTTATGCAAATCTATCTGGTCACAATACCCTTCTAATTTTTTCTTCTTGACCCCACCTTCAATCAAAACTTGCTTGTCTAACGGAACATGGAAAACAGCTAAAGAATTACGAGTTTCTGGGTCATAGTTAACCCCTGAGACAAAGTTCTTAACTGGGAGCGACGCGTGCTGAACAAAGTTACGAAGTTCACAACCTAAAGCATAATCCTTATTCAGTTCTAAAATGGCTGAACGTTGAGACGCAACTTCATCAAGATCGGTATCTTTGTTTGTAACACCGTGAACAAAGCAACTGACGCTTTTGATTTTATGATCTTTGCCCTTATTCTCACGATAATGGCGATCAAGATATAACTTACTAAGATTTAAGGTATTAAAGAAAAGACGATTTAACTTGCTTCTTTTATTGTGACCTTTGATGTAATCGTTATTAATCCCATCAGCAAGAGAGCGGATACTCATTTCGTACATTGCAGATTTTGCATCAACATAAGACTCTATCACTTGGTCATACAGCTCTTCGTGATTTAGCACTTTGACTAAACGCTCTCTAGCTATCTTTAACTCATAAAATTCCTCTTCTTTTAGATCAGTGGTATGAGTTAGAAACTTCCCTTCGCTTCGAGTACAAAATTGTATCGCTTTCAACATACAAACCTTTATCAACCAATCGGACTCATCAGATAAAAACAGATTACCTGACAAAGAAAAACGCTTTATAACAATAATTTGAAGTTAAAATACATCATTTCCCGACGTTAAAATAGTTGATATAAAACCTAACACTTACACATACCTCTAGAAGCTCCTGCGCAATCGCTTAGACTTCTTCTGAATGACGGTCGGAAGACGCTGTTCTCACAGCAGCAAAGAACAGCTCTCCCCCTTAATAACCACATTCAAATGCTTGGCAAATCAAGTCTAGAAAAAGGGGTAGTTGGAGGGGGTTGCAAGCACCTTACCCAACGTTAAGCCTCAAGCCACCAACCCCACCTAACCTCCCCTTGTATCAAACTCCGAAGATCTCAAAACACCGAGTTCAAAGGGGAGGAACTGGCCCTGCAATCGCGGAAAGTTCAATTCACAATGCAACATCACAACGCGCTGAAAGTAGATTCTGAATACTCGCTTAGGCTCCTTCAGAATGACGCTGTTCGTTTAGCTCTCTCTTTCCGTCATTCCCGCGAACCTAGGTGAGACTGGGAATCTACTCACCACAAACTCGATCGAAAATGATTCGCAAGAACACGAACAAACAAAAGGTGGAAGAAGGTTGCAAGCACCTAACCCAGCATTCAACCTCAAACTACCAACCCCACCTAACCTCCCCTTGTATCAAACTCCGAAGGTCTCAACACAACGAGTTCAAAGGGGAGGGACTGGTTTCGTGTTCGCAGATAGTTCAGTTCACAATGCCAGCATCACAACGCGCTGAAAGCAGATTCTGAATAATCGCTTAGGCTCCTTCAGAATGACGGTGGGAAACACTGAGCTCACAGCAGCAAAGAACACTCTCCCCCTTGATAACCACATTCAAATGCTTGGTAAACTATGCCGAGAAAAGGGGGGAGTTGGAGGGGGTTGTAAGCACCTTACCCAGCATCAACCTCAAAACACCAACCCCACCTAACCTCCCCTTGTATCAAACTCCGAAGCTCTCAAAGCAACGAGCTCAAAGGGGAGGAACGGGTTCTGCACTCACGGATAATTCAATTCACACGTTAAGCATCACAATACGCTGAAAGTAGATTCTGAATACTCGCTTAGGCTCCTTCAGAATGACGCTATTCGTTTCACGTTCTCTCCCCGTCATTCCCGCGAACCTAGGTGAGACTGGGAATCTACTCACCACAAACCCTATCGAAAATGATTAGCAAGAACACGAACAAACAAAAGGTGAAAAAAGGTTGTAAGCATTAACCCAACATTCAGCTTCAAACCAACAACCCCACCTAACCTCCCCTTGTATCAAACTCCAAAGCTCTCAAAGCAACGAGTTCAAAGGGGAGGAACTGGTTCCGTATTCGCGGATAATTCAATTCACACTGTCAGCATCACAACGCGCTGAAAGTAGATTCTGAATACTCGCTTAAGCTCCTTCAGAATGACGTTGTTCGTTTGGCGTTCTCTCCGTGTCATTCCCGCGAACCTAGGTGAGACTGGGAATCTACTCACCACAAGCTCGATCCAAATCATTAGCCAAAGCGCGAACAAACAAAAGGTAGAAGAAGATTGCAAGCACATAACCCTACATTCAGCCTCAAACCAGCAACCCCACCTAACCTCCCCTTGTATCAAACTCCGAAGCTCTCAACACAACGAGCTCAAAGGGGAGGAACGGGTTCTGCACTCACGGATAATTTAATTCACACTGTCTGTAGTGGCATAGTGAATT